>CAYMJH010000025.1:2930-25810 GCA_964390385.1 uncultured Bacteroidales bacterium | reverse complement strand
AATCTCTAATATAGCGCCATGAAAAAATACAAATGCCTAATCTGCGGTTACATCTATGATCCATATGAAGGCGATCCCGACGGGGGGATCGCACCCGGAACAGCTTTTGAAGATATACCTGACGACTGGGTCTGTCCGGTTTGCGGCGTTGCCAAGGAAGACTTCGAAGAAACTGAATGAGAAACCGCTTACCGATTACCGCTTACCGATTACCGATTACCGATTACCGATTACCGATTACCGGTTACTGAATACCGGTTACCTTTCCAACATCGGTATATTCTTCATCACCTCCAACAGCAGTTGCCAGAATTTAGCCGTAGTTTCAACATTCATTCTTTCATTCGGTGAGTGCGCATCAAGAATGGTAGGGCCAAACGAGATCATATCGAGATTGGGATATTTTTCCAGGAACAGCCCGCACTCCAGGCCTGCATGCATGGCTTTCACCTTTGGTGCCTCTCCGAACAGTTTTTTGTAAGATCGCTCCGTTATCGATAAAATGGCAGAGGTAGGATTGGGATTCCATCCCGGGTAGCCTTCGGAATGTTCCACTTTTGCCCCGGCCAGTTTAAAAGTGCTCCTTACCTTATTGGCAACGGCCTGCTTTGCCAGGTTATCGGAACTTCGCTGGCTGGTGGTGATAAGGATGGAATTCGGGGACTGGAATTTTACCGAGGCCAGGTTGGTTGAAGTTTCAACAAGGTCGGGCATGACCTTACTCCAGGCCATGGCGCCATGGGGACAAACATAGATGGCATTCAGCAGTTTTTCCTGGGGCTTTTTCTTCATGATACGGGCAGGCTTTTCTGTTTCATCCAGGGTAATTGAAAAATCAGGTTCCTGTACCCTGATCATGGCGGACAATTTTTTAGTCGTTTCCCGAAAATATTCCCCGAAAACATCCACATATTTCCCGGGTATAACAATAATGGCATAGGCTTCACGGGGAATTGCATTCCTGAGATTGCCCCCTTCAAACACGGCAAGTCGCATATCAAAGCGATTTCTGGCCTCCCACAGAATTTCATTCAGTATCTTGATGGAGTTACCGCGCTCCTTATGGATATCGGTTCCCGAATGACCTCCCAGTAAACCATTGATTGCGATCCGGTATGACTGGCTGTCCGCAGGGGGATTTTTGGATTTGTATTTCAGGGTGGCGAGGGTATTCATTCCCCCGGCACAGCCTATGAACAACTCGCCTTCATCCTCCGAATCGAGATTGATCAGGATACGGCTGTCAAAAAAATCACTCTCAAGGCATTTGGCACCGTTTAGTCCGGTTTCCTCATCCACGGTAAAAAGACATTCCACCGGCCCGTGTTCAGCTTCAGGATCTGTCAGGAGAGCCAGCTGCGCGGCAATTCCAATACCATTGTCGGCACCCAGGGTTGTTTCTCCGGCCTTAACCCATCCGTCGTCAATATAGGCATGAATGGGATCCGTGTCGAAGTTATGCAGGCTGCTGCCGTTTTTCTCGCAAACCATGTCGAGGTGGCTTTGCAGGCAAACCGGTTGAAGTTTGTCGAAGCCCCGGCTTGCCTTTTTTTTAACGAGTATGTTGCCGGCCTTATCCTTTTTATACTCCAATCCGTGTTTTTTAGCAATGGAAATTACATATCTCCCTATTTTTTCTTCCTTGCCGGAGGGACGGGGGATCTGCAGGATTTCACTGAAATACTGCCAGATCAGCGATGGATGAAGGTTGGTTAACGAATTCATAAGATTTTCATTTTGTCCTAAAAATAGACAATTCCCGCTGATTTTAAAAGTTTTGCGATAACGGAGGAGTCGTGCAGGCGGTAAGTCTTCTGGTCTTCTGGTCTTCTGGTCTTCTAGTCTCCTAGTCTTATCACCTTTCCACCTTTTCACCTTTCCACCCTTCCACATTTTTTCCCATTCCCCCTCCCTGCTGCTGATAAATTTGTTACTTTCGCTGGGTTAATATAAAATTGTGCTTTAACAACCGAAGAATCCAATCTGGCGCATGATAAGTCCCGACCTTATACTGGTTTTCATTGTCCTTGCCTTCATACTTTTCTCGCTTTTTAATAAGATCCTGGGCATTTCCTTTACTTTTCTGATCGGGATTATCTTCCTGGGCGTTTTTGGTGTGCTCACCCCTGCTGAAATCATTTCCGGTTTCGGAAATGAACAGGTGGCTGTGGTAATCCTCATGTTGCTTTTCGGTGAGATGCTTCGGAAAACCAGTTTCATTGAAAACACCTTCGACCGGATATTCAGAAAAGTCAAAACCTACCGTGGATTTTCAGGCAGGATGGTGATGTTCGTAGCCGCTTTCTCGACCCTGTTAAGCAATACATCGCTGGTAGCCGTGCTGCTGCCATATGTCCATGGCTGGTCCAAGCGGAATAACGTATATCCCTCCAAACTGCTGATACCGCTATCCTATGCCGCCATGCTCGGAGGGGCCGCAACGCTGATCGGGACATCGACCAATATGATCGTCAACAGTATGGTGGAAGAACAAACCCTTCTTCCAGACATGCCTGCCCTGGAAATATTCGATTTTGCCTGGGTAGGAGTGCCCATGATCCTCCTGGGGGCCCTTTACCTTATCGTGGCGGGCAAGTGGATGCTGCCTTCGAGGAAGGCCATTGCAGATGATCTGCAAACGCATGACCGCGAATATGTGGTTGAAGCAAAGGTCAAGGCCAATTCACATCTCATCGGAAAAACGGTTGCAGAAACCGGGCTTAATGAAATCAAAGGATTGGAATTGGTCGGCATCCTCAGGAAATCATTCAAGATCACTTCGGTCCCTTCCGATGTGATGCTTGATAAAGGTGACATTCTGATCTTCACCGGCGAGACCAGGATCATCGCCGATCTGATCACATCCAATTCGGGACTGGTGCTTCCCGAGATCGGCATGCTTACCAAGATGAAAAAGGCCGAAGTGGTTGAGGTGGTCATTTCACAGAATTCCTCACTGATTGACGGGAGCGTCCGCGATTCAAATTTCAGGGGCAAATACGATGCAGCCATCATTGCAGTGCACCGCAACGGAGAGCGGATTGAAGGCAAGCTGGGCAATGCTGAACTGAAAGCGGGAGATGTGCTGTTGTTATTTACCGGCGAAGATTTTTTGAGCCGGACCGCTGACACGAAAGACTTTTATTTTATTTCGAAAGTAAAGGAATACCTGAAGCTTGAGAGATGGAAAACCGCCCTGCTGATAGGGGGCATTCTGCTCGTAATAATGCTGGCTGCCCTGCATGTCATTTCCCTGGTCATGGGAGTCATCCTCATGATGCTGTTATCCATGATGATGAAAGTCACCAGCCCAAAAGAGATATCAGGCAGCATTGATTATAACCTGGCCCTGCTGGTGGTATTGTCACTGGCGTTGGGAACAGCCATGATGAAATCCGGAGTGGCCTCGATTATCGCCAACGGGATGATATCTGTTTTTTTGCCGATGGGAAAAGCCGGCGTTTTGTCGGGTATCTACCTGCTAACGGCCATACTGGTCGGAACCGTCACCTCAAAGGCAGCCATCGCCATGACATTTCCGGTGGCCCTTTCCGTTGCCCATAAACTGGGGGTGGATCCCGTTCCTTTTGTCCTTGCCGTTTCCTATGCAGGAGCCTGCACTTTCATTGCTCCTCATGGTTACATAACCAACCTCATGGTATCGGGCCCGGGAGGATATACTTTTCGTGATTTTCTGAAAATCGGACTTCCCTTAACGGTTTTGTATATGATAGTCGCGGTGACCGTGCTGTCGCTGGTCTATTTTTAGATCTTTCACTGCAGGATAACAATATCGATGACAGAATTGCCCGGCTTCTTATCCTTGTATTTTACCAGGATGTCATAAAAAGCTGTTTTATTACATACAAAGCCTACCGTCTCGAAATATTTATCACTGATTTGATTGGTCAAAATCAGGTTGTCTGCATCCATGAGCTCTATAACCGCCTTGCCGGCAAAATTATCCCTGTGATTGGTGATCTTGAACTTGTAATTCGAGCCCTTGTTCAGCTTCATGGTCATAAAATACTCATTTTCATAGTCAACTTCGCTGACCTTTTCAAGCTTGAATTCAATCTGCTTTATGAAGATCTCCTTTTGGGCCAGGACGGTGTTTAAACCGAAAAAAACTGCCAGCAATGCAACGATAAAGATTTTTCTTCTCATACGCGCATGATTTATCGCAAAGTTAAAACAAAGTGACAGAGTATCAAAATCAAGTTATGAACTCGGATTAGCCGATTTCATCTCAAGCCATTCATAATCCATGTCGAGCATGATGAGTTTTGCATTTTCCGAGACCCTTTTCAGATCGGCCTTGGATAATGCCCTGACGATTTCTTCCAGATTTGCCTGGTAAAATTCCCGGGTCAATCCGGTGCACCTTGTTCTCCCGTTCCTGATATAAAATAATGCCTTGACCTGGCGCTTTTCGTCAGCTGATTGCAATGCGCTGACCAGCGCATTAAGGCGGGTCCAGCCTTCAGACTGTTGCCTCCACCAGCTTTGTGCCTTTTTGATGCTGAGTGTTCGGATCAGCTTGCGCTTTTCAGGGACAGCCATCTTTTTCAATCCCTGTTTGTTGCGTGAATTCTCACAATAATCAGGGAAATTGTATTCAATAAAACCGCTGAGTTCTTCCTCGGGCAAATGATAACCGGTAAAACCGAAATTCTGAAAGGCGATTTCTTCGATCAGCCAACCAGCCCTTATGGCAACCTCATCAATACTGTAATCAACAATCTGACCATGACCATAGAACCTTTCCGCGCCGGGATAGATCAGATCGCCCGTATTTTTAAGCTTACGGATGGAAAAATCATCCAGTAACGTCATAAGCTGCGGGATACCTGCCACTTCCAGGTTCTCGATATCTTCCTTTGCCTGCAACACCGTTGGCCAGTCAGTCGAAGTAAAATCCGTTAACAGGTTTTCCGGGATCTTTTCTCCTCCCCAGGCAAACATGGAAGCGCCTGATAAAAACCAAAGGGCCATTAATGCTGATTTTTTCATGTTGTAACAATTTTCTGTTAGACATATTATTATAAGACAGAAGATAAAATATGAAAGACAATAGACAATAATAAATTTACGACAAAAATCTTTTCACGGGCGAATTTGCTTACAATTTATACGGATAATTACCGGACTGGTTTTGAAACGAGAGAGAAATGTTGTGAGGGTGGGTCCCTTGTCACTTGTCACTTGTCACTTGTCACTTGTCACTTGTCACTTGTCACTTGTTACTGTTCCAGGATCATAATCTCCGTCCTCCGGTTCAGGGCCCTGCCCTCCTCGGTATCATTGTCGGCAACAGGCCTGGTCAGTCCATAGCCCCGGCAGACCAGTCGGTCGGTCGCAATGGAAGCCCTGATGAGGTAATCAGCAACGGCTTTCGACCGGCTATCGGAAAGTCTGAGATTGTATTCGGCGGTGCCGGTATTATCGGTGTGGCCGCTGATCTCAATTTTAACCTGTGGATTTTCCGTCAGCAATCTGGCCAGTTTGTCAAGCTCGGCAACAGATTCTTCCTTCAGTGCATAGGAATCAGTTTCGTAGAAAATATTTCTTAAAACGCCTATCTCGCCAACCTTGAGAGGATTCAAGGGAATATCCTTGAGAAAAGGCCTATCGGACAAAAAGATCCCTGTCATGGAAAAGTTCTCTGAATAAAAGAGATAGCCTCTTTTTGATACATTAAGCATATAATTCCGGTCGACGGGGATGCAAACAATGAATTCCCCGGTTATGCTGTCAGACTGTGACCGATCCTTGACAATGCGGGTACTGAGGTCAATAAGCTCAAAGTCAGCCCGAAGCCTTTGCTGTGTTTCCTTATCGTACACGATGCCCTTCATGAATGAGACCTGATTTGGCCTGGCAGTTACCGGCAGATCAAAATAATATATATCACGGCCGCTTTGCTCCCCGATATCGGAAGCAAAGTATGCACGGTTGCCTGAAGGATTCACGATTAGACCGAATTCATCCTTATTGGTATTGATGGGATATCCCAGGTTTTCAGGCTTCATCCACCGGTCGTTGCTGTCGAGCCTGCATACGAAAAGATCGTATCCTCCAAGTCCCAGGTGCCCATCCGACGCGAGATACAGGGTTCGTCCATCGGGGTGAATAAAAGGTGACATTTCATTCCCTTCTGTATTCACCGTATCCCCCAGGTTAACAGGATTTGTCCACTTGCCGTCATCCTCCAGGTGGCAGACCCACAGGTCCACATATCCCTTTCCCCCGGGCCGGTCACTGGCAAAATACAAAGTTCTTCCGTCAGCCGAAAGGGAAGGCTGTGTTTCGGTATAGTTTGTGTTTACAGGACTGCCTATATTCACAGGGATGGTCCAATGATCTCCCGCCTGCCTGGAAAGGTAAAGATCACATCGCCCGAAACCGTCTTTACGATTACAGCCGGTAAAAACCATCAGTCTGCCGTCGGCAGAAATGGACTGAGCCCCTTCATTATCGGGAGAATTCAGCGGATAACCTGCGTCGGTAAGGGGTCCCCATCCTTCATCCGACCTTATGCTGATGTAAAAATCTTCCTGTTTTTTTCCCCCGCCGTAAATGCTTTTAACGAGTCGCGTTATCACCAGGGTTTGCTCATCAGCCGAAAGACTTGGCCAGTATTCGTCTTCCGTTGTGTTAATGGCAGGGCCAAGGGAGACCGGTTGAAAATCAACCGGATTTCCGACTGCATCCATTGAGAAGTTGCAGCGGGCAATCCCATCCTTTGATTTCTCTATATGCTTTTCATTTTTGCTGCCCGGCATGGCCAGGAACTGCCTGTAATGTTCAAGCGCTTCGCTGTACTGAGCCTGGCTGTATTCCAGGCCGGCCAGTTTCACCAGGGCATAGGGATAAAAACCCGGATTGATCCGAACGGCTCTCCGGTATGTGGCGATGGCAATTAAAGGCTTTTTCCAGTCTTCATAAACTTCCGCGAGTACCAGCCAGGCATGAATGAATGCGGAATCCTCGCTGACGGCGTTTTTCAGATATCCTTCCGCAGCCCGGTAATCATTCACGGTAAAGCTTTGGAGCCCTCTGTTATAATAGTCAATGGCTTTCTTGGATTTGGAAGCGGGCTCCTGTCCTGTCAGCGACAGGGTCATCAGGATCTCCAGGCATATCCAAAGGGCTGTTTTTTTCATTTTCAGAAGTTAACGGATTACTGGTTACTGGTTTTCCGATTACCGGTTACCGGTTACTGGTTACCGATTACCGGTTACTGGTTCTTTCCCATTACCGGGGATAAACAATGAATTTCTCCGTAAAGGTGCGGTCTGCATACCGCGCCAAAACAATATAGGAACCCGGCCGGTAACCCTTGAGATCGATCGTCAGGGGAAAATCGCCGGTTTTTTCGGTGAAAAGGATCTTTCCGACCGAATCAATGATATAGATACTGGCTTCGGGCACCTTGTCTTCAAAGTATATCTTAAACTGGTCCCCGGCCGGATTCGGAGCCAGGTAAAAATTGCTGCCCGGTTCGCGCTTCGACAGATTATTCACGCCGGCCACTTTGAGCAGCAGCCATCCGTCGGGATCCACCCTGAGGTTTTTGGCATGGCCCGGCAGGTAGACCTTCCATTCATCATACCGTTTGTCAAGCCTTTTGTATATCGTCGTGTCCCTGTTACTCAGCATAATCCTGTAACCGGTGAGCATGTCGAAGGCAGGGGGCTCTGTCGCCGAAAATTCAACGAATGTAACCATAAAAAGAGTATCATGCTCGTGTTTCCAGTTCACCGTAACGGAAGGATATCCGGTTCCATTATACCATTGCCCAAAAAAAGTGGTGAAATCCCTGTCTGTTTTTTCCTCCACGATCTGCTGAAAATCCTTTCCAAGGGCCACACCGTTCTTATAACGGTTCAGAAATTCTCTGAGCAGGTCAAAAAAAAGCGAATCATTTTGCATCTCGCCACGGATCATATGCAGTATTGCAGCTCCTTTTTTATAAGACAGCCTATAGTCAAAAATCCGTTCTTCGTTGCCGGCATCAGCCTCAGGGACAAATACAGAACCGCCGCTCTCCGATTGGATCAGTTCATGGGCCTCGGCCATCCATAGATCCGCCTGGATCTGCGATTGAAGGTATTGACAGGCCAGGTATTCGGCATAGCTAGCAAAACCTTCATTGATCCATATATCCTGCCAGCTGCCGCAGGTAACATAATCGCCAAACCATTGATGGGCCAGTTCATGGGCAACGAGGAGAAAATAGAAACTGCCCAGGGTGGTCATGGTCTGATGTTCCATGCCCCCTCCGTAAGGAACGATGCAATGCCCGTATTTCTCTGCATGAAAGGGATAGGTCCCGAACAGTTCCGAATAAAGCCTCAGCAGGTCAGCTGTTTTGTCGATGTCGTCTTTGTACTGTTCGAAAAAAGGCAAGGTGTCATAAATGTAATTTTGCACCAGCAGGGAATCATCCCTTCCTGGGAGGCGGACGTAAAAACTGTAATCAGCATAATCCCCCACGGCAAAAGATATCAGGTAGTAGGCAATGGGATAAAGCGTTTTCCATTCATATCTCACCCTGCCCCCCGGCAAGGCCGTGGTATTTGTCAGCAGACCGTTTGATCCTGCCTTCAGCGTGCTGTCGGTGGTGATGAAGATGCAGGCTGAATCTGCCTTGTCGGTTAACACCTGTTTGCAGGGAAACCAGTTGCGGGCGGCAAAAGGTTCTGAAAGCGTCCAGGTGATCCTTTTATTCCACAGGTCCTGCCTGGTATTGTAGATCCCTGAGATCCATTGTTTTTGTGTACCGAGGCCGGCGTAAAACACCGTCACCAGGAGGATTTCACCTGACGGCATTTCCGCTCCCGGCGTCACAACAAGCTGGTCGTTATAGTGGCTGAATGATACGGCCTTGCCGGCCAGCAATACCGAATCGACGGTGAGGTCGGAAAGCAGGTCAAATACCAGTTCATTCACCGGCCTGTCAAGGATCCTTATTAAAACAGAAGCGGATCCTGAAAGGTAAGTGGAGGTATCGGCAATCTCAAGGTCGATTTTATAGAAAAGCACATCATACAGGTCCATTCGTTGATCATAGGCAACGGCCGGCATCCCTGCCTCCTTTGCAACGGCTGTACCGTTATCACCGCCTGCCATGGCTTCCGTAAGCATTAAACCCGCTATGAATAGGAGCACCTGTAAAAACGGCATGGTTCCTTTGTTATTATGACAATCAATCCGGCAATGTGTTTCCGGTGTTAATCCTTCCTGGTTTCGAACCTGTAAACCGTCGTCTGATCATATTTTTCACCCGGCCTTAGCACGGTGGAGGGGAAATGAGGAATATTGGGTGAATTAGGGAAATGCTGGGTTTCAAGGCAAAATGCAAAATATTGAATATGCCTGGCTCCTTTCTTACCGGTTACACTGCCGTCAAAATGAGTCGCCGTGTACAGCTGCACACCCGGCTGGTCGGTATATGTCTTCATAACACGACCGCTGCCTGGATCATAAATTTCAGCCGCCAGGGCCAGTTCTCCGGCTTTTTTGTCAATTGCATAATTCAGATCATATCCCTTGGTACGGTCGATTCTTGCACCTATTTTCACCGGAGCAGTATAATCAAGATCGGTGCCCTTTACCGGCAGTATCTTTCCGGTTGCAATCAGTTCCTGATCCGTTTCGGTATACTGCGAGGCATAGAGTTTTAAAACGTGGTCGCGGACATCCCTTTTACCGCCGGTTAAATTGAAATAGCCATGATGGGTGAGATTGACATGGGTGGCAGCATCGGTTTTCGCATGATAAACGATCCTGATTTCATTCTCATTGTTGAGCAGCATTTGCACTTCAACACTGAGATTGCCGGGATAACCTTCTTCCATATCCCTGCTTTGATAACTGAAAACAACACCCGCCTCATCACTTTTCTCCACCGGAACAGCATCCCACAGCACCTTATGGAAACCGTTGATGCCACCGTGCAGTTGATTTTTACCTTCGTTGGCATTCAGTTTATAAAGTTTGCCATCCAGTTCAAACTGCGCATTGCCGATGCGGTTCCCTACCCTTCCGATCAATGCGTTGATGTAAGATGTGTCCTGAAGGAATCCTGCAAGATCATCGAATCCGATGATGACATCTTCTGTCTTTCCGTTCCTGTCAGGTACGTTGATTGAAGTAACCGTTCCGCCGTAATTGATCACTTCCACGGACATGTTATGGTCGTTGGACAGATGAAAAAGCTGTACGGTCCTTCCATCGGGCAGTTTTCCAAAAGGTTTTGTTATGATTTTCATGATGAGAGTTATTGATTTGGAAAGCAAAAATACAAAAATAAACAATGGAAGGAATGAAATGAAGGGTACACTCCTGAAATCTGAGTTTCATTAAAAACCAAAGCCCCGGGAACTTTTCAGAACCCGGGGCATCCCACACCTAAAACTAATTAAACCCTATCAAACCGAAATCTTGAAAAAATCACTGATTGTTAACCCAAACTAACTAAACCCAAAATAAAACTATGAAAAACTTTATCTTTTGTCGCTTTGCTTTTGTTTCAATTTCTATGTAAATATACGCCTAAAAACCAGTTAAGTTCCAGTAAATTGCGGTGATTCTTGTTACCCATAGCGATGATTTGCGTCATTATTTATATCATTGATTATCATACATTTACTAAAGCACATCATCCGAAATCCAAAACCACCGGTTACAGGTTACTGTTCACTTTTCACTTTTCACTTTTCACTTTTCACTTTTCACTTTTCGTTTTTCACTGTTTACCGCTTACCTTTCAGTAATACGCCGGGCACGGCAACGCTCCCCTGCTTTCCCGGCAGCTTTTCCATCGCAGGGCAAGCGCATGCGATCCGTAATTGTGCCGTTGTATGGTTGAGAATCCCAAGGTATAGGAATAGGCTATCTCAAACGGGCCGATGCTGACTCCCACCGATGGCAGCAGTGCCAGTCCGGAAGCCAATTCATCGGTGAGGGTCTGCCGTGCAGACAATCCGATCCAGAGGGCCTCCCGGTACAATGCTTTCAGGTTCAGGTCCAGGCGCCCGTACCGGGTTTCCTGGTACTGAAATACAACCGAAGGCTCCAGTTGCAGCTCTGACCACCGGGTATTCCTGCTCAATCCGGCAACCAAAGCATACAGTCTTCGGTTCCTGTCTGCTGTCTGCGGATCGGATACAAAAGACATGACCGGAAGCAGGTTAAAAGCCGCAATTCCACCGAAAAACAACTGGTTATACAATGAAATTCCCACACTCAGGTCGGGATTCCAGGCACTTAACCGTGCGCCGCTGATGGCCGGATCACCGGTGTAGTTATAAAAATCCCTTTCGTCCAGCGTCACCTGGTCGATGGCGGCGGAAAATCCTAGGGACAGCCAGGTCTTTCCTGTCCCCGGAAGCTTCACATGGTAGGCATATACCAGGTCCGTTTCCAGGTTGCGGTACGATCCGTTCTGATCCCGCGTAATCCATATGCCCAATCCATGGTAATTCAAGGCCCGGGGGAAAGCAAACCGACCCCTGGCAAAGGCAATTTGCGTATTGGGCGATGCCTTCATCCCGAGCCATTGATGATAATCCGAAAGACTTACAGCAAGGCAGTTTTCCTTTCCCGTAAATGCAGGGTTCAGGATCTCAGATTCGGTAAAATACTGGTTAAGAACCTGCAGTTCCTGGGCTCTTGCGACAGCACATACTGCCAGGCCGGTCAACAGAATGATTGTTCTCATGCTACCTTACAATGGTCACGTACCCGGTTTCGGTCTTTGAGCCGTCATCAAAAACGATCACGTACCAATACGAATCCGATTTGGCGGGACTGCCCCGGAAGGTTCCGTCCCATCCCGGCTCATGGCCGCGGTATGAGGTGATCCTGACTCCGAACCGGTCGAAAATCTCGATGGTTGCACCGGGATTGATCCTGAAATATTCAATTTCCCATGTATCGTTATAGGCGTCACCGTTTGGGGTGAAGAATTTCGGAATATGCAGCTCCATAGAGACGGTTATGGTCGCCGATGAGCTACACCCGTTTGAATCGGTAACCTCCACACCGTATTCCCCGGGGTGACTGGCCTGAATGGATGCGGTCGTTTCTCCTGTTGTCCACGCATACCGGCTGTATCCGTCACCCGGGCCCAGGGTGACGGTTGTTCCGGGAAGCAGGGTGGTATCGTTTCCCAGGGTAACGACAGGATTGTCAAAAACGACGATATGGCGGCACCCTACTTCCTGGGTCGGCAATCCCTCATCCAGCATGAGGGATACATTGTATTCACCCGGCTGGTTATAGGTCAGCCTGGGAGGATTGCGGTCGGTTGACGAGGAGAGGGAGGCATTGTCACAAGGCGGAAAATACATCCTGGTAAGGGTATTGTTGATATTCGCGGTCAGCACGTACAATACATCCTTGTCCCTGAAAACCTCGGACAAGCCATGAGGCTGTACCATGCCGCCGATGTTTCCCACATTCCGGAATACCGGGGCTGCATAGATATCATCGCCGAAATCCAGCCTGACCAGTTCACCGTCATAATGATTCACTGCCAGGCCGAAAATACGTTCGCAATCCCTTATCATCGTCAGGTCGAAGGGTGAAGAGAGGGTGCCTGATCCCCCTATATTTGTTCCTGTCGGCATATGCAGCAGTGAATTGCCAAAATCAAGCCGTGAAATCGTATGCGAGCCAAAATTGGTCACAAATACCAGCCAGTTACCGTTTTCGATTATGGCATGCAGACCGCATGGCTTGTTCATCTCAGCGGGATTACCGAGATTTTCGCCTTCGGGCGGATTGCCGGGGCCCTGGTTGAAAACAAACCGCGTAAGGGTGCCGGTGGTGTAATTCACGGTGAGTCCGGTCCAACCACCATCATCTTTATACATGAACAGGTCAATGGGATATGACAGGTCGCCGATATTGCCCAGATTCTCAACCAGGGGTGTATTGGCAGGAGAGGTGCCGAAATCCAGGCGGATCAGGGAAGACTCAGCACCGATGCCTCCCGTTATAAAAGCATACCAATGGCCGTCGTCCTCAATTACCTGGATGCCTTCCAGGTGGTCAATGCCACCTGCACTTCCCAGGTTCACAGAAACCGGGTCATTGAGCAGGCTGTTCCCGAAAAAGTTACGGGTAACCGAACCATCAACATGATTGGTAATAAAGGAATAGAATCCTTCGGGCGTTTTAATGATGTCGATGAAAGAGGGACCGTTCACCTGTCCGATGTCAGTAAGATTTTGGCCTTCGGGGACATAAGCGAGGTCTCCTGAACAAAAGTTCCAGTAATAGGTGGAGGCCTCCCTCGACAGGTTCACGGCCTGCATTGAATCACGTATGCACACCGTGTCGGGGACGATGAAATCAACCTGTGCAAAGCCGGCAGAAGACAGGAAGCCGGAAAGAAGCATCAGGCCTGTTTTTACCCTTGACGTAAGCATTTTCATCAATATCCGGCGCGCAGCAGCTTCATTTCTTCACGAAAGGCTCCACCGCGCTGATCCCTGCCCTCAATTGAAACCATATAAAGTCCGTTTCTCAGGCCGTTCGCCGTCCAGCCCAGCACATGCATACCTGCACCGGAAGGCATCCCGGCCATCTTATGGACCATTTTTCCGTTCATGTCCAGCACGGAAATGATGAGATCTGATACCGGCTCTGCCAGGCAGTATTTTATGTACAGAACGTCGCTGAAAGGATTCGGGTATGCCTGCAGCAGCGTTCTGCTTTCACCGGTGAGCGGTTCTGTGCCGGTTGAACTCTCCCCTGCCCTGAACCTCAGCTGATTATTGCTTTCGAACACTTCAATTGTGAAATCGCCGTCATCAACGATGGCCAGGAATTCAACCTCCTCACCGGCAGGCAGGATATAATCCCCGTCCAGCACAATCTCTCCATAGGTATCTACGGAGTCGGCAATTACTTCAGCCAGCGGAAGCTCTGCAATACCGCCACCCACTATGGGATAGATGCGCAGGGCAACACCGGCAGCGGGAAGCCCCCTGTTTACCGCTGAAACCTGCATCATCACCTGGCGGCCATCGACGCTGGAAGTTACAGCATACAGCTGAAAATCGTGAATACCAAAATTCACCGGGCTGTTATCCTGATATCCATAGGAAGCATCGATGGATGTGCCTGTGTAGCTGACCTCAGAGGAGGCGATCAGTTTCATCAGGTCTGTCTTATCCCTGATATCCTGTTTCAACCTGAAATGCAGGTATACCTTTTTCATTTCACCGGGGACCAGTGCGCCGAGGGACAGCATAATCCGGCCATCCGTCAGTGTTGCGCCCTCAGGAAGGCTGTCGGCCAGGGGATCATAAAATCTGCCCGGGTTTACCTCCACCAGGGTATGCGAGGAAATATCGTTACCGGTGTTGGTCACCTCGAACAAGGTCACGAGAAAAACTTCGCGGTCGGGTACAAAAGCCAGTGTATCTTCAATCCGGTAGCCGTTGACCGTGTATATGCGCTTGTCGATCACCAGTCTTGGTCCCACGGGTGTGACACTCAACGGGCCATGCAACGCCGTGAGCTCCCCTATAAGCTTGTCATGGTACAGCAGGCTCTCACCTGAAACGACCCTGAGTTTTTCACCGGTATTGTGGCTGTTCACAACCGCTTTCTGCATCACGTAGAATCCGGTCATATCGACCAGCGGGAACGGATCAAAAGATGACAGATCGATGGTTTCCGTATTTCCTGCCGGGGAAGCCGGCAGTTTCCTGTTCATGGAATTGAAATCACCGGGTGTAACTTCTTCAGCAGCCCATCTCACATCACCTGTGAAGGCAAGATTCCCTGTTCCGGCAACTTCCAGTTGTTTCAATCCCGCCTCCTGTATGATGAAGGGTTGAAAATCCCGCACCATGCCATTTTCATTTTTATCGACGATGCAGATCATGGCATTTGGCACTTCGCAGCTGTAACTGCCTTTGCTTTCAAGGGTGTAATACTCCCTTTCGGTGTTCAGTTCAAAGCCGATCTCATAGATCCCGTTGACCAGTGTTTGGTCAATTTTAAACAGGAAGATAAAATAAGCCCTGCGGGAAGGCTGTATCAGCGGCAGGGCATTCCCCGGCCTGACCAGCACTTCTCCTTCGGGCTGGTTAAAGCGCCAGCCGGCCTCGAAGGTGCCGATATCGTCACCGGGTACCAGCGGGCGCGGATAGGCTACGTAGCTCATTTCAACCGAGGTACTGCCAAGTTCTTCAGGGATCAGGGGTGTAAGCGTCGTATTCTTCCAGTTGTCATCCGTACCGTTCATGACCTCGATCCTGACCTCGAAGAACGTCCCCGTCACCGTCTTCGGATATTCGCTCAGTTCAGGGATCGTGATATCCGGATCGGGAATCAGGGTAAGGGTCTTTTGATCTCTCGAGGGATCCATGATGGATGACATCGAAATGGCCGGTTCGAGCAGGCTGCATGGATCCTTGCCGCCCACCATTGTTGTCACGGTTGATTCACCGTGTCCAAAGGACAGGTGCCAGGGATCAAATTTTCCGTCAAAACGGTGGGGCTCATTTTCATCCAGGACATGGTGGCGGATATAAAGCGTATCCGTTCCATAGCGGACCATGGAAGGAAGGGCTTCAGATTCAATGGTTATGTCAGTCCCTTTTGCAAAAGATGAAAGCACATGAGAAAAGATCACCCAGGGCGAACCGCCGAAGATCTCTTCCACCACCAGTGTTCCTCCCTTGCTGATCTCAAGCGGGCCTTCACGGCCTTTCCCTTCGAAATTGGCATGGATACGGAAATGCGTCTTACCCGGTTTTTCAAAAAAGTCGTCGCCGTATGCATTGTCAGTGCCGTTATACCAGCCTGAGCTTACCGTACCATAAATATCATCCGTAAAAGGTACCGACGGATAATCCGGATAGTCTTCCCCGTTCCCGGGCATGAAAGCATCGTGCAGGAATCCGGTTTTGGAAGAGAACCGGTCGCCCCGGTCGTCGATCCAGTCGTCTTTGCCGTCAAAATTGTCATCGTCAAGCGCAGGAGGGATCAGCACCTGAGGAAGGTAAATGTGGTATTCAAAGGGATCTTCCCATATCTCTATAGCATTGCCGGTATTCGGATTGGAGATCCAGGGTTGGAAAGGCGCCCCGTTGACTTCAATAATGGAGTCGAGGGCATAACTGCCGTCTTCATTGCGGGGCAGGGTGATGCTGTATCCGCCCATGCCCTTCGGTATGTCATAAATAAAATATCCGAAAACGCCGTCGCCGTAATGGTCCACTCCATCCATGGCCAGCGACGGGTCGTTGAAATCGACGTCATAACCTACGTTTCTTATCCAGTAATAGGTATACTCGGTGGTGGCATCAATATCAAAGGTGAGTCTGGCCTTGCCGTGAGCCGGAAGATAGTTGATAGCCCTCCCCAGGCTGTCGTGAATTGTGAAATTGTTTGACAGGTATTCAAACTGAAGAGGATTTGGCAGTGGAGCCCAGTATGTATAGGTAGTGCGGATCGGCGTGATCCTGTCTTCATTGAAAATGGTCTTGTAATCTATTCTCGAATACATGCTCTGGGAAGGTACGGGGTGAAACATATCAATTTCCTCGCCGCCCAGTGACAATACTGCGATGAACTCATTGTGGGGTTGCGGTGTAGTCCCCGCACAACTGTCGGTTGGCTTCATCTGGTATCCGGTGGCCAGGGTATCGATGAAGGTATAGCCCTCATAATTACCGAGGCGCTGGTAAATGAACTGTTTCCAAATCACATTCCCGTCATCATCACGTTCCATCCAGTGCTGCCATGTGGTGTCTGACAAGTCAGCGCTTGCGATCTCCTCCGTATAGGGATAAAACATACCGCCTACCGGTGATGGCACTGTTCCGTGAGCAAATCCCACGCCGGCAGCCATAGCCACCAGGTCGGGCGGATCAACCCATATCTCATAGGAACAATACGGATCAAAATACTCATATCCCTTGACCTCGCCGATATTCCAGGTCACTTTCCAAACCCTGATCCTGTCACCCGGTTCTTCAACATCAACAACGCCGTCTCCGTCCGTATCCTGTGCACGCATCCCGTCGTGGTCAATGTCTTCATAAACGATCTGGTCAAATCCCGGTTTCAGGTGGCTCCAGGGGTTGGCCCAGTACACTTCCTCCTCGGCAATGGTATAGCCTTTAGGGTATATGGATGAAGTATCAAGCCAGGCATCAGGATCGCCATCCGAATCTATGTCATATTCGGGTTTATCCTCGTCAATGCTGCCTTTCAGCACATCGATGAACTTGCCGCCGGGGGTTTTCAGGATGGGGATATTCAGTGACCCGTCACTCCAGTAAAACGGGACATCCCTGGGTATGTACTGGGTGTAAACGGTTTCTTCAGCCGGGGTCCGCTGCTTGTTTTCCATGATCATGAATACTTTGAAAGGCTGATAATAAAGACCCAGGAAGTTCTTCCAGTTGACATCGGTGTCGGCAAAAATCCGGGCGCTGAACATCACACCGGCATAATCATGCTGCCTTCCGTATGTGCGGTTTCCTGCCGGCAGTTCCGGATAGACAGCCCTCCCAAAAGAGGCAACCAGGTATTGGTTATCCAAAAGGTAATCGTCGATCCTTTCGTGCACGGGATCATCGGGATCGGGTGTGCAAAGGCGGTAAACAATCTGTTTTTCCTCTTTAGGCGCCAGCGTTATGCCGCTGAAAACAAGGACAGTATCCTGCTTTGTGAAGGAGCCGGGCGAAGATACCACTTCAACGAATCTCACATATTCGCTCAGGGCTTCGCGTACCGTAACCTGGTTCATTTCCTGCAATCCCAAATTCCGCAGTACTACGGTCACTTCAAAAGTATCAACGCGGTCAAAGGAAATGGCATTCCTGCCTGCATTCACGTTGGGAGGAAGCTGGTTCGTGACGTGTCTTGCCATGTCAAGCGTATGAGACAATCCATACAGAAGGGCATTCAGCGTCCATTGCAGCTGTCGCTTGTTCCGGCTCATGTCAGCCATTCCTCCTGCCGTCGGCAATCCCAGGTTGCATATTATCCTACCGCCGTTTTCCGTGATCTTTTCAAATAATACGGGCCGTCCGTCACTTTGCGCTGCGGCAATAACAGAAATGCCCGCCTGGCTGAAGAATGGAATAGTGCCGGCATACAGCTGATTGGCGGCATCCGCAATATTGAAACCGGCAGGGTGCGACGGATCGGCAACGGAAACTGAGACCAGCCCTTCGGTACCGCTGTTGAGTGTATTGGAAAAGTCAACGGCTGATCCCGGGAAATAACCCAGCTTGCTGAGCAGGTAAACCCCGTTGCCTTCTGCATAAACGATCCCGCCTCCTGCGAGGAAGGGATCTATTTTTTCTTTCAGCCCGGGATGGTTGAGTACGATCTGGTCGATATAGAATTTTCCGTCACTGCCCTTGAAATTGCAGGAAGGAATTACCAGTATCTTAACTGAATCTGACAACCCTCGGACGGTAAGCTCTTGTTCATCCATGAGCTGCACCGCATCGGGGAAGAGCCAGGTTTCAAACAAATTCCTAAAATAGATGGCCTCCCATGAAACGGAGTTGTCGTTGGCCCTGATACCGCTTCTGAAAACTGCTATCCTGTCACACTTAGCGTTAAACTGCACCGATCTGTGCTCAGCGGTTTTATAATCATAGGAAGTTAAAGCGCTTCGGGAAACTGATGAAAAGGCATCCGGCAGGGGCACTGGAACGATAAAACTGCCCTTGTTGCTGCCCGAAACAGTCCAGTACACCGAATGCTCGCCGTACCCGGCATGCATCGAGGGATCGACACCTGATTCATGGTATCCTTCGCCGGAAACCGACAGGACAGCCTTGAAGGCTTTTATAAAATCGGTTTGAGACGACCCGGTAGGAACGATGACCCCCGGCTGAGTATAAGAAAATGAAAAAAGAAAAATAGCGGAAAGGGTGAAAAATAACTTTTTCATAGGTAACGGTTTAGTGGTCTTGTTTTTGGCAGCAAAATGCCTGTCTGCCCGGCTTGCCCAATGGCTAATATACGTTAAACGCAGCAGGTTTGTTGCATTGTCAGAAGGATTTCGGATGAGACAAAAAAAAATCCCGGCTTTCGCCGGGACCCCAAACCACCTAAAACTAATTAACCCTATCAAACAAAATTAATCTGTACTTCCTATCTACTCTCTGTCAATTAATCCTTAGTATTAATTTTATTCTGAAACAAAAATAATCCATGGCTGAAGAACCTGAAAGAAAAAAACGATGATTTTCCTTACTTTGATACGATGATTTTAATCACCAAAAAATGTTAATTTGGCATAACTTTTGAAAATATCCCGGGAAAAATGCCGTTATTGCCCTGAAGACTTTGGATATAATCCGCCAGGAAACCGGCCTTGTAAGTCCGGTGCCCTGTTGCATCTTAAATCGCTATCGCACTCACTTAAGAGGAAATTCCGTAACTTTACCCTAAAGAAGCCCCTGATTCATGGATCAGACCGTAATAAAACAAATCATCAAGCTTTGTGCTATTTATGTTGCTGCCGCAAAGGGTGAGGATGCCAAGGCGGAAATCGGGTCTTTCATGAATCACCTGCGATCGTACCAGCCTGAGATCAGTCAAAGGATGGCTGACCTGGCCTTGTCGGATTACAGCCGGCGCTTGTCAGACCGGGAGATAACCGTTGGGCAGCTTACCGATGAAGTACTGCGGAACGTGAAAGAATCCATGGAATATCCTGATCAGATCCGGTTCTTCATTGTATTGCTTGACCTGGCCCCTCATTTCGAATGGTTTGAAAAGGCCTTGCCTGTTGAAAATATAGCGCAGCAACTGGGGATAAACCGCGATGATTTTCATCGCTACCGGCATTTTATGACCTTACAGGACCCATCGGATGTGACCTCGCCTGATTATCTCGTTTTTTCATCAGAAAAGACTGATCAGACAGAGAAACTGGAGGGCAGATGGGTCGATGACAGGATCCAGCAACAACCGGAAGATGATAAATGGCTCGGGATTGAAAACTTCACGGGCCAGTTGATGGCCATGTATCTCAAGCCGGTTCAATCGTTTATTGTTCGCTGCCTGGATAATGAGTGGATTGAAGTGGACGGAACCCGGTTGGCTGAGTGCAGGTTTAAAATTATCGGTCCGGGATCTCACATTCAATATAATAAAAAGGTAATCCTTACCTATAACGATATCAAACAGCGTTTTATTCAGCAGCAAACCGGGCGTCCCCTTTCTCTGTCTCTCAATAGCCTGCAATTTAAGCCATCTAAAACCGGCAAGATCATTCATGCCCTTAACGCAAGGGAACACACGGGCAGCCTGGTAGGGATACTGGGCAGGGAAGGATCGGGAAAAACAACCGTGCTGAGACTTCTCTCCGGTAAGGTCAGGCCTGCAGGCGGCAATATTGAAATAAACGGTTATGATCTGCAGAAAAACCGTTATCTGCTTAAAGATATCATCGGATATGTTCCTGAAGAGGATTTGCTGTATGATGAATTGACGGTATTCGATAATCTGATGATGAACGCACGTTTGTATTTCAGCAGCCTGCCGGGTCACGAGATCCGGGAGAAAGTCGAACGGCTCTTGTCCAGGCTGTTGTTGTCTGACATCAGGGATAAGGTTGTTGGCAACGTGCTGGATAAAAATATTCAGCCTGGGCAACGCAGGATCCTGAATATTGCCCTGGAACTTCTCCGTGAACCACAGCTTTTGCTGGTTGACAATGCCTTGTCGGGACTGAGCATGACCGATTCGGCAAAAGTGATCAGCATATTGCACCAATACACCCTCGAAGGGAACCTCGTAATAACCTCCATTACCCAGGTCGGAAGTCACGTTTTCAACTATTTTGACAGCATATGGATCCTGGATGACGGAGGATATCCCGTATATACCGGGCCATCCCGCAAAATGGCGGCTTATCTGTGCAGGCACCTCGGCATCCGCGGCCAGCAGCCTGAAGTGATCGATCCATCCACCATCATCGACCTCGTCAATCATCAGACCCAAAAGGAGAATGTGGCCCCACAGCGGGTCATCGCACCACAGGAATGGCATCGCCTTTATCTGGCATCAGTGCGGTCTGACCAGACGGAGGCTTCAAGAAAATCGGTATTTCCGACAAGACCCATAAAAATTCCCAATCTTGAGACGCAATTTCTGATCTTTTCCCTGCGGAATTTTAAATGCAAGTTTTCCAGGATCAATAATCTGATCTATGCATTACTCAGCGGGCCTTTGATTGCCCTGATCCTGGGATTTTTCCTGCGCCATCCCCAGGGCAGCGTAGCTCATTTCTCCGCAAATGTCAATCTCCCGGCCTACATTTTTATCAGCGTCATTGTCGCCATGTTCATGGGAATCATTCTCAGTGCCGAGGAAATTTTCAAGGAACGAAACGTCATTTTCAAGGAACAATTTCTGGAGCTCAGCCGTTTCAGCTATATCAATTCAAAGATCATCTATCTGTTACTCATCGTTGCCCTCCAGTCTTTCCTGTATACCGTCATCGGAAATGCCATGATGGGAATTTCGGGGATGTTGTGGCAATACTGGATCGTTATATACAGCGTGGCTGGCTTTGGAGTGCTGACAGGACTGCTGTTTTCTTCCATGGTGAAAAAGCTGAAATCCCTGTATGAAATACTGATCCCCGTATTTATCGCTTTGCAAATTTTATTCGGCGGCGGCGTCATCTCCTATCATGCCCTTAACCTTGAAAAAACAAAGTACGTTCCTTTTATCGGTGAACTCATGGTTTCAAGGTGGGGTTACGAGGCGCTTGCCGTCACACAATTTTCGGGGAACCATTATCAGAAAAACTTTCTGGAAGCTGATAAAAATATCAGCCGGTCGAATTACTATGCGTTTTACCTTGTCCCCGAACTGGCAAAAATGATCGGCCGGTGCATCGAAATGGATCCCGGTAATGACAGCATCCGGGAGCTGACCCGGATCATACAGGATGAACTGACCACCATTGCCGGTGAACCTGAAGTTTTTCCCTTTGAATTTCTGAAGGTATTAGGCAGTGAGGAAATCAATCGGGAAATCCTGACTGAAACCCGTGATTATCTTACCTATCTCGAATTATTCTTTTACGAAAGGCACGAAACATTCCTGATGCAAAAAAATCAGCTGGTGGAACACCTCATCGATTCTATGGGACAGGAAGGCTTTGAAAGGATTAAGAACCATCACTACAATTCCAGGCTTGAAAAAATTGTGACAAACAGCGATTATGGTGACCAGATTGAACTGATCGGCGACAGGTTCATCCGTTTCCGTGACGGCATTTACCAGGCCCCTGTTTCCAATTACGGAAGGGCCGTTATGTTTACGCCTTCAAAAATCTTCAACGGACAGGAAATGAATACCCTGTGGTTCAATATCTCCATTATATGGATGTTCTCCACCCTTTTATACCTGCTGCTGCTGACTGATGCAGTGAATTATGTCCTCAACCGGGTATTCCCCTCCCGTTCCTGAACAGAACATTCCTGCATCAGCACCGGCCGGTTGCCGCTTCAGGCAAATGAAATAAGTGAGCCCGAAATTTGAATATTGTTTTTTATTTCTATATTTAAGCCCTGGAATATAAATGCATTACCCGTAATTATATGAAACTGCATCTCATTGACCTGCTCATTATCCTTACCTATCTCACGGCTACGGCAGTTATCGGTATTGTGCTGAGAAAGATCGCGCAGCAAAGTAAAAATGCCTATCTGCTGGGCGGCAATAAGCTTCCCTGGTATTTGCTCGGGCTTTCGAATGCCTCTGGCATGTTTGATATCTCGGGCACCATGTGGCTTGTTACCCTGCTTTTTGTTTACGGGTTGAAAAGTATCTGGATCCCCTGGTTATGGCCTGTATTCAACCAG
>CAYMJH010000025.1:0-2920 GCA_964390385.1 uncultured Bacteroidales bacterium | reverse complement strand
CGAATGTGACAACGGGGGCTGAATGGATCGGTACCAGGTTCGGCAAAGGAAAGGGTGCCGGTCTTGCCCATAACATCGTGGTGGTTTTTGCCCTGATCTCATGCCTGGGCTTTCTTGCCTATGGATTTGTAGGACTTGGAAAATTCATCGAAATATTCATTCCCTGGGAAGTGGTGGCTCCTCATCTTCCCTTTCATGTAAATCCCGAATTTGTTCCTCACCTGTATGGCATTGTCTTTACCGCCTTCGCTATCTTTTATTCCGTAATTGGCGGTATGACCAGTATCGTCTGGGCTGATGTGCTGCAATATGTCATCATGACCATAGCCTCCGTTATCATTGGCGTTACAGCCATGAACGCCGTGGCCAGTCACCCGCTTATAGTCCCCGATGGCTGGACGAGTCCTTTCTTCGGATCGAGGCTGGGTATCGACTGGTCGAACATTATCCCTGAAGTTAAACAAAAAATTGCCACCGACGGGTATTCTCTTTTTTCATTGTTTTTCGGCATGATGCTGTTCAAAGGCATTCTCGTCAGTGCAGCCGGCCCCGCACCCAATTATGACATGCAGAAGATCCTGGCAACCCGGAGTCCCAAAGAGGCCTCCAAAATGAGTGCTTTCGTTTCCATTATCTTGAATCCGGTGCGGTATTTTCTGATCAGCGGTTTTGCCGTATTGGCCATAATCTTTTATGACAAGCTCGATCTGTTGATGGCGGGTAATATTGACTTTGAACAGATCCTTCCTTCGGCCATCAATGAATTCGCCCCGGTGGGGCTCATGGGGATCATCCTGGCCGGGTTGCTCGCAGCCTTTAACGGAACTTTTGCCGGAACCCTGAATGCAGCCCAGGCTTATGTAGTGAATGACATATACCTTAAGTATATTAAACCGGGTGCAACCAACAAACAGGTCAAGTACACCAATTATCTGATCGGCTTGATCGTTGTGGCCATCAGCGTTATCTTCGGGTTCTTTGCCAAGAATGTCAATACCATTTTGCAATGGATCGTATCAGGCCTGTGGGGCGGATACCTGGCAGCCAACGTTTTAAAATGGTATTGGTGGCGTTTTAATGCGCAGGGATATTTCTGGGGTATGGCGTTTGGCATTGCGGCGGCCCTGTTGTCACCTTACATCCTTCCTCCCCTGTTTCCTTCGATTCCGCAGGATATCATCCTCCTGTATTTCTTTCCGCTGCTGCTGGTTGTATCGCTGATCGGATGCCTGGCAGGAACATTCATGGCCCCGCCGACCGATGAAACCGTGCTGAAGGATTTTTACCGCAAGGTAAAGCCCTGGGGATTCTGGGAACCCATTCATGAAAAGGTAGTGGAAGAACACCCGGATTTCAGGAGAAATACCCGGTTTAAAATGGATATGTTCAATATCCTCATCGGCATCGTTTGGCAAACCAGCCTGGTCGCTTTCCCGGTATTCCTGGTAATCAGAAAATTCAATTTCTTCCTGGTAACCATCGGGATCATTTTGATTACCAGCTTTATCCTGAAGAAAACCTGGTGGAACACACTCGAAGATTGACGGAATCCCGATGCTGCGCGACGCGAACGAATCCGGGAGAAAAAAACACTCATCGCTGATGTCTATGGAAAGAAAGGAATACCGGAGCCGCCTGAAGCAATTGTTCAAAGAACATGAAGAGCTTATTGGCCGAAAGAACAAACGGGTGGAAAAAAACTTCAACGGAATTTACTACAGGTATAAAAGGCCGGTGATCACACCCGGCCACATACCGGTTCACTGGCGGTATGATCTCAATCCCGGGACCAATCCGTTTCTGATGCAACGTATCGGCATAAACGCGACCTTCAATGCCGGGGCGATGGAATTTAACGGGCGGTATGTTCAGGTGGTGAGAGTGGAAGGATGGGATCGCAAATCTTTTTTTGCCATAGCTGAAAGTCCCGATGGCATCGATCACTGGAGGTTCTGGGATTTCCCGGTGAGTATGCCCGAAACCGGCGTACCCGATACCAATGTTTACGATATGAGGCTTACCCGGCATGAAGACGGGTGGATTTACGGATTATTCTGCACCGAGAGGAAAGACCCTTCCGCACCGCCTGCCGATACTTCATCGGCGATTGCAGCCTGCGGTATTGCAAGAACAAAGGACCTCATAAAATGGGAAAGACTGCCCGACCTGGTTTCGGGTTCGGGCCAGCAGCGGAATTGTGTGCTGCATCCCGAGTTTTACCGGAAAAAATACGCATTGTATACCCGGCCGCAGGAAGGATTCATCAGTGTCGGCTCCGGGGGAGGCATTGGCTGGGCCTTGATTGATTCCATGGAAAAACCGTTTGCCGGAAAGGAAATCATTATCGACGACCGGGTGTATCACACCATAAAAGAGGTGAAAAACGGATTGGGTCCGGCTCCCATTAAAACCGGTAAAGGTTGGCTCCAACTGGCCCATGGTGTAAGGATGTGCGCTGACGGATTACGGTATGTGCTGTATCTTTTCCTCACTGACCCCAAAAAACCTTACCATGTTATCGCCCGCCCGGGAGGCTATTTCATGGCCCCTGAAAAGGATGAAAGGATCGGAGATGTGTCCAATGTACTTTTTTGCAACGGATGGGTGCAGAAAAAGAATGGTGAGGTCCTGATCTATTATGCCTCCTCCGATACCCGGATGCATGTGGCAGCAACCAGCGTTGACCGGTTGCTGGACTATGTTCTCAACACGCCGGAAGATGCAATGCGCTCTGCCATGAGCGTTGTGCAAAGAAATGAGCTGATCAGCCGAAACCTGGTTTATTTGAAAAATGCCGGGGAGAAACAGTGAATGGTAAACGGTGAACAGTAACCGGTAACCGGTGATCGGTTAATACCGGTTTACTTTTCACTTTTCACTTTTCACTTTTCACTTTTCACTTTTCACTTTTCTGTTATCA
>CAYMJH010000024.1:0-26261 GCA_964390385.1 uncultured Bacteroidales bacterium | reverse complement strand
AAACAGGGCGAACCATGAGAAAAACTGCACAAAAGCAAGTTGTCCCATGGTTTTGGGCATATGGAACAGGTCTTCGATCACTTCAACGAGCCCGTTCTGTTTTCCCGATCTGATGAACCAGCCTGTAATCAGCTGGATTATGCCGAATCCCAGCAGGCCCAAGGAAAGAATATACAATTCCTTCTCCAGTTTTGTCCCATATATAATATAGGTAACGATTCCGCCTGCCAACAGCCAGATAATACCGTTCCTGATATAGTTGATCTTTTTTGCATAGGTTTCCTTATGGCTTTGTGCCTCGGCTGTCTTCACATTGTCGTTTCGTTCAAAGGCATCGATCTGTTCGGGTGAGTATTCCCTTGTGCGGATAACGGTCCACAGCACCGCTGCCAGAAAAACAGCGCCCCCGATGTAAAAACTGAATTTTACCGAATCGGGTATAACGCCTGCTGTATCCGCCGTATTGCTGATGTTAAACCAGTTGGTCATACCATAAGGCAGGGCTGATGCGATGACGGCGCCGATGCCGATAAAAAAACTCTGCATGGCAAAGCCGGTTGTTCTCTGTTCATCAGGCAGCATATCACCCACAAAAGCCCTGAACGGCTCCATGGATATGTTGATGGAGGCGTCCATGATCCAGAGCATGCCGGCAGCCACCCATAGAACAGGGGAATTAGGCATGAACAGCAGGGCACAGGAAGCCAGGATGGCTCCCGTCAGGAAATATGGCCTTCTGCGGCCAAGCCTTCCCCAGGTCTTATCGCTCATATGCCCGATGATGGGCTGAACGATAAGACCGGTTACAGGAGCTGCCACCCAAAGGATCGGGATGTTTTCAATATCGGCTCCGAGGGTTTGAAAGATCCGGCTGACGTTAGCATTCTGAAGGGCAAAACCGAATTGTATGCCCAGGAATCCGAACGACATGTTCCAGATCTGCCAGAAGGTCAAGCGGGGTTTCTGATTCATATTGTTCATACGGGGATAAGCTTTAAACAAATGTAGGGATAAGAAATATGGGAAAACCTGAGGAACGGCAAGCGGAAAAATAAGGGAGACAATAACATGGCTGAGTGCCCTGATTTCAAACGTTTGTTAAGGAATTCACAATGCGGGGGAAAATCACTGCAAACGTTTGAAATAAGCAGCTGGTAGCCAGTAATAGGAAAGACTATATACTAGCTACTGGCTACTGGCTACTAAATACTGAAATACTGTTTACTGATTACCGATTACCGATTACCGATTACCGATTACCGTTTACCGGTTACTGGTTACCTTCTGAAAAAGGCCGGTTGGTCGATTCGCGTTTCACCAGCACCGGGGCGAAAACCTTTTTACGGGCGGCAATGGTAACATTGCCTTTAGCGATCCGGTCGAGCAGGAAGCGGGTGGCTTCATAGCCGATCTCATAACCGTTCTGTTCAATGGTGGTCAGGGTAGGACTGCAGATGGTGGCAACGGGACCGTCACCGAAACCTACAACGGCGATATCCTCAGGTACCCGTATTCCTGCTTTCTTGAGATGCTGAATGACGGCGATGGCGGTAGAATCGTTTACGGCAAAAAAGCCGTCGGGCATAGGATGGCGTGCAATGATCCGGCCAATTTTCTCCTCCACCTTTTCACCGGTATCACACAGGTATATGTTGTAAGGATCCACCGTTATGTTGTTGTCTTCCAGCGCCCGGCAATAGCCTACTTTGCGCAGTTTACCGATCATGAGATTCTCCGGTGCTGCCAGGTGGACAATATTGCGGCACCCGACGGATATCAGGTGCTCGGTAGCCATGTAGGCCCCCTTGTAATCATCAACGGTTACGGCATCCGATTCAATAAAAGAACATACGCGGTCGAAAAACACCAGGGGTATGTTATTGTCCTGCAACAAGGTGAGATGATCGAATTTCATACTGGTCTTGGCCACCGAGATCAGGATGCCGTCGACCCTGTGATCGAGCAATGCCTTGGCCACCATAGTTTCCCGTTCAACCATCTCATTGGTCTGGCAAACCATAACATTATAGCCGGACTCATAAGAGGCATCTTCAATGCCGCTGATGACCGATGAAAAAAAGAAATGGACGATTTCGGGAATAATAACCCCGATGGTGTTGCTTTTGCTGCTCTTAAGACCCAGTGCCAGTGCGTTTGGCCGGTAATTAAGCCTGCGTGCGGTCTCATTGACCTTTTCCTTGGTTTCCGCACTGATGTCAGGATGATCCTTTAATGCCCTGGAAACCGTGGAAACCGATATTCCAAGCAAACGGGCGATGTCTTTTATGGTTGCAGGCGTGCCAGACATAACGGGACAAAGATCAACAGGGTTTAAACACCTCTAAAAATAGTAAAAACATTTGTAAATAGAACGAATTATAGCGGCATGAACCGGAAAAAACTAACTAATATACCGGGCAACAAATACAAAACAAATATGATACATTAAAGAATAAGAAAACCACATCAGGACACATAAGATCACATAAGAAGAAG
Organism: uncultured Bacteroidales bacterium; assembly: GCA_964390385.1. Classification (GTDB taxonomy): domain Bacteria; phylum Bacteroidota; class Bacteroidia; order Bacteroidales; family UBA10428; genus UBA5072. The sequence goes on along the minus strand of CAYMJH010000024.1, from coordinate 23,765 downwards.
GACCATTCGTTTGGCTTTTGTGTCCTTTTGTGGTTTACAGGTGTCCTTGTTTTAAATCCTGCAAACGTTTGCGGTAATTTTTTGACAATAAGTGACTTAATGCAGACTTTATGTTGTAAAATTGCCGTATGTTTGTTTCGGATTTTTTCCATAAATGCCAAATGAATGTTATGAAACGGAGTGTTATTCTAGCCACAGCCTTTGCCTTGTTCATCAATTCAGGGATACTTTCCCAGGTTGTTACAACTACACCTGCCATTCCTATTGATAATTTGCCCGTTACCCTTGTCTTTGATGCCACCCAGGGGGATAAGGGTCTGATGGGTTATACAGGGGATGTATATGCTCATATGGGAGTGCTGACCGATTCGAGCACTGATGCTTCAAACTGGCGTTATGTAATGGCCAAGTGGGAAATTAACCTCCCTGAATGCAAATTTGTACGCATAGCACCTGACCGGTATGAACTGACCATGTCACCCAGCATCCGCGCTTTTTTTGGGGTGCCTGACGGAGAGAAGATCCTGAATATGGCCTTTGTCTTCCGCAGTCCGGACGGCTCCGAAACCGGGCGGGCAACGGGAGGGGGCGACATCTTTGTACCCGTATATTCGGAAGGATTGACCGTTTCAATACTGCAGCCAACGGCATTCCCTCATATCGTAAGCCTGAATGATTCCTTTCTTGTTGAAATCATGGCCAAGGAGGCTGATACCATTGCACTCTACCTGGATAATCAACTGATGGCAAAGGATACCAATGACAAGCTGACCGATACTCTTGTTGCCGACAGATTTGGAAAATTCCTGGTCAGGGCTGTCGCCGTCAACGACACCGGCTCTGTTGCTGACTCGTTTTACACCATTGTCAGAAAGCCTGCGCTGGTCCAGGACTTGCCTGACGGTATCAGAGACGGGATCAATTACCTTGACACTGCTACCGTTGTCCTGTCGCTTTTAGCACCCGGTAAGGAATTTGTTTACCTGCTGGGTGATTTCAATGACTGGGAAGTCGACAGCAGCTATCAGATGCATTCAACCCCTGATGGAAAAAGATACTGGCTGGAGGTAGGCGGCTTGACGAACGGTGGGGAATATTTGTTTCAATATCTGGTCGACGGCAAATTACGGATAGCAGACCCTTATGCTGACAAGATCATTGATCCGGCCAATGATCCTTATATAGGGGAGGAGACGTATCCCGGACTTATCCCCTATCCTGCCGGCAAGACAACCGGCATTGCGTCGGTTTTGCAGACCGGACAGGTTCCTTATATCTGGCAGGTTCAGGATTTTTCTCCCGTTCCACCCGAAGAACTTGTCATATACGAGATCCTGGTCAGGGATTTTACTGAAAAACACACATTCCAGGCTATCGTTGATACCCTGGGATATTTGCAGCGGCTTGGAGTCAATGCCATTGAACTGATGCCGGTGAACGAATTTGAAGGGAATGTGGGCTGGGGTTACAATCCGTCTTTTTATTTCGCCCCTGACAAGTATTATGGCCCGAAAAACGATCTTAAAAAGCTGATTGACGAGTGTCATAAACGGGACATCGCCGTGATCATGGACATGGTGCTGAATCATGCCTATGACCAATGCCCGTTTGTGCAGCTGTATTTTGAGAATCAGAAACCCGGAGCCGAAAATCCCTGGTTCAATGTTGACCATAACTTTGAAAACCCCGACGCCCAATGGGGCAACGATTTTAACCACGAAAGCCCATACACGCAGCAACTGGTTGACAGCATAAACAGTTACTGGATGTCCGAATACAGGTTTGACGGATTCCGTTTCGATTTCACCAAAGGTTTCGGTAACAATAAAAAGGATGATACCACCAACAGCTGGGGAAGCAATTACGATGCCGACAGGATAAGATTGCTGAAGCGGATGTCGGATGAAATATGGAAGCGAAACGAAGATGCCATCATCATCATGGAACACCTGGCTGTAAACCAGGAAGATGAAGAGCTGGCCGATCACGGCATATTGCTCTGGGGCAATATGAATTACAATTATTGCGAGGCGGCCATGGGATGGAACGAGGGCAGCAAGACCGACTTTTCGGGCGTGTCCTATAAAAACCGAGGATGGGATCAGCCCCGTCTGGTTGGCTATATGGAAAGCCATGACGAGCAACGGCTTATGTACAAATGCCTGCGCTGGGGCAACGGTTCGGGTGCCTACCGTATCCAGGACACCACAACAGCCCTGCGGCGCATGGCATTGAATGCCGTATTCTTTCTTACCGTACCCGGTCCTAAAATGATCTGGCAATTCGGGGAGAGGGGATATGATATATCCATCGATTCCATGGGCAGGCTGGGCGAAAAACCCCCGAGATGGGAGTATATGAGCGATCCGAGACGTTCCTGGCTGGTTCATTTCTATTCGGCCCTGACAGGCCTGAGAAAGAGCCATGAAGTCTTCCGGACCGCGGATTTCACCCTGAATGTCGGCGGCAGCCTCAAAAGGATCATTTTACGGGATGATGAAATGAATACCGTCATCCTGGGCAACTTCGGCGTGACGGCGGGAAACATTTCAGGTCAGTTCCCTCATACAGGCCGGTGGTATGATTACTTCTCAGGTGACAGCCTGGAAATCGGAGACGTCAACGACCTGATCAGCCTTGAAGCCGGTGAATATCATTTGTTTACTGATGCAAGGCTTCGGGTGCCTGACCTGGGGACCGCACTGGCAGATCATCCCGGCAAAGAAGATTCAGGATACCTGCTGGTTTACCCGAATCCTGCATCTGATTATATTACGGTCAGCGGATATTCGGGCGATCGCGCTTTACCTGATATTTGTGCGGTTGAAATCTGTGATCTTTCCGGCAGGACCATGCTGGAGAAAGACTTTATCAGTGCTTCCGGTCCATTGTATATGGATATATCCTTTTTACCGGGCGGATTCTATTTGCTGGTTTTAAAGGAAAAAGGGAAGTCGCTGGCCAGGAAAAAGATCGTGGTAACAGAATAATGCGTTGGCCGGATAGCCTTTTCCAGGGCAAGGACCTGCGAAGGCCATCTGAGTTTTTCATATTATATACTCGTCTTGCTTATCTGGCAAGCATAATGCCTATTTTACCTGCCTTCCGGTTATTGCACCGGAATTCAACAAGAATCTCATTTTTTTACTTGATTTTTTTCGGTTTTTTTCATTTTTCTTCATCTATAATGATTATATTATAATCGCATATTTTGATTATATTATAATCATTTGATCATGAACAAGCAATTGTATTTTTTGAAGCAGGATGGCTGGTTTGAATATGAGATGACCGGAAACCAGTTGACTTTATCCCTTGATGAGCTGATCAGCTGGGCCTATGATATAATGAAGCGGGAGCGGTACAGGAACTATATCATCAAGGAGGGGCCTCACCCCCTGCCCCCTCTCCAAAATGGAGAGGGGCCTGGGGTGAGGAGTTGGGCGAAACGGAGGAGAAATGAATCAAAACAATATATATGAATGACAAAGAAAATATAGAAACCGTCGAAACAGGCATTCGAACAGAACTGTTAAAACATGCCAGAGAACTTCGAAAAAATCTTACAGATGCAGAAGAGTTACTTTGGCGGCGATTAAGGAACCGGAAACTTAATCATTGGAAATTCAGAAGGCAGCATCCTATATCCGAGGGATTTATACTGGATTTTTATTGCGCTGAAACCAAAGTTGCAATTGAACTTGATGGTTCTTATCATAACGATCCGGAACAAAAGGCACTAGATCAAAATAGAACCGATGAAATAGATAAATATGGTATAAGGGTTATTCGGTTTTGGAATGCAGAGGTATTAAATGAAACAGAGAGTGTAATCCAAAGAATTATTCAGTTTATCACCTCCTCACCCCGGCTCTGCGAGCCGCCCCTCTCCAGGCTGGAGAGGGGACGGGGGTGAGGATGCAAGGTTGGAATGAGATATTCAGATATGTCGGTGTAAGGAAATAAAGTATCAAATCGTGTTCCTCAACTGTCATTCATATTGCAGTCTCCGTTACGGCACCCTGCCGGTAGAAACACTGGTGGCGGAAGCGGTGAAAAACGAGGTCACGGCCATGGCCCTTACCGATATCAACAATACCATGGCCGCCATGGACTTCATCTCGGAATGCAGGCTGAAAGGCATCAAACCGGTTGCCGGCATCGAGTTCAGGGATGATCATAACCGGCTGCTGTTCGTTGCCGTTGCCCGAAACAACGACGGATTCCGTGAACTCAACGAATTTCTCACCGCCCTCAATCTTGAAAAAAGGCCGCTCCCTCCCTATCCTCCCTCATTTGATAACAGTTACGTAATTTTCCCTTTTTCCGGCATCCCGCCGCGGAAACTCCGTGAAAATGAAAGGATAGGCGTAAAGCCGGGCGACATGAACCGGCTTGCCACCTCGCGCTTCCGCTATAACCGGTCGGGTCTCGTTGCCCTGCTTCCCGTCACCTTTGCAGCCGACGAGCATCACATGCTGCACCGGCATCTCAGGGCCATTGACCGTAACACGTTGCTGAGCAAGGTCACGGACGATGAACTGGCCCTGCCCGGTGAACGGTTCATTCCCCCGGACTTTGTCCGGATCCTCTACGCCGATTATCCTGACTTGCTGCTGCATGCCGAACAGATACTGGATGACTGCCATACCGCTATCGATTTCCATTCCGTCAAAAACAAGCAGGTCTTTTCCGGCAGCCGGTATGACGACAGGTTATTATTAGAGAAACTGGCCATGGAAGGGCTCGAATACCGTTACGGAAAATCGAATGCCGAGGCTTTGAAGCGGGTGAGGCATGAACTGGAAGTGATCGACAAGCTGGGTTTCTCATCGTATTTTCTGATCACCTGGGATATCATCCGGTATTCGATGAGCCGGGGTTTTTATCATGTAGGGCGTGGCAGCGGCGCCAACAGCATTGTTGCCTATTGCCTGAAGATCACCGATGTGGACCCCATAGAGCTGAACCTTTACTTTGAACGCTTTATCAATCCCAAGCGCACTTCCCCGCCCGATTTTGACATCGATTACTCGTGGAAGGACAGGGACGATGTGCAGGATTACATTTTCAAGCGTTACGGGAAAAAGCATACCGCCCTGCTGGGCACCGTGACGACATTCCGTGACCGCTCCATCTTCCGAGAGCTCGGGAAGGTTTACGGCCTGCCGAAGGAAGAAATAGACAGGCTGGTGGAAGAACCGGGAGCCGAGATCAACAAAAACGAGGTAACCAGTCAGATCGAACAGGTGGGAAACATGCTGATGGACTTCCCCAATATCCGCAGCATCCATGCGGGGGGCATACTGGTTTCCGAAGAGCCCATCACCTGCTATACGGCACTCGATATGCCTCCAAAAGGATTCCAGACCACACAGTTCGACATGTACGTAGCTGAAATGATCGGGTTTGAAAAGCTTGATATCCTGAGCCAGCGCGGGATCGGACACATCAACGAAAGCGTGGACATTATAAGGGACAACCGGGGTATACGGATCGATGTTCACCGTGTTGGTGAATTCAAAAAGGACCCGCTGGTAAACGAAAGGCTTTACCGGGGAGAGGCCATCGGCTGCTTTTATATCGAAAGCCCCGCCATGAGGGGATTGCTTAAAAAGCTGCACTGTAACAATTACCTGTCCCTTGTGGCAGCCAGTTCCATAATCCGACCCGGAGTTTCCAAATCGGGTATGATGAAGGAATACATACGCCGCTTTCACCACCCCGACCGGTTCACTTATCTGCATCCCATCATGGAAGAGCAGTTGAAGGAGACATACGGCGTAATGGTTTACCAGGAGGACGTGATCAAGATCTGCCATCATTTTGCCGGGCTTGACCTGGCCGATGCCGATATATTGCGGCGCGCCATGGCAGGCAGGTACCGTTCAAAGAAAGAATTTGAGCGTATCCGGGAAAGGTTTTATACCAACTGCAGCGAAAGAGGCCACCCGGAAGAACTTGTTGCAGAAGTATGGAGGCAGGTCGCTTCTTTTGCCGGCTATGCCTTCTCGAAAGCCCACTCAGCCTCTTATGCCGTAGAGAGTTACCAGAGCCTGTTCCTCAAGACCTATTACCCGATGGAATTCATGGTGGCCGTGATCAACAATTTCGGGGGATTTTACCGTACCTGGGTGTATTTCAACGAGGCCCGCAGAAGCGGGGCAACGATAAACCTGCCCTGCGTGAACAACAGCCGCTATAAAACCTGCATAACCGGCTCTGACATATATATCGGGCTCATCCATATTGCCAATCTCGAGCAGAAGGTCGCCGAAGCCCTGGTGGCAGAAAGAGAGATCAACGGCAAATACCGGGATCTTGAGGATTTCATCCTGAGGGTTCCTGCCGGCATCGAGCAGGTGGTGATCCTGATCCGCCTTGATGCTTTCCGATTCACCGGCAAAACAAAAAAACAACTGCTGTGGGATGCCCATATGATGTTGGGCTGCCACAATAAAGAGCCGGAGAACGGGCGACTCTTCCTCGAAAAATCACGGGAATTTGCCCTGCCTGAACTGGTCCAGACCCCGCTGGAGGATGCCTATGACGAGATCGAATTGCTGGGGTTCCCGGTAAGCCTGACCGCTTTCGACCTTCTCGAAACAAGCTTCAGGGGCAATGTCTTCGCCCGTGACCTGGTCAGCCACGTGGGCAAAGTGATCAGGATACTGGGCAACCTGGTTACCGTTAAATATGTGCACACCGTCAGGGGCGAATGGATGCATTTCGGATGCTTCCTTGATATCACGGGGGAATTCTTTGACACCGTCAACTTCCCCGATTCGCTGAAAGCATACCCTTTCAGGGGCCAGGGCGTCTACCTGATCCTCGGCAGGGTGGTGGAAGAGTTCGGATTTCCCAGCATCGAGGTGGAAAAGATGGCAAAGCTGGCGTTTAAAAAAGATCCCAGATATTAAAAAAGGGACAAGGGACGAGGGACGAGGGACAAGGATATTATTTTTTACAAGGCTTAAAAATTTGTATATTTCAAAAACACTTTGCTCTTATTTATCGTAAGGATAAAAAAAACATTATGAAAACAATACTTGCTGTTTCACTGGTCCTGGTTTGTGCCATCCTGCCTGCCCAGGAAACTTTTGAAATTGCCTCGGCCATACCGAGGGAGTTGCCCGTCAGGCATTCTCTATTCACTCTTTCCTATAATGAAGGAAATGAATTGGCCTCCTGGGTGGCTTATGCATTGACCCCTGATATGGCAAAGGCCACCGGCATTGTGAAAGAGAAGTATATTCAGGATCCCCTCGTATCGACCGGTTCATCATCGCCCAGGGATTACAGGGACGCCGGATTTGTCATGGCCCAGCTGGTGCCTGCTGAAGACATGATGACGGACCCGGCAGCTGCGGCCGAAACGTACCTCATGTCCAATATTGTGCCCCAAAAGGTGGGATTCAACAAATACCTGTGGAAAGGACTCGAGCCCTTGATCAGGGAATGGGCCAAGGAAGGCAACACGCTGTATATTGCGGCCGGACCTGTTCTGGCCGATGGTCCCTTTGGTACCTTCGGTGAAAACAAAGTGGCTATACCCTCGCGCTATTACAAAGTGATCCTCGACACCATGGGCGAACGTGCCATCGGTTTTATGTTCAGGGTGAATACCTCCAGCGGTACCCTGAATTCCTACGCGGTGTCAGTGGACGAAGTCGAAAAAATAACCGGTATTGATTTCTTCATCAACGTACCGGATGAACTCGAAGAAAGGCTGGAATCAGTGCTTGACCGTTCAAAATGGAATTTCAACGCGCTGAAGCAATAAAAGAAAATTTCTCGCAAAGGCGCCAGGGCGCAATGAATTTTTTTCTCGCAGATTTCGCAGATAACGCAAATTAAAACTTTCTTCACATTTCTCTGCGCTATCTGCGAAACCTGCGAGAAACCTCTTATTTTTCCTTGTCGGGAATGAATTCAAGCGCCAGGGAATTGATGCAATAACGCATGCCGGTAGGTTCGGGACCGTCGCTGAACACATGCCCCAGATGGGCATCGCACCTGGCACAGGATACTTCAATGCGGACCATGCCATGCGAGTGGTCCTTTTTATAAGCAATGTTGCCCTCCCTGTGCCTGTCATAGAAGCTGGGCCAGCCGGTTCCCGAATCGAATTTGGTCTCCGAGCCAAACAAAACCGACCCGCATGCCGCGCAGGTGTATGTTCCCTTTTCAAAGAATTTATTGTACTTTCCGCTACCCGGGGGTTCCGTTCCTTTCAGCCTGCACACGGCATACTGTGAATCTGAAAGTAGGCTGCGCCATTCCTCATCCGATTTTATGATTTTCGTACTGTCCATACTGCTGTCATTTTGTTGTGCTCCGGTGTGGCATGAGACCGCTATCATCCCTATGAAAAGTAAAGGCCATTTCATGACATCTGCATTTTATGGTATAACAACATAGGGCCAAAGGTGTTCATAATACCGGAAAAAATGAATAACAATGCATAGCGTTTGTATTTCTTTCACAGGTAGAACCACGCCCAAATAACATGGACAATTGTTTTTCAGTCGGCATTATGCCTGTCATGTCTAAAATCGCAGCAAGTTTCCACTGAAAATTATAGGTACATTAAGGAAAAATTCTTACAATTGCACTGTAAAAATATGCATTTTATAAAGCTCTGATCATGAAATTACCACAGGATTGCGTCAGCATTGAGGATGTGCGCCGTGAGATTGACAATATTGACAGTGAGATTATCGCGTTGATAGGGAAAAGGCTTACTTTTATCCGGGAGATCATCAAGTATAAAAACAATGATGAGGATGTATATGCAAAGGAGAGATACCATAATGTAATTGCCAGGAGAAGGGAGCTCGCATTGAAATATCAGCTTGATCCTGACGTTATCGAGGAACTGTACAGAACCATGATGGATTATTTTATTAAGGAACAGTTTGTGCTTTTAAAGAAGAAATCCTAATCACCTTATCTCATGTATAAAAAAGATATAAAAGTAATGGACTGCACGGTTCGTGACGGCGGACTGATGAACAAATGGAAGTTCAGTGATGATTTTGTGCGCAGTGTTTATCGTGCCTGTGTAGACGGCGGGATCGACTATATGGAGATCGGCTACATGAGCAGTGAAAAGCTTTTTTCAAGGGAAGAATTCGGCCCCTGGAAATTTTGCGATGAGAAGGATATCAGGCGCATTGTGGGTGAGAACAAAACCGGCACCAAGATTTCCGTAATGGTTGATATCGGGAGGGTGGAGCTGGAACATTTACCCCCGAAAAAAAGCAGTGTGATTGACATGATCAGGGTGGCAACTTATGTTCACCAAATGGACAAAGCCATTCAGATGGCTGAGCTGTGTCTTGAAAAAGGATATGAAGCCACCATTAACCTGATGGCAGTTTCCAAGGTAAATGAGAGAGACCTGGATGAAGCTCTCAATGATGTTGCCAGGTCAAAAGTTCCCATATTCTATGTCGTGGACAGTTTTGGCAGCATGTATTGTGAACAGATTGAGCTGCTGGCAAAGAAATACCTGGACAGGCTCAAGGGCAAATCCATCGGTATCCATGCCCACAATAACATGCAGCTGGCTTTTTCCAATACCATCACCGCTGCCATTCACGGGTGTACAATGCTGGATGCCACATTGCTGGGGCTTGGCAGGGGGGCCGGCAATTGTCCCATTGAAATCCTGATCGCATTTCTTAAAAATCCAAAATACCGTCTGCTTCCGCTTTTCCAGGCTATACAGGATTACATCATGCCCCTGCAGCAAAAGATCAGCTGGGGTTATCATGTTCCCTACATGGTAACAGGATCAATGAATGAGCACCCTAAAGAGGCCATGGCCTGGATGGATTCCGACAAAAAGAATGATTTTGTTGGTTTTCTCAAACACATGCACGACAATTTTGCCATCCTGGAGTGATCCATACGGATGGTCCAGGTGCACTGGCGGCAGGATTTTGACGAATCCTGTCGCAGGAGACGGCAATCCTGGTTTTTTATAGGCAAGAACAGGTTTTTGTCCTTTTTATTTTATTAACTTTTTATTAACAGTATTTTCAGGCCTGTTTCACTAATTATTCATTAATGATCTTATTTATAATTAGTTATGTTAATTTTTTTTCAGTCAGCAAAATTGAACAACATCCTCCGTCAATTTGTTTTTAGGAGGTCAGCATAAATTGCACTATTTTTGTAGCCTGATTGAGTTAACAGCAAGATCAAAACATGCGGTTTTTTCGTCCGGTAAAAATATCCCTGATGGTTGCCTTCACCCTTGTGTTCTTTCTGGGTGATATAACGTATACTTTTTCTTTCAAGAGAGAAAGTGAAAGGAACATGCCCGTCCGTGAGATAAGATCTTTTGCCGACCGGATTGACAATGTGGTTACAGCGTATCCGGAAACCCGGGTCATTGACAGCATTTTCACCCGTTTCCTCCTGCAGAAAAATATTAAAGGCGCCTCCATAGCGGTGACAAAAAAGGGCAAACTGGTTTATGCACGTGGACTGGGTTATTCGAATTACCTCGACAGCTCGGAAACACAGCCCTGGAATCTCTTCCGCATTGCCAGTGTGTCAAAGCTGATCACCGCCACCGCTGTGCTGAAGCTCGTAGAGGACGGCAGGCTTGACCTGGAAGATAAGGTTTTCGGGCAAGATGGCTGGCTGCATGATTCCTTGTTTCTGCATTACTCCGACAAAAGGATTGAACGGATCACGGTAAACCATTTGCTGACCCATACATCGGGATGGAACCACAGGCGGTATGACCCGGTTTTTGGTCCCCTGGTTATCCGGTCAAAGTACCGTAATCAAGGTCCTGTGGGAACGGAAGACCTTATCCGGTATACGCTGGAACAAAAACTCGATTTTGAACCCGGCTCTACTTACAGTTATTCCAACACCGGCTATTGCATACTCGGGGAAATCATCGAAAGGGCTTCAGGTATGCCTTATGCAGATTATATCCAATTTGCGCTGCTCCATCCGCTGGGGATCTACAGTATGCAGATCGGGAAAAGCTTCCCGGAGGAAATGCCGGTCCGTGAAGTTATGTATTATGTCAACGGCAAGCTGAGCCTGTATCCGGCATATGATGGCAGCAAAATGAGGGTGCCCTTGCAATACGGGGGCAATGACATTGAGTTGCTGGGGCCGGCCGGAGGATGGATTGCTTCAGCACCCGAACTGGCCAAGCTGATCGCTGCCACGGACGGTTTCTCGAGCCACCCTGATATTCTATCCCGTCATTCAGTGAAAACCATGACCCGCAACGGAAAAAAGATCAATCAGCTGTTGGGCTGGCGGGGCAGCGACGGCAGGGGAACATGGTGGCGAACCGGTACGCTGGCCGGAACCGCAGCGCTCGTCATGCGCTTTAACAATGAAACCAACTGGGTCATTTTGCTTAACACCACTTCGGATAAAAAATCAAGGGTTCACAATGATCTTTCCAGGGCCATTTATGAATGCATGGCCGAAGTAAGAACCTGGCCTTCCGTCGACTTTTTCGAGCCATGATTCTTCGTCTTTTTTTATTTTTCCGCCGTTTTTGTTGATATAATTCAGTGACTTGTATTGCTATTTTATGCAACAATTAATAGCTTTATAAGGACTAATTAACGCTAATAACCTGCTTGTGTTTCCCGGGCCCAGGGATTATAGCATTGTTCGTTCCTTTTTTGCAACAATCATGCTTTTGTTGCTTGGGGGGAATCATTATGCCCAAAAACTCCAGTTCGATAATTATGATATCCGCAGGGGGCTTCCTTCCAACGTGGTCATGGATATTATCCAGGATCATAAAGGTTACATGTGGTTTGCCACCCAGGGCGGAGTCAGCCGTTTTGACGGATACCGGTTTGTAAACTACGGCATAACAGACGGCCTCCCTTTCATTGACGTGGAGAGAATCATAGAGGACCGGCAGGGCAGAATTTGGGCCGGAGCGAGGGAAGGAGGAATTGCTGTCCTTGAAAAGGGGAAATGGACGATGAGGAAATCCTACAGGGGGTTTACCGATTCGCCTTTCCTGAGGCTTTTTGAGGATCACGACGGAAATATCTGGTGCTATCCCGATGTTGGGATTTCGATGATCACGGATAAAGCCGTCAGGGCCTTTACGACAAAAGAAGGCCTTTCCAATGACAGCGTTGCCTGCCACTGGATTGACCCTGACGGGAAAATTCTGGTTGGCACTTACAGCGGACTTGACCTGATTGCGAAAGACAAAGGCGGCTCGTATACCATCAGAACGTTGTTGCCTGATGTTACGGTGAAATGTCTTTTGCGTGACCCCCGCGGCATTCTGTGGATCGGTACCTGGGGCAACGGGATCTACCGGTATGACGGGATCACATTTGAGAACTATTCCGGGCATGAGCATTACCCCATAAAGAAGGTCAGTTGCCTGTATGCTGACCGGGAGGGCAATCTCTGGGCCGGTCTTATGGAATCAGGCATAGCGAGGCTGGAGAATGGTAAGTTTGTCCTGCATGACGACCCTGTCATAAGCCGGACCTCCATCATGGATATTGTTGAGGACCGCCACAATACCATCTGGGCCCAGTCATGGGGAGAGGGGGTCTTTATGATATGGGACGGACAGGTCAGAAAGATCACCACATCCAATAACCTTCCCGATATGAATATTTGGAAAATCATGGCGGATGCAGAAGGGAACATATGGATGGGCACAGGGGGAGGCATCTCCAAAACAGGGAAAAAACCTTTTGAGATATTTGACACGGATGCGGGCCTGCCAGGAAAGGATGTATTTTGCACCTATGTCGATGACAAGAGCAATATATGGGGAGGGACTTATGACGGGCCCTTCTGTTTATCGCCTGATGGCAATATCAGGGTATTTGACGAAAGAGACGGACTGAACACGGATTTTCTGACAGCCTTTGATATCATTGCTGATCACCGGCACAATCTTTGGTTTGGCACCTATCTGGGTGTTACAGGATACATAGGCGGACGCTTTTACACTTATCCGAATCCGCGCATGAGTGCAACCTCTGCCATCAAAGACATTGCCGTTGATGAAAACGATACGCTGATCGTAGCCTTTGAAGGTGGAATAAGCCATTTCCGCCAGGGACGTTATCTTTTTCCTGAGTCCTATGACCATCTTGCCGATAAGGATATCCGGGCCATTCATCTTGATCCTTACCATAATCTTTGGATCGGAACGTCGAATGGGATTCAGGTAGCCGGAAGGCATAACCTGACCATCACATCAGCTGAAGGACTTTCAAACGATTTCTGCAATGACATTTTCATCGATTCAACCGGAATCGCATGGATAGCAACGGACAATGGCCTCAACAAGATCATGCTTCAGGCCGACGGTTCCTATAAACTGATGAAATTCAGCACGGCTGACGGTATGTTGTCAAACTCCATCATGTTTGCCAAAGGAGATCATGCCGGCAATCTTTGGATCGGGCATGAGAAAGGGTTAAGCCGTATGGTGACCGCCACCGGAAAAATAAACACCTATACTGAGACAGATGGCTTTACCCCGATTGAGACTTACGTTAAATCAGCATCGGTTGATCTCCATAACAATGTATGGATCGGCACAGTGGCCGGGCTGGTGCGTTATGTTCCCCTGCTTGACCAGCACCGGCCGGAGCCTCCCCGCTTATATATCACCGGTGTAAAATTCTATAACGACAGCACCGATATCCACCATTATTCCTCTTTTACTGACAGTCTTACCGGCTTGCCCGGCAACCTGGTCCTGCCCTACAACAGGAGCAATCTCATATTTGAATTCGTAGGTCTGCATTATGCCAACACAGGCAAAAACCGTTACCAATATTTTCTTGAGGGGTTTGATGACCAGTGGTCGGAGATCATTGCTGAAACCAAAACCCACCCCTACCAGCACCTGCCGCATGGTGACTATATCTTCCGGGTAAAGGCTGCCAGTTGCGACGGAGTATGGTCGGAGCCGGCCGGTTTTACCTTCAGCATTAAGCCTCCCTTCTGGCAAACCGGATGGTTTTATGCGCTCGAGGTCTTGTTGGGCATCGGACTGATCTATGCCTTCGTCAAATTCAGGACACGAAAACTGCAGCATGATAAAAGGGTGCTGGAGCAGAAGGTCAAGGAAAGGACCCTGGAAATTGCCCGGCAGCGGGACCACATTGCTGAGATCAACCGTGAAATTACCGACAGCATCTTATACGCCCAGCGCATTCAGGCTGCAGTCCTCCCCGACCAGGAAACCATAAGGTCGTTGTTCAGTGATTTTTTTATCCTTTTCAAGCCGCGTGATATTGTCAGCGGCGATTTCTACTGGTTCAGCAAAAGGGGCAGCAAAATCATAGCCGTGGCTGCTGATTGCACCGGGCACGGAGTTCCGGGAGCCTTTATGAGCATGCTGGGCGTGTCGCTGCTGAACGAAATCATTGCCGAATGTGAAACAACATTCACTGCCGCCGACATCCTCAATAAGCTGCGGGAATATATCAAGTATACGCTTTCACAAACCGGCAAAAAAGATGAAGCCAAAGACGGCATGGACATGGCGTTGTGTGTCATTGACAGCGCAACGCGCGAAGCCCAGTTTGCCGGAGCCTATAATCCGCTCTGGCATGTTACCCTTCATGAAATGGTTGTTTACAAAGCAGACAAAATGCCTATCGGCATCCATATCGCGAACGAATACAGGTTCACCAACAATGCTTTCAAAGTAAACGACGGCGATGTTTTGTACATGTTCTCTGACGGTTACGCCGATCAATTCGGAGGTCCGGAGAATAAAAAATTCAAATCCGGAGCTTTTCGCGACCTCGTGCTGGAAATCCACGATAAAACCATGGAAGAACAGAAGGAGATCCTTGACCGGAGGATCGAAGAATGGAAAGGGGACGGGCCGCAGATAGATGATATCATGGTGATGGGGATCCGGATCCATATTCAGGGGGAATAGAACCAAGACAAAGGAACAAAAACGAAATACAACTGACAACAATCATAACAATCACAACAATCATAACAATCATAACAATCACAACCCTCACAACAACTATAACCATTACAACTAATCATCAAATCAACAAATATTATATCCTTCTGCCATGAAAACAAAACTCGTACTGGTTTCCTTGTTAATTGCTGCAGCGTCTTTTTCGAGCGGGCAGGCGCCTGCCAGGGACCCCGGCTGGAAATGGGCAAAAACAGCCGGTGATGCAGCCATCCATTCATCGGTCACCGATACCATCGGAAATATTATTACTGTGGGTACATTCAGCGATTCGGCCATGGTATTCGGGAATATCCAGATCCCGGGCACTAACATTGGCGAAAGCACCAGCATGTTTATGGTAAAATACAATACGGCCGGAGGCATTCTTTGGGCTCAAAGCATCTACGGACTTAATGCAGGTTCGCAGGTGATGCCTGTAAAGATAGTGGTCAATAATAACGGAAGAATAGCCGTTTGCCTCAGGATCAGCAATATGACGAATCTTAGAATTGGCAAGTATTCCCTGTCGCTGAAGAACGGGGAAGAAAAAATGCTGGTCGTAAGCATGAACAAAACCGGACGGATCTTGTGGTTCAGGCTTCTCGAACCAAGGAGTGAAAAAATGCCCATGGTTGAAGCAGGCGATATGGCCATGGATGATGCAGGTAACCTTTATTGCACCGGCAGCTTTGTGGCAGATACCTTGTTTGCCGGAAGGGATTTCATTGTGGGTGAGGATCCGGCCACGCTCCTGTTTGTCGTCCGGTTCAGTCAACTGGGGGCAACCGACTGGATCAGGGTATGCCCGTTTGAAGCCGGTGCCGGTTATACGCAAATTAACGGCAGGTTTATGGCCCTGGCATTAACCGGCTTGTATATTGCCGGCGATTACAGGGGAGACCGCGATTACTATTTTAATAACGGCGTATTGCCGGGTGACACGAGCCTTACTGCCTTTGTTGCAAAAGTCAGTTATACCGGAGATTTTGTCTGGGCCAGGCCATACAGTGGCAACCTTACCGAGTTCATCGACGGTCTTGCGACAGATCATGCCGGCAATGCCTATATTACGGGGATTTATAACAGCTTCCTGCTGTCGTCCGAGCCTTTGTCGCTCACTAATTTTGCAGGGACCTATAATCTTTTCGTTTCAAAAATTGAACCCGAAGGCGGGATCCTCTGGCTCAGGAACATTGACATACAGTTGACGGATTATGACAGTCCGGGCCGGAACTCATTCCTGAAAACGGATGCACTTGGGAATATAACCCTGGTGACCCACTTCATGGGGGCGTCAGTTCTCAGCAATGTATTTTCGCGTCCTAACGCGAAGGAAGGAACCCGCGATCTGCTGGCCCTCAGACTTGAAAACGGTGACGGGAATATACAGTGGGTGCATACGGGGAACAGCATAAATGATGACCGTCTCAGCTCCGTTGCCTTTGACCGCTTTGGATCGGCCTACATCCTCGGGGATGTCATCACCGAAATGGTATATGACACCATTGCCTTCACCGACGCCACAGGCAACGGAGGATTTTACCTGATCAAGATCAGCTATGACGGTGAGATAACCTATGGCAGGGCCAATTTTAACCTGGGAGCGGGCCATCTATACGGACAGAAAATCTGCGCTGATGCTTTCGGCAACCTCTATCTGCAGGGAAATTTCTCCGGCACTGACAATATGCTTGATGATGTGCCGGTGACCAGCATCAGGGCTTTTGGGCTGTTTACCTCAAAGCTTTCTTATTCAACAACCCTTACAGGAAGGGTGACAAGGGCTGACGGTACCCCCATGCCGGCAGGCATGGTCAAGGTGTTTGGCTATACCCGCTTTCAGCGCTCTCCCCTCTCCGACTCTGCTGCGCTCAATGCCAATGGTGAATATTACCTCAGGAACATTCCTTTTGGCCGTTACATAATCTATGCGATCCCGGATATAGGCTTCAGTCAGGATGCCGTTCCGACCTATTACCCCAGCGGCTCGAACTGGCAGGATGCCGAACAATTGCTGGTTTTTTCAACAGAACCGAAAAGTGGTCTCGATATTCTGTTGAAGGAAATTCCCCAATATACCGGTACAGCAAGCCTGGGAGGTCTTGTTTTCGAAGCCGACACGACCAGCGTTTTCAAGTCCTCTGATGCCGTGCAGGCAAAACCAGTGAAAAAGGCCAACGTGGTGCTGGCCGGCAAAACAAAAGCCTATGGCAATGTGATCGCTTACACCGAAACGGATGATTACGGCAATTTTTCCTTTTTCAATATCGATGACGGCAGTTATACCATCATTGTCGATATACCCGGTATGCCTCACCATTCCTTCTATGATGTCGACGTAACCGATGGGCAGCTAATCATGAACCTGGATCACATTGTAGGGGAAGAAGTGATTGAAGCATTGTACGGAACCTCGTCGTTGCCCGGCCATAATGATGATACCGGGGCTCTGACAGCTTACCCGAATCCCTGCAGAGGCACTTTATTCATCCGCCATCCCGATGCACGGGCAGCCAGGTTGCAGGTGGAGATTTTCAGCCTTTCCGGTGCCTCCCTTTACCGGGCATCACTGAATCCGCAGCATGAAATCAATATCCTGGATATCCGTATGCTGCAACAGGGGGTTTACCTGTTGCGACTGAATTGCGATGCCGTCAGCCGCCATATGAAATTGCTGGTACTGTAAAACCTGCTTTTTCCCTGGACCTTGTTTTTATCAAGTTCGACCCGGTGTGACCGTCTTTTGTCAAAACCGGTGAACTATTTAACCATACGCTACGTATTGCATGTTGTTGGCCAATGTATTCAGAACCACCCAAGCCTGTCAAACAAGAAATCTGAATGGAACTAGCGCACATCTGTCAAATCAGCTGCCGGGAGCTGAAACATGAAAATATTGATTTTTTAATAGCGGCTTCCGGCTACCAGGCACGTTCTACCTTCCTGTCCGGCATGATAAAGCACCATCATGCCCAAAAATTCGTACTTTCCTTCACGGAAAAGGATCATCCTGAAATGCGGAGGAAAAATGAAACGGCCTTTTCAGCCATGGGCTTCCATCCGGTGGAAACCGCACCCGACAATCCGCAAATTACTGAATCCCTTGTTAACAGGATATGCAAGGCTTCGAAAAGCGATGAGATGAAACTCCTGGTTGATTATTCCTGCATGCCCCGTTCGTTGTTCGCGTCCATCCTGGATACCATTACACGGAACGATTATCCTTCGCGCAAGATCACAGCATTCTTTTCCTATACACCCAAGAAATTCAATCTTGAAGCCCAGAAAAATACCATCCGTTACCTGGGTCCGATGATATCCTCCAAGGACCATCTGAAAAGCAGCAAGCCTGTAGCGCTGATAGCAGGTCTTGACAACTCCTTCAGATCGACCATGGAACTGATCCGCAAGCTTAATCCTGCCACGGTTGTGGCTTTTGTCCCCGGAAACCGGCATGACCCCGGATACCGTTCATCAGTGCTGGAGAACAACAAAAGGCTGCTCGATTCCCTCGACAATAATAGCATCGTCAGCTATGAAGCGCTTGAACCTGAAAGCATAAACTCCAAGCTTACTTCACTTTGCCTCGACTTAAGGCTGAAACATGAAGTCGTCATTGTTCCGCAGGGGCCCAAATCATTCTCGCTCATTTCCTCGCTGCTGAGTATCCGTTATCCTGATGTTAAGCTCTGGGAGATCATCACCGCACTGAAGCCTGACGATCCCAATGATGGTGCAGCCGAAGGTGAACCGATCGTGTTAAAGGTCACATTCTGCCGGGATGAGGAGGAATGATGCTGAAGTTACCGGTCTTCTGGTCTCCTGGTCTGCTGGTGGAGGGGGAATTGCGTCATCCGTTGCCTAATTTTCCGGCTACTTGTTGGTAAACCTTGTCTTTCAGTGATTCGTAGGTGTGATTTCCCGGATATACAGGGGTAAGGAATGAAATGGTCACCTTTCTGAACAGCCTGAGGAACCTGGATCCGGATGGCAATATATCATATGAGCCCTGAATGGCAACGGGAACGATGGGAATGTTCAGCTCCTTGCTTAATATGGCGAAGGTCTGTTTGAAGTCGCCGATTTTTCCGTTCAGCGTTCTTGTTCCTTCCGGGAATATGATCAGATTCTTTCCCTTCCTCAGCACTTCAGCCAGCTTCTGAATGGAAAGCTTCAGGTCTTTATTGATATCCACCAGGATGATATTGTTGCGGTTGGCCAGGAAACGCATCAGGCGGTTCCTGAAATGCTGTTCCTTGGCATAAACATAAGTCTTTTTCATCAGTTTGCGTTTAAAGAAGGATACAACCAGGAAACCGTCGAGCACGCTCTGATGATTGGGAGCGATGATACAGGAGGATTCGGGCAGATTTTCAAGGCCTTCTCCCCTGAGCTTTAAGAAGGTTCTGAAAAATGCCCGGGAGATACTTTTAAACAGGTTATGGGTAAACCATGATTGCGGCAAGGAAATATGGACTTTCTCCATTAGAATTTTCGACCAGTTGATTCCTTCAAAGCTCAGCCGCGTTTTTTTCTGACTGATGAATTCAGCCAGTTTCTGCACCGAGCTGTAATCGGGCAGGTTGCTTTCGGGTATGGTCACGCCAAAAGCCGTCTCAATAAACGCGGAAAGGCTCACCCGGCCGAGAGAATCAAGGGCAAGATCAAGCTCAAGGTGATGATGGGGGTGAACAGACTGCTTCGTCTCTTCTTCCAGGAATCTCTTCAAGGCCTGGTATTCATTTGTACGAGGCTCATCCTCAACACTTTCCTTCCTTTGTGTGGCCAATGTTTCCAGTGTAAATCTCTTGAGCTTGCCGAGTCTTGTTTTGGGCAACTCTCCGGCCGTAATATGGAATCTGAGGATCTTTTTATAAGGGGTAACAGTCTTGTTGAAGACATCTATCACATTCCATTTTATGTATTGCTCATAGTCTTTTATGCCCTTATCCCCCAGCTTTTTAAAATCAGGCAGGATGATAACCTGCAAGGCATCATCCTTCATAAAAACGCCGCATTCTTTCACTTCATCAAAGTCATTGATGATGGATGCCTCCAATTCGGCCGGATTAATGTTTTTTCCGTTGGAAAGGACGATGATCTCTTTCTTTCTTCCGGTGATATTCACATAACCTTTTTCATCCACAAATCCAAGGTCACCCGTGTAAAGCCAGCCATCCTTCAACACTTCGGCCGTTTCTGCAGGCTTATTATAATAACCCTGCATTACATTTTTTCCGGAAACCACGATTTCTCCCTCCCGGGTCTCAATGTTGACGCCTTTCAGGGGCTGTCCGGGTATGCCGGGCCTTATCTTTCCCGGCCTGGTAAAGGAAATCATGGGTGCTGTTTCGGTCATCCCGTAGCCTTCGAGTATTTCAAAACCGAGTGTCACAAAAAAACGGACTACCTTTGCATCCAACGCAGCTCCTCCTGTAACCATATACCTGATATGGCCCCCGAATTTCCGGTGCACGGTGCCAAACAACATCAGGGACAGCTTTTTTGATCTGACGACGCCGGCGATACCCAGGAACATCCTGGCCAGGAGATTATGCCTGATCTTTTCAACCAGTCCCTTATACAGCAATTGATATAACCGCGGAACGGCAATCATGATGGTTACCTTATGCCGCTGCAGGGTTGCAATCATTTCATCCGCCGCAAGCGAATGGTTGAGAACCAGGATTGCATGCACATACAGGGGAGCGACTAGGGTACCTATCAGCGAAAACACATGGTGAACCGGCAACAACACCATCACCCTGTCATCGGGGTTATAGATAGGAACATCGTGACAAACACCATCAAGGTTAACAAAAATATTGGCGAATGAAAGCATGACGCCTTTCGGGCTGCCGGTGGTGCCCGAGGTATAGAGTATCAGGGCCGTGTCATCCTCGTCGGTGACTACGATCTCTTCACCGGTAGCCTCCCCCTCCATTTTGTTAAGGTTTTCAAACGTGCAAACGGTCGGATAATGATCCGACGCTGCCATGGCTTCCTTTAGGACCGCGGTTTTATCCGCGGAAATGAACACTGAATGCGGCCTGCAGTCCTTTATGATATAGGCAAGGTCTCCCGCGGTCGACATGGCATCGACGGGAACGGCGATTCCTTTGTTTTTCAGAATGGCGTATAAAGCATATATCCATTCATGCCTGTTTTCGGAAAAAATCACCACACGCTGGCGTGCAACATCTCCAAGGACCGAGCTGTAATAGCTGACCTGCTGCAACAATTCATCGTATGTAAGATGGATATCCTTTCCCGTTATGGCAGTTTCTTCTCCCCTACCCAGAATTTTCCTCATGCTGCTGTTTTAAGATTAACGGCAAAGGTAGGGAAAAAAAACAAATTGATAACAAAAAGAATCTGAGGCCATTTAGTATAGAAACTAAATAATAAATTTGCTGCAGTAATAAAAAGTGCACTCCGAAATGTATTTTTCACATTTAATTCATGCATTCGTGGCTAGAAATGCTTTTCGGAGCAGCATCAATAATACGGTTATAATCCTGTAATCATGACCATCGCCGATCAGATACATCAGCTCCGCAAAACCCTTGATGAGCATAACTACCGTTATTATGTCTTGTCAAGTCCTTCCATCAGTGATTTCGAATATGACCGGCTGATGCAGGAATTGATCAACCTGGAAAAGGAGCATCCGGAATATTCCGATGCAAATTCTCCTACCCAGCGTGTGGGAAGCGATATTGACAATGCTTTTAACCAGATCGTTCACGCTTATCCCATGTTGTCGCTTTCCAACACATACAGCCGGGAAGAAGTGACGGATTTTGCCGTGAGACTATCAAAACTGCTTACTGACCAGGTCATCGAATATGTCTGTGAGCTGAAATACGACGGCGTATCCATCAGCCTCACCTACACTGGAGGAAAACTTAATAAGGCTGTAACCCGGGGTGACGGGGAAAAAGGTGATGATGTTACCGCCAACATCAGGACGATTCGCAGTATTCCCCTGCAGCTGAGCGGCAGCGGCTACCCGGAGAAATTCGTGATCCGTGGCGAGGTTTTCCTCCCCCATGCGGGTTTCGAACGGATGAACCGTGAGCGGGCTGAAGCCGGAGAGACGCTTTTTGCGAACCCGCGCAATGCAGCTGCCGGAACGCTGAAACTGCAGAATTCTTCCATGGTGGCGAAAAGACCGCTGGATTGTTTTCTTTATTATTTGTTGGGCGACAGCCTCCCTTTTGACACGCATTACGAAAACCTCATGAAAGCCAGGGAATGGGGATTCAGGATTGCGCCCCACATTAAAAAATGCAAAGGTCTGCCGGAGATCTTTGAATATATTGATCACTGGAGCAGTGAGCGGGAGCATTTGCCCTTCGACATAGACGGCATAGTGATCAAAGTGAACTCTTACCGGCAGCAGCAGCTTGCAGGTTTTACGGCAAAGTCGCCCCGATGGGCCATTGCCTACAAATACAAGGCCGAACAAGCCCTTACCCGGCTTTTATCGGTCGACTACCAGGTTGGACGAACCGGGGCCGTCACTCCGGTAGCGAACCTGCAGCCCGTATTTCTCGCCGGCACTACGGTGAAAAGGGCTTCCCTCCATAATGCCGATCAGATGGAATTGCTTGACCTTCGCATTAATGACAGCGTGTATATTGAGAAAGGCGGAGAGATCATCCCCAAGATTACAGGCGTTGATTACGGGAGCAGGCAACCTGATTCAATTCCGCTCCGGTTTATAACCCATTGTCCCGAATGCGGATCGGAACTGGTAAGAGCGGAAGGTGAAGCCAGGCATTTTTGTCCCAACGAAGCCGGTTGCCCTCCCCAGATCAAGGGAAAACTTGAGCATTTTGTGAGCCGCAGGGCCATGGATATCGGACTGGCTGAGGCTACCATCGGCCAGTTATTCAGTCACGGATTACTGAAAGACATTGCTGATTTCTATTCCCTCACCAAGGAACAGCTGGTAAAGCTTGAAAGGTTTGCTGACCGGTCGGCAGAAAATCTGATTAACAGCATTGAGGCATCAAAAAAGGTGCCGTGGGAAAGAGTTTTGTATGCCCTGGGCATACGTTATATAGGAGAAACCGTGGCCAAAAAGCTGGCCCAGGCGTTTCCTTCCGTTGAAGCGCTGGCGGAAGCGACACCGGAAGATCTGAATGCGGTGGAAGAAATCGGTGAAAAAATCACCGAAAGCATCTGTCTTTACTTCGCCGAAGAAAAGAACCAAAAACTCATCGAAAGGCTTAGGTCAGCCGGCATCATGCTTCATGGCGTTCAACGCGCTCCTATTCCGGTATCCGGTAAATTATCAGGAAAGCATTTTGTCATCTCAGGGACTTTCCGTTCGCATTCCCGCGATGAGCTGAAAGAGTTGATCGTGCAGCACGGAGGCAAAAACCTGAGCGCAGTAAGCAGCAATACACATTATATCGTTGCCGGGGATGACATGGGACCGGCCAAACGTGAGAAAGCGCGGAAGCTGGGTATACCGGTTATTACGGAGGAGGATTTCATGCAGATGATTATGTAATGGACGGGTCCTGGGGGGGGAATTGGTAAACAGTAAACGGTAAACGGTAAACGGTAAACGGTAATCGGTAATCAGTAAACGGTAATCAGTAAACGGTAATCAGTATTTCTACTAACTACCAGCTACTTTCTTCCCTAAATATCCTTCAGCAATTTGTTTTCCGGTGATTTTTCAAAGTGACTGTAGTACGATTCAACGATGGCAGAAATTTCACCAAGCTCAGAAGGCTCATTGAGGAACAGCGGAGAATGACCTTTGCGGTCGAGC
>CAYMJH010000023.1:12596-27178 GCA_964390385.1 uncultured Bacteroidales bacterium | reverse complement strand
ACCATTTCCCCCTGACTGATCTGTTTGATAAATTGGTGATAATAGGGGAAGATCGTATGGATCTTTCCCGGCCAGGATAATTCATTGTGCGGGTAACTCAGCCAGGTGGACGCATGCGGCTCCCATTCGGCGGGAAAGCGGTAACCTAGTTCAGCTGGTGTTTGGCCTGCACAATCCTTGCCGGAATCATAGCGGGCTGGAAAACTTTCACTGTTCATCCAGAAAGCGGTTTAAAATGGGAGTATAGGTGTCCGTGCGCCGGTCTCTCAGAAATGGCCAGTGGGTACGGTAAAAATTGATGGCTGAAAGGTCAAGTTTCCTGACCGCTACTTCTTCGGTATCGTGGGAAGCTTTGTACAGTATGCTCCCGAACGGATTGCTGATAAATGAGCCTCCCCAGAAGCGCATGCCTCCTTCAATGCCGGTGCGGTTCACGGCTACCACAAATACGCCATTGGCAATGGCATGTGAACATTGAATGGTCTGCCAGGCATCATGCTGTTCGCGGTTGAACTCCTCAGACTGGGACAGGGCCCACCCGATAGCTGTAGGGTAGAAAAGAATTTCGGCTCCCATCAGGGCAGTGATCCTCGCTGCTTCCGGGAACCATTGGTCCCAGCAAACCAGCACCCCTATCCGGGCATAACGGGTTTTAAACACACCATAGCCTGTGTCACCCGGCGTAAAATAAAACTTTTCATAAAAGCCGGGATCATCCGGAATATGGTTCTTCCTGTACTTCCCCAGCAGGCTTCCATCCGCGTCAATGACTGCAGTCGTATTGTGGTAAAGCCCCTGCGCCCGCTTTTCAAACAAAGAGGCAACGATCACGAGGTCCAGTTCGGCAGCCAATTGCTGAAGCCTTTGCGTGGAAGGCCCCGGTATTGGTTCAGCCAGCGAAAAATTGTCATAGTGCTCCGTGTCGCAAAAATAAAGCGAGGAAAACAATTCCTGCAGGCATACGATGTTGGCCCCTCCCAAAGCGGCTTCGCGAATGCCTTTCACAGCTTTGACAAAATTCGATTCCACATCTGAAGTGCAGGTCATCTGCACGATTCCGACACTTACTTTATGATCTCCCACAGCATTACTTTTTTAGATTTTCCAGGTATTCATTGATATTATTCAGGATCCCTTCGATCAGCCTTTCTCGTGATTCATCGCTGGCCCAGGCCATGTGAGGTGAAATGACCAGCCTTTCAGGATGATTCAGTGAAAAAAGCGGATTGCCGGGCCCGGGCGGTTCTTCCTCCAGTACGTCCAGTCCGGCGCCTGCAATCAATCCCTCATCCAGTGCCCGGGCCAGATCGGCCTCGTGTATGATACCGCCCCGCCCGGTGTTCAGCAGCAGGGCCGTATTCTTCATCAGTTTCAGCCTTTCGTATCCGATCAGGTTCCGGGTTTCGGGTGTCAGCGGACAGTGAACCGATACAACGTCGGAGGAAGCTAAAAGTGCCGGCAGGGCAAGATGGGGGTATGGATTGTCCAGGTTGCGACCGGTGGTGGAATAATAGGAAACCTTTGACCCGAAAGCAGAAGCAACCTCGGCTACCCTCCTGCCTATGGTCCCCAATCCGATAATCCCGAATTGCTTGCCATGCAGTTCATAAAAGTTTTTACCGAAATGCGTAAAAACGGGATTGCGGAAATAGGCGCCTGATTTCGTGTATTCGTCGTAATAGCGGAGGTGATTGGTCAGGTAAAGCAGCAGGGAGAAGGTCGACTGTACCACGCTTTCAGTGGAATACCCGGCGACATTCTTTACCACGATGCCCCTGCTCCCGGCGTGAACCAGATCCACATTGTTCATGCCGGTGGCGGCTATGCAGATCAGCTTCAGCCGGGGACAGGAATCCATAACGGATTTGTCGATCGGGACTTTATTGGTGATGACGATCTCCGCATCCCCGGCGCGGGGAATTATCTCTCCGGGCAGTGAAAAGGCATAAAAGACAGTCTCTCCCGCCTCCTGCAAACGCCACAGATTGCCGGTATCACCAACCGTACCGGCATCCAGAAAGACTATCTTTACCTTTTTCATCGTCATGGAGCGGGCTTTGATGCCCCGGCAAAAATACTAAAACTATTATAACATAACCAATGCGTTTTATAACCTGCTGCACCTTCCCCGGCCTGTTGATAAATGGTTTGCGTCAGGCCATGTCGTATGGCCGGGATACGGTTGATAAATTATTACCCGCTAAACGAAGGGCAGGATATGGAATTCTTTCTATATTTGCTCCCGTTATGGTTCTGATCTTTCGTCCGGAAGACCAGATAATAGGGAACCGGGTTAAAATCCCGGGCAGTACCCGCTGCTGTGATCTCTGTATTTTTCAGAGCAACCCTGCCACTGTCGGACTCCTTCGCCATCACCTGTGCTAAAGCTTCGGTGATTGAAAAAGGCTTCGGAGAGATCCTCCTTCGCCATCACCTGCGCTAAAGCTTCGGTGATTGAAAAAGGCTTCGGAGGATAAGACGGGAAGGCGCTCTGAAAGGGAGTAAGCCAGAAGACCTGCCATAATATTGGTTGTTCGGGTCTAAACATTTAAAAGTTCTGTTTTGAAATTACGTATCTTCTTTTTTGTACCGGCTTATTGTCTTCTTTTCCCTGCTGATGCCCAGCAGACCGATGCTGTGTCGCATTATGTGATCCACGAGGTCAGGCTGGTGGAAAACAATGCCAGGTTTTTCAGCGAGGATAAACCGGCATTTCACGTCGATCCGCAGGCTCTTTCATATAATGCCCACGATAACCTGGGAGAACTGCTTACCTTTAATGCTCCCGCCCTGATCAGATCCTACGGTCCCTCCGGTTCGCTGGCCTCGGTTTCGCTGCGGGGAACCGGTACCAACCACACCCAGGTAAGCTGGAACGGTTTTCCCATCAACTCCCCCGCCACCGGTCAGGCCGATCTTTCCCTTGTTCCTGCCGGGTTCATGCAACAGGTTGACGTGGTCCACGGTGCTTCAGGGGCTTTATACGGAAGCGGTACCTTCGGGGGATCGGTAAACATGGCCAACAAGCCCGACTGGGAAAACCGCGCCAACATAACCTGGACCATCGATGGCGGAAGCTTCAGCACCCTGAATAACCGTTTGTGGGCCAGGGTGGGAAACCGCAACATACAATATCACGTGGCAGCCATCCACCAGGAAGCTGAAAACGACTTCCGGTATACCGACAGGTATAAATACGGCCGGCCCGTATTGTTCAGGGAACATAATGCATACCATTCAACCGGGCTGATGCAGAATGTCTTCCTGAATCTTCCCGAAGGTCACAGACTTGAGGCCGGATGCTGGTACCAGCAGAAAACACTGGAGCTTCCGGCTCTCATGGGTAATTATTCAGCCAGCAACGTCATGCAGAAAGACAGTACGCTGAAACTTTACCTGACCTATCGGAAGCTTTTTGAAAAGTCGGGCTTTGTGCTGAAATCGGCTTATTTTACAGACAACATCCGTTATACCGACAAAATTAACCCCCGGGATGAAGCGTATTCCATAGACTCAAAAATAGGTGTAAAACGCTGGCTCAATGAGCTCGAATACCGTTACTACCTGTCTGAAAAACTGATCATAGGGGCTTGTGCCGCTTATAACAACCTTGCGGGTTCTTCCAATAATTACCATGGCCGCATCAGGGAGCATGAACTTTCCTTTTCTGCTTTCCTTAAGATTACCCTGGGGAAATGGATCGGCAACCTCGGATTGCGCAGGGAATATTATGAAGGAACGGATCCGGGGCTCCTTTATACTGCCGGATGGCGCTTTAAGGCGAGTGAAAGCCTGATCATAAGGACCCATGTATCCAATAAGTTCAGGAAACCTGCTTTTAATGAAAAATACTGGCAGCCGGGAGGAAACCCGGATCTGAGGCCTGAAAAAGGGTGGGGCACCGATGCAGGCATTGAAGGACGCTTGTTTTCCTTCGCCCATGCCTGTTCTGTCCGCTATTCCGTTACCGGTTTTTTTCAGCGCGTGGACAACTGGATCCAATGGGTGATACAGGACTCCCTCACGCCTATAGAGTACAAAACCATCCGGGCGCTGGGGGCAGAAACGGAATTGTCGTGCCGGTACAAATCGGGGGAAACACTGTTCATGGTGACGGCTGTTTATAACCTGAACCGTTCCATCATAGCCGGGACCTATGACCATAATCCCCTCTATGAAGGCAATCAACTGATGTATATTCCCCTGCATGCGGCCAGCATGAATCTCCGGTTTATACGGAATGGACTTACGACAGCGTTGTACCTCAATGCCTCCGGAAAAAGAGAAACCGTAGACAGTCATGATGAGACGTTGCAGCTTCCCGCTTATCTTACAGCTAACGCCATGGCAGGCTTCGAAAAAAAATACCGGTACTTTTCCTGCTTCATCGGTATTCGCGCAGAGAACCTGATGAATGCCAGCTATGAAATCATCCGTGCCTATCCTATGCCCGGCAGAGCCTTTTATTTAACCTTGTCCGTCGGATTGGACAGGCAGCAAACAAACCACTAACCTAATACTTGTTTAAAATGAAAATCAACCGAGTTTTTCCGGCATTGATCCTTATGATCCTGTTTTTGACCTCTTGTGAAAAAGAAAAAAGAGAAACCCCCCGTGGTTACCGGTACGGCATATTTATTCTGAATGAGGGTACTTTTATGGCCAATAATGCTTCCGTGAGTTATTACAATCCTGAAACCGATACCCTGATCAATAACCTCTTTGAAAATGCCAACGGCCGGCCGCTGGGCGATGTTGTCCAGTCCATGGGCATTGCCGGTGATAAGGCCTATATCGTTGTAAACGGATCGGGGAAAGTGGAAATCGTGAGCCTTGAATCCTTTTTAACCTGCGCAGAACCGATAATTGTTCCTTATCCAAGGTGTTTCCTGGCCGTTAACCGGGAGAAAGGCTATATTACCAGCGGAAGCCTGCAGGGATACGTTTATGTTGCCGATCTCACCGGCGATATCATCTATGATTCCATTCCGGCAGGATTTGGTCCGGAATCCATGGTCCTGATTGACCCCTATGTTTATATTGCCAACAGCGGAGGCTGGGGTGTTGACTCTACCCTTTATATAATCGACACGCGAAAGGACAGTATTGCCGGTACCGTCACGGTAGGTGATGTACCCTCCGATCTGGCCCTGGACAAGGATTACAACCTGTGGGTATATTGCAAGGGTTATGCAGCCTACAGCTGGGACCCTCCCTATGACCTCATCAGTGAAACCGAATCGAAGCTGATGAAAATCAATACCGCCACGCAGTCCGTCACCTGGGAAGCCGTGGTCGGGACGGCCGGTCAATATACCGGGACCCCGCCAAAACTGGCCGTCAGTCCTGATGGCGGAATCCTCTATTACCTGCGTCCCGACGGCGTGTACAGGCTGAACACGGGAAATCCCGCACCGGCTGACACGCCTGTATTGAAGGGCGCTTACTATGGCCTGGATGTGAACCCTGAGACCGGTGAATTGTATGTTTTTCAGAGCAGTTTCACGGGAAACGGCAAAATGTTCATCGTTGACCCGGTTACCTATGAAACAAAAACCATTACCGCGGGGATAGGACCAAGCGGGGCGGTATTCAGTTTAAAATAGGGACAAGGGACTAGGGAAGTGACAAGTGACGAGTGACAAGTGACGAGTGACAAGTGACAAGGGAATTAACTCTACTAACTACTAACTTCTAACTACTTGTTCATGAGAATTCCTATATTGACCGGACTTCTTATCATATTTGGGCCAGGCATCTGTTTGCCGGCACAGGTTTCGGATGACAGGCCCGTGCATGCTGAATTTTTCAGCAACCTGTATATCACACCGGCTTACCAGGCAGGTTTTGTACTTCCGGAATACAAGTACTTCCTTTATATGGTTAACGAACCTGTGCAATCGGCAGGCCTCAGTATCTCAAAGAGAACAAACGGAAAAAATGACTGGGAACAGATTTACGGATTCCCCGAATACGGGATTTCCTTTTTCTGCTCCACCCTGGGAAATGATTTAGTATTCGGCCGTGAATTCGCTGTTTACCCCTATTTCAGCTTTCCTGTTTTCTCCGGCAACCGATGGGGCCTCTTCAACCAGATCGGACTGGGGATCAATTATGTCAACCGTAAATTTGACCTCGATCACAATTATCAGAATATCGTTGTAGGCTCAAAACTGAATGTTCGCTTTAATTACAGGCTTGATCTGAGGTTTCATTTTTTGAGGCGGTGCAGGCTGAACACCGGACTGTCTTTTGATCATTTTTCCAATGCCAACATGCAGGAACCGAATATCGGCATAAACTGTCTGAACGCTTTTCTGGGCATGGGATATTGCATCGGGGATCCGATGGCCCCTGTGAGGCATGAATTGAAACCGCACGGGAAAAGTCTCTCCCGGGAGTTTACCTTTGCCATTGGAGGTAAACATACACGGGCTTTTCAATCGGATTACTTTTATACCTTTTCAGGTACTGCAGAACTCAAATGGAAACCATACCGCATGTTCGGGCTGGGCGCGGGAGCTGATCTGTTCTACGATTCTTCCACCGAAACGGAAATGCAGGCCCTCGACCGCACCGGTTATAAAAAACTCTATGATTTTCGTACCGGTATCCATGTTGCCCAGCAAGTGATCTATGGCCGGGTAAGCCTTATCATCCAGGAAGGAATATACCTTTTCCTGACAGACAGGGTGAATCATAAAAAAATGTACAACCGGGGTATCGTAAGGGTGGATGTTACCGACCACATCATGGTCAGTATTTCCATGAAGACACATTTGCATATTCTCGATTACCCGGAACTCGGATTTGGCGTTCGTTTTTAAGCCGGGACACTGCAATATTTACATGATATGAAGATAGCAATGAATAAAGTATACTGCATGATCCTCCCGGTGCTTTTTGCAGCCTGCGGAGAAGATCAGGATGAGTACAGGGGTGAAAGAATACCGCTGCCACCATTCAGAGAAGTCCGGGTAGATCATGTATTTCATATTGTCCTCCGGCAGGAGCCCTCTTTTTCAATTCAGGTTGCCGGCCGGCAGGACTTGGTTGAAGGCGTAAAATATACCGTGGAAGACAGTGTGCTGATCCTGACCAATGAATCGGACAAGATGTGGCTGAAACCTGAACATAACAAAGTAATGGCCTGGATCTATGCCGACCGGCTGAAAAAGATCACGGTCAATGAAGCCAGCTTTGTTGAAACGGCTAATCCCATCATTACCGATGAATTCGGCCTGGTCACAGGGAACAAATATGCCGAGGCGGACCTTGAACTTGACAATTCCATTTTCTATTTCTGGAATAACTTTCCCTGTGGGGGAAAACTCACTTTGAGAGGCAATACACAAAGCCTCCGGCTGTGGAATTATGTGATCATGTCGGTCGATGCACGACAGCTTGCAGCCGTCGATGCCGTGGTTGAAAATTATTCCAAAGGCGACTGCTTTGTAAATGTGGATCAGGTTTTGTATTACAGCATTCACGGAGAAGGCAGCATTTACTTGTATGGGAACCCGCAAGAGATCATCCTGCTGGATAATACAGGATCGGGGGAACTGATCAGGATGCCCTGAACAGATTTACAGGTTGACAAGTTTACAGATTGACAAGTTTACCGTTTACCGTTTACTGTTTACCGCTTACCCTTCACCTTCACCTCCTCCCCGTCCATTCCTCTACCGGCGGGGACGTTGGATCGCCCGATTGAAAGATCCTCCGGAGCGTATATCTTTTTGCTTCTCTTTTTGACAGTTGATGGCACCACGGAACACGTGCCGATACATCACTCCCTGAACCGCAGTTACCATATTCGGCAAACAGGGTGGTTTTCTCACGTGAAGGCACTGACCAGTTATCCCAGCCCTGAGAGATAATATGACCGCCCATCTCACAATGCAAGAATGCAACCCTGGCAAAGTCTCTCCAGGGTCGTCCCAGGTATACTTTATCGCTGCCCTTTTCGGCAGTGAGCCTGCAACATAGAAAAACATAACCAAAAGGCTTTCCTTCAGGTGTGCTGGCTGCAGTGATATACGAATTGGCTTTGCTGTGTATGGTGCAACGGCTGAATACAGCTGTGGCGGCGCCGAAAATGAAATCCGTTGTCCCCTCGATGTAACAGGAATCATAATACTGGCACGATTGCTGGCCCGCTGCGTACAGGGTATCCTGGAATCCCAGGAAACGGCACTTGCGAAAAGTGCACCGGTTCCCTTCCACATGCAGGGCTACAGCCTGTCCCACCGGACCGGCCGTATTTTCAACCGTCAGGTTCTCGGCATAAAAATCATCACCTTCCACCAGCAGGGTATAGGTGAAGAAGGTGCTGTTCCTTCCCCTGTTGATCCGGCTGAAATGATCATCCCAGGTTATAATGGTTTTTTCAGCACTCTCGCCGATCAAGGAGAGTTTATTGTTCCATGCGGGAACTCTTACCTTTTCGTGATAAATCCCGTTTTTTACATACAGGGTAATTCTTTTATCCGGGAATGATTTACAGGCATCAATGGCGGCCTGTATGCTGGTGTAATCGCCGCTCCCGTCGGCTGCAACCACCATATCATAACCATCTCTTCCGTAAGAATTATGCCGGATCATGATCAACGTAACAAGAATGCAGAAAATGATTCTTTTGAATTTCAACGGGTAACGGAAGTGATTCCATGTTAGTTCTTTCATATCCTGTATATTTTTATCTTTGTTCAGTATCAAAAATATTCGTTATTACCGGATATTGCCAATCCAAATAAAATAAAAAACATATGAAAAACCGGATTTTGGGCAGAACAGGGTTTAAGATCACCGTGATCAGCCTGGGCACCTGGCAGGTGGGAGGCAGGTGGGGAGTACCTTTCAGCCATGACAACGCGGACAACATATTGAATGCTGCCGTGGACCATGGCATTAACTTCATCGATACGGCTGATGTTTATGGCGACGGTGAAAGTGAAAAAGCAGTGGGAAGGCTTGTACGTTCCCGTTCAGAAAAAATCTATGTAGCTACCAAATGCGGCCGCCGGTTGCAGCCTCATACCAGCCAGGCCTATACGCCGCAGGTGTTGAGGAAATTCGTGGAAGACAGCCTGCGGAACATGGGTATCGAAACCATCGACCTCATACAGCTTCACTGCCCGCCCACTGAAGTATATTACCGGCCTGAAATATTCGCGGAGTTTGACAACCTGATAACCGAAGGCAAGATCAGAAAACTCGGCGTGAGCGTTGAAAAAGTGGAGGAGGCCCTGAAAGCCATCGAATACCCCAACGTCGATACCGTGCAGATCATTTTCAACATCTTCCGGCAACGACCTAAAGAATTGTTCTTTGAACAGGCAGCCCGTAAAAACATCGGCGTTATCGTCAGGGTACCCCTGGCAAGCGGACTGCTCAGCGGAAAGTTCAACCGTGACACCTCCTTCTCTTCGGGTGACCACCGCCATTTTAACCGTGAAGGGGCGGCCTTTGACAAAGGGGAGACCTTTGCCGGAATCGATTACAACCAGGGACTTGAAGCCGTTGAAGAACTGAAAAGAAAATTTCCTGACACCAATCTGGCTATGCTGGCCCTTCGATGGATCTTAATGTTTAATGAGGTCAGCTGCATCATCCCCGGTGCATCCGCGGTTGATCAGATCTTGTCCAATATTCAGGCTTCAGAAATGAAACCGTTGGATCAGCAGGCCATGAATGCCATTGATTCCATCTATACAGCCCGCATAAAAAACCGGGTGCATCATTTATGGTAAATAATCATACAGCAACAGATTATCAACCCGAAATTTTTATTTGAAACACCGGTGCCCCGGGAAATGATCGTTGACCGTTATTATTTTTTCAGTACTTTTCTGATGTACAGTTGATTGCCGATTTCCGCTTTCAATATGTAAAATCCGGGAACGTTAAAGGCATCGGTTTGTATGACATGCCTGAAAATACCAGCATGTACTGCCTGGTTGGCATACTCATAAACTGTTATACCCATTGCATTGATCATTACAAGCCTTACCGGTTGCGGGTTCTTTGTTTCAAACTCCACAACCATTTCCTTTTCAAACGGGATGGGATAGATTTCAAGTTCTGCCTCTGAGGGGCTTTCACTCAATCCGCTCTGAAAGGTATTCACCACATTGGATCTTGCTTCGGTTGATATTCCTGTGTCTGCTACTTCACACGCATGCTTGACAGCAATCTGATAATAGGCCAGGCCGGAAGCGGTATCCGTGTATTGGGTTTTTGAACTGGCAATTTCATCAATTTTTTCTATGGTATGGATGGAATTTCCTTTATAAATGTGATAGGAACTGTAACGAAATCCTTCGTAGGGTGACCAGCTCAGGTTGTAAGTCCCTTGTGACCCACGGCTTAACTGAAGGTGCATCGACTGATGGGGTTCACCGAGCAGCGAAGAATTGCCGCATGTATCCACAGCGGCAATGGCATACCGGTCGGCATGCATAAAAGGCTGTGAAGCCTTATCGGTGTAAAGGTTATTTCCGGATGCAGGTACAATGCCCAGTTGGGTATATTCTCCTGCAACCGTTGTTTCTTTAAAAATCATATATTCTCTTATGCTCTCCTCATCCGTCTTTTCCCAAATCACCGTATTATAATTGCTGTCTGCACTTACCGTTACCATACAGACGTTCCCTGCGGCCGGAGGATAAGGAACCGTTATAAACACCTGATCACCGGCAATGCAGCCTTCCCGGGTTCTGACCATTAGCGATATGTTGCCGCTTTGGCTCTGGTTGCCGGTATAGGATGAATTTCCGGGCTGACCATTCCAGTAATAATTCAGCGGATAATGGCCGTTTGTAATAATGGGATTCAGTACAAAATCCGTGTTTTTACATACCCGAAAATCATCGCCAAGAGAGGCTTTCATTTTCGGAAAAACGATTACCTTTCTTTTCAGGGTGTCAAGGGATCCTGATTTCCTGGTAATGATCAGCATGACGTCTTTTTGTCCTGCATGATCCCATTTTATTTTGCAGCTTGTTTCCGTGGAATCAAGAATACTTCCTTCGTCGGGCTGCCAGTAATAGGTCGATATGGAATCCAAAGGATAGTCGAAGATCAGCAGGGCTGATTCAGTTGAATCACACAAAATAGTATCATTATAAACAGGTAGTAATCCTCCCATAAGCCGGGCAAATCCAAAGGTCCTCCTGTCCTGGTAAGCATTATCCGCATTTTCAATCGGCGTATCCTGATCCCAGAACATCTGTGCACCTCCTTCAATGTTTCTTCCACCAACAGGTTGTGTACCATCACCGTCTGCATCGGACACGCTGACATCAAATCCGATGACGCTGTTGATTTTTGTCAGCATATCAGGCTTTTGTCCCATTTCGCTTGCGGCTGTCCAGGGAATACCGGTTTCAATTTTCCATCCGGATGCATGATTATCCTGGTAAAAAAGGTAATCCGAACTATTTGCCCTGCCCGGATATGAAATGCCTACCGGTCCCCTGTTAAATCTCATCTGTATGGTACTTTCAGCGCTATAATGCATCGTTGTACTGTTGGTGTCCAGATCAATGAAAACTTCTATGCAATCCCATGTCCAGGCCTCTGCACCATCAACGGGCATGGATTCTTCAACATCATCAATGACCTCCACATATAAATAAAGATAATCATTGTCCCAGGCCGCTTTGAAGGTAGCGTTGAAATCAAAGGCATCGCCATCTTCCAGACCGTAAGGATTTGCAGCTCCGGCTCTTTTGGCAATCTGCATGGTCTGGATCGGGCTATAATCGGTATCATCATCAATCCCATCTATTATTATCCCGTGCGTGACGGCAGGAACACTCATTTCCCTGACAGGTTCGCAATATTGCGCTCGTGTATGACCGGAAAAAAACAACGTTAACGTTATAACCATTGATAAAACATAACTCTTTTTCATTGGATTGTTTTTTGGTGGCGGTATAAAGATATGAAAACAAACAATATAAGTCAATATCACTCTGGATCATTTGGTTAATAACCCCGGTATGGTTAAGCAGCCGGAATTTTTTTTTGTGAACGCAACCCTTCATTGGTTATCTTTGTCATTAAATAAAACATTATATGAGAGCTTTTATTATGGTCCTGTCGGTAATTATGCTTCTTACCTCCTGCTGGGAAAAGCATAAATATGAAACCGGCCATTTCACAGATAAGGTCGTTAATTTCAGCGATGCCAACTCTGCATTCGATGATTATAATTCAACCGCTCCTTTTATATACTATGACCAGCTCTTTCACTTTTCATCCAACCGGCAAAGCCTGGGAGGCCATTTTGATATTGTGGGTGAGAAAATGTATATCGACTGGAGCAAAACAAAGGGAAGACTGTTCATTGGAACCGGTTTTGAAGATGACCGCTTTGATTATTTAATGCCCATGTTTGATTCCATCAACACACCCTGTAACGAATTGGGCCCTTATTCGCTGGGATTTCGCGAGGATGTGAGCGATACAGTGGTGAAATGGACCGACCTCATCCTGTATGCCAATGACTGCAGCGGCAATTTTGATCTTCAATATTGTGTTGCCGAAATGCGGAATACTTCCACCACAACCAATGTTATCATTCACCCTCCCCGCGGAATCAGTCTGATCAATGATGATGGCAATGAATTGTATCCATCCTATTTCGGTGCTGATTTTTACAATACCGATGTCTGGGGGGTCGATCCCGGAAAAATTGAACAGCTGATTTTCTGTTCCGATAAAAACGGGAATTTCGATATCTATGCCATTGATCTTCCTTCGGGTCATGATCCTGTAACCGCCCTGAGCCTTGAAATACTGACGGAACCCGTTATGCTTCCGCTCAATTCCGGCAGTGACGACAAATGCCCCTTGGCGAACGGGAAATTGCTGGTGTTTGCCTCCAACCGCCCGGGTGGTTATGGCGGTTTTGACCTGTATTATTCCAGGCGTGAGAACGGATCGTGGGCAGCTCCGGTTAACTTTGGTGACAAAATTAACACGGAATATGATGAATACAGGCCTGTCGCCTTATATTACCATGAATTCGATAACAACCTGATGATTTTTTCGTCGAACCGCCCGGGCGGGAAAGGAGGCTATGATTTGTATTATGTGGGAATAAAGCAGATGATTCGATAGTAGCCAGTAGCCAGTAGGGTTTGCGGTCCACCTTTCCACTGTTCCACTGTTCCACCTATACAGCAACAGGTATTGTTAAAAAGTAACTGATGGCGTTTTGAAGAAATAAGGTAAATTCACCGTTAGGTTTAGCACCGTGAGAAGGATCTTGTTTTTCATAGGATTTTGCGGCAGTTTGTGCTGTCCGGTGCTGCATGCCCAGGTTCAGCAGCAGGGCCGAGTTATGCCCCTGCAATACCCGGGTTCAAAAACCATTCCGGTCATCGACCTTCCCTCATTCAATGAAAAGAAAATGGCTGCCCGTGATGAGGGGAAGCCGGTTTCCCGCCTCAAAAGGGAGGAATTTGCCTACACCATGGAGGTTCATTACGATTATCATAATGCCGGGGTTTGGGATACGCTGGAAAACGGATGGAAGGTCTGGAGAATGGGGTTACGATCGGAAGGCGCCATTACGATGAATCTGATCTTTATTCCCTTCCGGGTTGAAAAGGGAGTCAGGGTTTTCCTTTCTGATCCGTTGCAGCAATATGTATTCGGAGCTTATACACACATTAACAACAAGCCCTATGAGATGCTTGCGGTCGAACCAGTACCCGGTGATATCGTTATGGTTGAAATGCAGGTGCCTCCCTTTGTCGGCGATCCCGGGCAGCTGTGTGTCGGAATCGTGGGCCATGAATTTGACCGGAACCATGCACCGGAAAGGGTCAAGGATGGATGGTACGGACAATCGGGAGCCTGCAATCCGGATATTCTTTGCTACAAAGATTCTCTGACTGCCCTGCTCAGGCATGCGGTTATCAGGATCATTTATGCAGGTAAAGAAAGGTGTACGGGTGTCCTTCTCAACAATACGCGGAATGATGCCAAAGCTTATATATTGACGGCACAGCATTGCCTCAGGACTGAATGGCTGGCCAATACTGCTGTTTACCTTTTCGATTACGAAAGTCCTTTTTGCGGGGGACCGGACGGGCGCAGCCATAAATCGGTTTCCGGTGGCACGCTGAAAGCGACGACTGACAACAAGCTTGATTTCTCCCTGGTAGAGCTTTCAGAAGACATCCCTTTCTATTACCGCCCCTATTTTGCCGGATGGGATGCGACCGGACTGTCCACACGGGGCGTCTTTTGTATACACCATCCCTGGGGCGACGTAAAAAAGATTGCCATCGATGATGATCAGCCTTATACCGATAATTTCGGGGAAGGCTATGATTTCAATACCCACTGGCGTGTGGAGGATTGGGAGGCCGGTACCACGGAACCGGGTTCATCGGGTGCCCCGCTGTTCAGTTCAGCCGGCCGGGTGATCGGCAACGAAACCGGCGGAGATGCAACCTGTGCAAACTCGGTGAATGATTATTTCCAGCAGCTGTCACATTCCTGGGAGGATTATCCCGATTCATCCGCACAGCTGAGATACTGGCTTGATCCGTTCAAAAGCACGG
>CAYMJH010000023.1:11457-12586 GCA_964390385.1 uncultured Bacteroidales bacterium | reverse complement strand
AACGCTGAAAGGTTTTGATCCCTATGCGGATTTCTGGAAGACCGGTGACACTCTTTCCAATATTTCTCCCGGCCAGTCGTTGATCCTTGATGGTTCGGGACTTTCATGGGGTTATTATGCAGGACATAATGCAAGCCGGGTTGAGATCTTTGCCGAAAGGTATGTTGTTGATGGTTATAAATATATCATGGGTGCCGACCTGGATATTGCCAGGGCATATGCGCATTCAGACGCGGCTGTCGTCACCGTTGCCGTATGGGAAGGAACGGATTACCAGGCAGGCCCGGTCATCAGGGAAACCCTCCCGGTCTTTGAACTCCTTGAGAACACCAGGTTTTTCATGGAGTTTGATTCCGTCATTGCGGTGCGCGACACCTTCATGATTGGCGTTATGCTCGAATACGGGGTTCCCTGCGATACATTCGCGGTTTTTCACACTTTATGGGATAACGGTGACCATAACACTGCATTTATAGTCAGGGATGAACGATGGATCCCCATGAATGATCCTGCTGCCTACGGCCATTCTGTTTCACTGGCCCTTTATCCCCTGACCTTTGATTCCCTGCCGGGCATCCCCGGCAACCTGCCGCCGGTTATATCGGACAACCTGATGGTGTATCCCAATCCCGCCAGGGGGGATATCCGGATTGCCTTCAGGGAATTGCCTTCCGGTGAAGTGGCTTTAAGGCTGTATGACCTGGCCGGGCATCTGGTATGGACTGAAATCGCTGAACATTATACCAACCCATTGTATCTTTCCATGCCCTTTCATGCCAGGGGTGCCTTTGTATTGCAGGTTATCACGGAACAATACACCGAATACCGGAAACTGCTGCTCTTAAAATGATCTTTCTGCTGGAATATATCCGGCTTTTTTAGTAACTTTTTGCTGTAAATAAGGTATAGTGATCATAGTAATCCATAATTGAATGACTGCAATGTATAAACTGAAATTGCTGTTGCTGGCTTGTATCGGCCAGTGTCTGATCATTTCCGGACAGCAGCCGGAACGCTACCTCGAGATCAGGGGACATGCTGAACTTGAAATGAATCCGCTGGGCAATGCCACAGCAACTCTTTTTGACGGAACAACAAGGGTAAGTTCAGTGCAAACGGGAGGTGACGG
>CAYMJH010000023.1:505-11447 GCA_964390385.1 uncultured Bacteroidales bacterium | reverse complement strand
GTACAAGAAAAGAGTTCAGGGCGTGGGTTTCGGGAGGTGACGGGAGCTTTACCTTCAGGCTCGAAGCCAATAAACTGTATACCGTTGAATTATCAAAGGATGGCCTGGTAACAAAAAAGATCAGTTTTAACACGGCCATTCCCGATGAAGAATCAGGTGTGTGGGTAAGGGAATTTGCCATCGGACTGGTGGTACCCTGCGAAGGTGTGGATTATTCGCCCCTGCAGAAGCCCGTTGATATCATAAAGTTC
This sequence comes from uncultured Bacteroidales bacterium, assembly GCA_964390385.1. GTDB lineage: Bacteria > Bacteroidota > Bacteroidia > Bacteroidales > UBA10428 > UBA5072. The sequence continues at coordinate 11,196 of CAYMJH010000023.1, read as the reverse complement.
AATCCGAGGCAGCGGGATTTTGAATCGGACAAAAAATATGTTGAGAACCGGTTGCCGGAACTTGAGGAGATATACGTAAAATCGGCCAATTGCCTTGCCGATAAATATGACCGGCTGATTAAACAGGCCGACAGACAGTTCAGCCAGAAGACCTATACGGAAGCGCGCAACACTTATCAGCAAGCTTTGGATATAATGCCAAAACAAGCCTATCCGAAAAAGAAAATTGCTGAAATAGACGCTTTGCTGGCCAAGCAGCAAAACGATGAAAACCGGTATGAAGAAACCGTAAGGAATGCCGATGCGCTGATGGCACAGGGACAATATGCTGAAGCGCTGGCCCAGTATAAGGCTGCTGCTGCACTTAATCCGCAGGAGACATATTCGGCACAGAAAATCAACGAAATACAGGCTTTGCTTACCAAACAGCAGGCTGAAAAGCAGACTGCCGCTGCTGCTGATGCAAAATATAATGATTTGATGGCCAAGGCCGGGCAGGCTAATGCCCAGAAGAATTATGAAGCGGCAAAACAATATTACCAGGAAGCCCTGGCCATTAAGCCCGCTGAATCAGCTCCGAAAACCAGGATCAGGGAAATAGATTCCGAACTTGAAAAGCAGAAGCAGCAACAGGCCCGGCAGCAATCGGTTGACGATGCCTACCAGGCTGCCATTGCGGAAGCCGATGCGCTGTTCAGGGCGAAACAATATGATGCAGCCAAAGAAGCTTATGCAAAAGCCCTGGCAATAAAACCTTCTGAATCCTACCCGCGGACGAGGACACAGGAAGTTGACAAGGCCAGGGAACAGCAGGCCATGGCTGAACAGAATGCCAAGGCGGCTTCATTGAATCGCAGCCTTGAATCATACCTCGACGAGGGCGACAGGCAGTTCAAGGCCAAGCAATATGAGGATGCAAGAGCAGCTTATGCCAAAGCTCTTGAGATTAAGCCCAATGAAGGATATGCCCGGCAACGCATCAATTCCATCGATAAGCTGCTGGCGGCTGATCAGGCAGCAAACGAGAAGGCTCAGGCAGCCGAACAGGCAGCCAGGGAAAAGGCGCTGGCAGAGGAACAGGCAGCCAAAGAAAAGGCGCTGGCCTTAGAACAGGCTGCTAAAGAAAAGGCCCTGGCAGAGGAACAGGCAGCCAGAGAAAAGGCGCTGGCCGCTGAACAGGCTGCTAAAGAAAAAGCCCTGGCAGAGGATAGGGCAGCCCAAGAAAGAGCATTGGCAGCAGAAAGGGCTGCAAAGGAAAAGGCATTGGCTGAACAGGCTGCAAAAGAGAAAGCACTGGCCGCTGAACTGGCTGCCAAACAAAAAGCCGCTGAAGAGGGATACAAGAATGCTATTACACTGGCCAATAGTGCTTTGACACAGAAACAGTACGCTGCTGCCAGGGAACAATATCAGAAAGCACTTGGCCTGAAGCCTGATGATGCTTTCGCCAAAGGCAAAATTGCAGAGGTAGACCGGTTGATTGACGAGGAGAACAAAAAGCTGGCAGCGGATGAGCTGCGCAACAGGCAATACCGGGAAGCCATTGCCGGTGCCGACAAGCAATATCAGGCGAAGGATTTTGAAGGTGCTGTTGTGGCTTATCGTAAGGCGCTTGACATAAAACCGGGCGACGCCTATGCCAGGCAACGCATTACGGGGATAGAAAACGTGCTTGCCGCCGACAAGGCAGCAAAGCAAAAGGCTGTTGAAGAGGGATACAATAATACCATTACACAGGCCAATGCTGCCCTGGCACAAAAACAATACAGCCAGGCCAAAGAGCAATATCAAAAGGCCCTTGCCTTTAAACCCGAAGATCCCTTTGCCCGTGCCAAAATTAACGAGGTCGACCTGCTGATCAAACAGGAACAGGAGCGTATGTCTGCCGAGCAGGCCCGCAAAAAGCAGTACGAAGAAGCTGTCGCCCGCGCGGATAAACTTCTTGCGTCAAAAGACTACGGCAATGCCAGGCTGGCTTTCGGTGACGCACTGCAGGCAATGCCCGGAGAAGCTTACCCAAAACAAAAAATAAGCGAGATAGATAAAATGCTGGAAGAACAACAAAAAGCACTGGCTGAGAAACAGGCCAGGGACAAAGCGTTTGACGAAGCTGTTAAAAACGGGGATAGGTATTACTCGCTGAAAAATTACAATGATGCGAAGGTCGAATATAACAAGGCTTTATCGGTGAAACCGGGAGAAACTTATCCGAAAAACAGGATTTCGGAAATTGACGGTCTGGTCAGGGCTGAGCAGAAGGCCCTGGCTGATGCAAAAGCAAAAGAGGATGCCTATAACAGTGCCGTGTCGTCGGGAAATAGTGCATACAGCCAGAAGAAATATGCCGAGGCAAAGGGTTTCTACAACCAGGCAATCAGGATCAGGCCCAACGATGCGTATGCAAAAGACCAGATCGCACTGATCGATAACCTGCTCGCGGAACAGGAAAAGCAGTTGCTGGCCGAACAGGCGAAAAAGAAGCAGTATGATGATTTCATAGCATTGGGGGATAAGGCTTTTGACGGGAATAATTACACGGTGGCCAAAGAAAACTATCAGAAAGCCCTGGAGGTTATCCCCGGAAGTCCTTACCCGAAACAAAAGATCGCCCGCATCGACGAAATTTATAAGCTGCTGGCGCAGCAAAAGACACAAAATGCACAGCAGACGGCCCCCAAAACCTCGGGAAAACAAAGCATTGCCTCTGCAGCACCCCTGGTTCAGCTTGTTTTTAAAAACGATGCGGAAAGGGATACTTACCTGAACGAGCTGAAACGGAAATACCCGGAAGGCATAACCGTTGAGATCTATAAGGAGCAGTACCGCGAAACGAGGCGCTATATCGTGATACGCGACAATGTTGCCGGCGAATTCAGGGACGTACTGATCAAAACCTACGGAGGGCATGAATATACCATGAACGGTAAAACGGTGACCCAGATGTATTTCGAGTCACAGACTAAAAGCCGGCCCGGTGAATACTTTAACGAGACTGTCTTTGAATGAGCATAAAGGTCTGTTTCCTGGTTCCGGTCATTGTTTCGCTGATCTGCTGCAGGAGCAGGCCGTTGCCTGATCATGCCGAACCGGTTGCAACGGAAAAACTGAAATACGCCCGCGGTTTTGAAATTGCGGAGTCAGGTGACCAAATAAAGCTCTGCGTAAAAAACCCATGGCAGCAGGCGGAAAATATCACCTATGAATACCGGCTGGGCCGGGCAAAAAAACCGGATGATGATGCTTTTCCTGAGCACCGTTGTTTTGCCGTTCCGGTTAAAAAGGTAGTTTGCCTTTCGTCGACCTTCATCGGCTTTATAGAATTGCTCGGCCGGGAACAAACCATCATCGGCATATCGGGCAAAAGGTATGTAACCTGCGCGTCCCTGCAGGAAAGGATTGCAAGCGGTGAAATTGCCGATATCGGCTATGACGGGAACCTTAACTACGAAATACTGGTACAGCTGCAGCCTGATGTTGTCTTTCTCTATGGCATCACCGGCTCGGTATCAGCCGTCATTGCTAGGATGGATGAACTGGGGATCCGGTCAGCCGTCATCGGGGAATACCTCGAAGAAAGCCCGCTGGCCAGGATGGAATGGATCAAGTATATCGGTGCTTTTTACGGTTTATCCAATGAATCCGAAGCCGCTTTCGACAGCGTTGAAACGAGGTATTTAAGGCTCGCTGCCCTGGCATCCGGGCAGCGTGACCGTCCTTCGGTAATGCTCGGGCTTCCCTGGTCAGGCACATGGTATGTCTCCGGCGGTCAAAGCTATATTGCAGGGATCATCCGCGATGCCGGGGGCCGTTACCTGTGGGATGACCTGCCATACAAAGACAGCCAGCCAATCAACCCGGAAAAGGTTTTTGAAAGGGCCTGTCAGGCCGATTTCTGGCTTAATGCAGGAGACGCTGACACAAGGGCTGACATACTGAAAGCGGATAGCAGGTTAGGACATATAAAGGCCTTTCGCGAAAATGCAGTCTACAATAACAACAACCGGATTAATCAGTGGGGAGGAAATGCTTATTTCGAACAGGGGGTGGTAGAGCCTGATATTATTTTGGCCGATATCCTATCCGTATTACATCCGCATTTGTTACCTTCGCACCAAAGGAAATATTACAGGAAACTGGATTAAACAAACCGCTATGGCCAGCATCAGGAACCTGAAAAAGCAAATCAACGAACTGTCGGAAGACCTGAAGGATGAATGCCTGGTTTATCTGGCCGTTCATCCCGATGTGCCGGCAAAAAAAATGACTGACATGATCAGGGAAATTGACGGCATCACCACTGCATTGCTCTTTCACATCAATCACTGGAATTACAGGCCTGACGGCTTGACAGCCCGGCAATTCATCGACCTGAGCATTGCTGATGCTGAAAAGAAACTTAACGGGCTGCTCGATAAGATGCGGATTATTACAAAATAAGCCCGCCCGATTCACCCTATCTCACAACAGTCATGAAAAAGCCAATGAAAATCACCTTGCTGCTGGTTTTGCTTTTTCTGATGCTGCTGCTCTTCGTGCTGGATATTCTCCTGGGTCCCGTTACAATTCCCATCACCGGAATCCTTGGGACAGGAACCTCCGGAGAACCTGCTAACCCGGTCTGGCAAACCATCATCCTCGACTTCAGGCTTCCCAAAGCAATCACTGCAGTGCTTACCGGCATGGCATTGTCGGTCAGCGGCCTGCAGATGCAAACCCTGTTCAGGAATCCGCTGGCCGGGCCCTATGTGCTGGGCATCAGTTCGGGAGCAAGCCTGGGTGTTGCCATTGTCATGCTGGGATTTCCCATGCTCTTTGCCGGGGGAAACATACACTCCCTGAGCCTCTGGGTGCAGATCATTGCCGCATGGATAGGGGCTGCAGCCGTACTGCTGCTGATCATGGCCGTTTCTCTCCGGGTAAGGGACATCATGACGATCCTGATCCTCGGGGTTTTGTTCGGCAGCGCGACTTCCGCCATTGTCAGCATCATGCAGTATTTCAGCCACCAGGCACAACTGAAGGCTTTTGTTATATGGTCGATGGGGAACCTGGGCAGTGTCACAAAAGAACAATTGTCCGTGATGTCGGTAAGCCTGGCGGCTGGACTTGCCATTGCATGGCTTTCGGGAAAAATGCTGAATGCTTTGCTGTTGGGTGAATCCTATGCAAAAAGCATGGGACTTGATGTAAAGCTTTCAAGATCAGTCATTTTTATTTCCACCAGCATACTGGCAGGAACTGTCACTGCTTTTTGCGGACCCATTGGTTTTATTGGCATTGCAGTGCCCCATATTACCCGGATGCTTTTTAAATCAGCCGACCACCGCCTGCTGATACCGGCTGTTATCCTTACAGGCGCATGCATTATGCTGCTGAGCGACATCCTGTCGCATTTGCCCGGTAGTGAATATGTACTTCCCGTAAATGCAGTTACGGCTTTGATCGGGATACCCGTTGTCATCTGGGTGATATTCAGAAACCAGAAAATTGTTGCTGTACAATGAAACTAAAAGAAATCCGGTTATACCGGTAGATCCCGATCGGCAATACCATGAAAAACAGAGTGAACAACGGACTCGAATTACAACAGCTGACAATCGGCTATGAAAAAAGCGGGACCTTTCCCGTTTCGCTGGCCGGTCCCTTAACCCTGAAAGCCGGGGCAGGCGAGATCATCGGGCTGGTCGGCCGTAACGGTTGCGGAAAAAGCACTTTGCTGAGAACATTGGCCATGCTGCAGTTGCCGCTGGATGGCAAAATTATGACCGGTGGCCGGGATATCCGTTCCATGCCCCGTTTGGAATTCGCCAGAACCCTTGGCTTCGTTTCCACCGAAAATGTCAGCATACTTCATATATCCCTGTTTGAGCTGGTCTCCCTTGGCCGGTTTCCGTATACCAACTGGATTGGCTACCTTTCACCTGATGACAGGCGCGCCGTAAACAGGGCCATTGACCTGGCCGGCATACGCCACCTCAGCGGAAAATACCTCCATGAAATCAGTGACGGAGAGCGTCAGAAAGCCATGATTGCAAGGGTGCTCGCGCAGGATACCAGCATCGTGGTGCTGGATGAACCCACCGCTTTTCTCGACCTGCCTAACCGGTATGAGTTGCTGCGGTTGCTGAACGAGCTGGCGCATAATAATGGCAAAACCATCCTTTATTCAACCCATGACCTGCATATCGCCATGCATGAATCAGACAAGATCTGGCTTATGGCTGAGGGCAAAATCACCGAGGGGGCACCCGAAGATTTGATAATTACAAAAGGATTTCATAAATTGTTTGAAAATTCCGACCTCGATTTTGATATGGATACCGGTTTCAGACTGAAAAGACCGGTATCCGGAAAAATTACCGTCAGCGGCGATGCAACCTTGATCGTGATGACGTCGAGAGCGCTGGAAAGGATCGGAATGAAAACAGAAAAGCCGGTTGCAGGGGAGGGAGAACTTTTGGCAGGATATCGCGGCGGGATGCCATACTGGTCAATGAAACTGGATAATGAAACACAGGATTTTTTTTCGCTGTATGATCTGATATCCTCATTGAAAAAACACGTAAGACTAATTTAAAATTACTGCCATGAGCCTTGCCAAGAGAATCGTATCGTATGTCCTCATTGCCCTGGTATTGGTTTTTACCATTGTGTCCATACTGGGGATCTGGGACATTATCAAGAACCTTGAGAATGTTGTGCTGAATATCATCTATTCGCTTATCGTTATCTTTGCAGCGAGTGCCGTGATCCTTTTCATTTTTACGGTATTCATGAAAGATACGGATCAGAAACCCTAGCCATTTTTTGATTGGTTGATTTATTGATTGGTTGTCCTGTCTGCCGACAAATTGATTGATTGAAATACAATGCCAGCTTTTGCCGGTTTATACTAACCAAACAGGACTGATGTGTTTTGATGAATACATGCATTCTATGCTATCGGTCCTCATCCCTGTATATAATTTCAATATTGTCTCCCTGGTGAAGGAAATTAACCGGCAGGCCATGGATGCCGGTATTCCTTATGAGATCATGGCCCTCGACGACGGTTCGGATATCAACTGCCGGGAACAAAACAGGGTGATCAGCGGATGGAATGGTGTCCGGTACGAGGAATTGCCTGAGAACATAGGCCGTTCGAGAATACGAAACAAAATGGCTTCCATGGCCTCTTTTCCCTGGCTGCTCTTTCTTGATTGTGACTCACAGGTTGTACGGAACGATTATCTTGCCGAGTATATTCAGCATGCCAAAGGAGAAGGCATTGTATGCGGAGGAAGGATCTACCGGAATACCAGGCCTGAAACTCCGGAACAATACCTCCGCTGGAAATATGGAAAAAAAAGAGAGGAAAAGCCTGCTTCCGTGAGGAACCTGAAACCATGGAATTCCTTCATGACGAATAATTTTATGGCTTCTGCCCGGGTTTTTGAGCGGTTGATTTTTGATGAGGGCATCGAGCGATATGGCCATGAGGATACTTTTTTCGGGATCGGACTGAGAAGGATGAATATTCCTGTTTTGCACATTGATAATCCGCTGCTTCATATCGGGCTCGAATCCAATGCCGCTTTCCTGGCAAAAACGCAGGAAGGCATTGAGAACCTCAGCCTGCTGATGAAAATGAAAAAGGAATATACAGGCGAACTGATGGCGATGGTGAAACTGCTGCGGCATTTTTCCTTCCTGGAAAGGACACGGACCCTCAGGCTTTTTTCATGCCTGTTTTCCGGCTGTAAAAAGATGCTGGTTTCGAATATTCTGAGCCGCCATCCCAGCCTGTTGATATTTGATCTGTATAAACTTGGATTTTTTGTCGGAAAGAATCATTGACGCATTCTCCTTTGAACTAATTTTGACCGACAGGGTTATCCGAGTTTAACCAAAATTCTATGACACCATGAAAAAGAAAGCCGCGATTTTTGCGATCTCCTTATCCGGTTTTATATTGCTGACCAGCATGGCCTGGGTAAGGATCAACCTGCTTAAACCCGCCCTCTATGTCTTCCCTCCGCATATAAGGAATATAGCCGTCATTGACCGGTCTCTTTCGGATGAAACGGTAAAGAACAAGATCGAACAGACCCTTACCCTTGAAATGATGAAACAGGATCAGCAGGCTGTTATCAAAGTGATGCAGGGAATGGTTGATGCCTGTGCCGGGTTTGACCTTTATCACCTGGAAAAGACCAATGAAAGGTTTAAGGGAGGCGGATCAAAATCGTTGTTTGGTCCTCCTATGGGCTGGGACCAGGTTGCGGCGCTATGCGAAAAGTATCATGCCGACGCCATGCTTGCCGTGGAAATCTTTGACTCCGATTTTATTATTACCAACCCGGTTCAGGCCGTCAGGCAGGCGGCGGAAGGAGCCATCCTGACAGGGAGCGGTTATAATGTAAACGGTATTGTGGTCATCAATTTCGGCATCAGGGTTTACGATCCCGCCCATAAAAAGATCATTGACGAATACCAGGTATCACACCGGATGAATTTTAACGGCGGCGGATATACGGTTCAGGACGCGGTAAACTATGTTCTCAACAAGGTGGAGGCCATTAACCAGACCAGCTATTATGCAGGACGGATTTACGGTGAAAGGATCACACCCAGCTACTATACGGTTGTCAGGGAATTCTATGACAGGCCGAAAAAGGACAACAACCTGAGGATCGGTGTGCGCAAATCGGAAGTCGCCGACTGGAACGGAGCCATTGAATCATGGACCCTGGCGTTAAACTCAAAAAGAAAGGTAGCCAGGCGGGCAGCCTTCAATATTGCGGTTGCCTACGAAGTGCTGGGCGATATCGGAAAAGCCAAGGAATGGGCCCGGAAAGCCTATACCGAATACGAGGAGAAAGAGGCCAATGACTATTACAACATGCTGGTGCACAGGGAACGCGAAGAAGCCGTTATCCGCGGTCAGTTGCCGCAGGAGTAGCGGCAGCAGCAGCGACAGTTTCCGATGCGCTGCAGTGAATTGTGAATGATTGTTGTTTTTTTCTCAACATTTTTTTAACATTCTTTCAGCGTTAATGGAATACATTTTATCTTTACGGCCTCTAAAAGCCCCTCCATGGATATTTATCTTGTTATTATCCTGGTTTTGGCAGGACTTGCCATGTCGGACCTGATTGTAGGGGTTTCCAATGATGCAGTCAATTTCCTTAATTCTGCCGTAGGTTCAAAAGCCGCGTCGTTTAAAGTGGCATTGATCGTTGCCTCCATTGGCATTCTCATCGGTACAACTTTTTCAGGTGGTATGATGGAAGTGGCCCGGAAAAGCATTTTTAATCCATCGCAGTTTTACTTTTCCGAGATCATCATTATTTTCCTGGCCGTCATGTTCACCGATGTATTGCTGCTTGATTTTTTCAATACCTTCGGCCTCCCGACCTCCACTACCGTTTCCCTGGTATTTGAACTGCTCGGGGCGTCGGTAGGGGTGACCATCATCAAAATCTCAAGGACGGCTGATTCCCTGCAGGACCTTGGAAAATATATCAATTCAGGCCGCACCTTGCTGATCATTGCCGGCATTCTGCTTTCCGTTGTTGTTGCTTTTACGGTGGCCTTGATCATTCAGTTTATTGCCCGTCTTCTTTTTTCTTTTGACTACCGCAAGACCCTGCGTTATTTCGGTTCGGTATTTGGAGGAATCGCCCTCACTTCCATAGTGTATTTTGTACTGATTGAAGGGGCCAGGGGCATTACCTTATTCACCGAAGACCATGTTCTGTGGATACAGGAAAATACCACACAGATATTGCTCTTCACATTCCTGGGCGGAAGCATCCTGTTGCAGATCCTTACCCTGCTATTCAAACTGAACGTATTTAAATTCACTGTTTTGCTGGGAACCGGCGCTCTTGCCCTCTCTTTTGCCGGCAACGACCTGGTGAATTTCATCGGTGTTCCGCTGGCCGGATATGAATCTTATAACCTTTTAAAAGCTGCCGGATCTCCCGATCCCGGTGGTTTCCTGATGAGCGGGCTGCAGGCTTCCGTGAAAACTCCCACCCATTTCCTGGTTGCAGCCGGAATGATTATGGTCATTACGCTCTATCTGTCGAAGAAAGCCAGGGGTGTGGTTAAGACATCACTCAGCCTCAGCAACCAGGAAGAAACGGTGGAACGTTTTGAGTCATCCGCCATCTCCCGTTCGCTGGTGAGAACGGCGCTGGCTCTCGGCAGTTTCTTTGAAAAAATCCTGCCTGAGCCGGCGCTCAGATTTATACGAAAACGGCTCGACCCTGATTATTTTGTCAAAAACGAGGCTGACAAATCGATATCCTTCGACCTGGTAAGGGCTTCGGTTAACCTGGTTGTCGCCAGCATATTGATCGCTTTTGGCACCAGCCAGAAACTTCCGTTATCAACTACATACGTGACTTTTATGGTGGCCATGGGCACATCGCTTGCCGACGGGGCATGGACCCGCGAAACGGCTGTTTACCGGGTAAACGGTGTGATTACGGTGATAGCGGGCTGGTTTTTTACCGCACTCATCGCCTTTGTCTGTTCTCTTCTTATCGCCGTGATACTGTTTTTCGGAGGCATGGTCGCGGTTGCCGTGTTGATTGCCCTTGCGCTCTTCCTGGTATATCGCACGCATATTATTCACAACCGGAGGACCGAAAAAATCAGTAAATCCGAAGCCCTTTATAAACGCGGGATAGCACAGAAAAAGA
>CAYMJH010000023.1:0-495 GCA_964390385.1 uncultured Bacteroidales bacterium | reverse complement strand
TACTGCATCAATGCAACGATACGATTGCCCAAACCCTTTCAAAAGTAGCCGGCATATACGAAACGGTTATGAAGGGATGGACCGATGAAAAGCGGAAAAAACTCAAAGCTGCCCTTGAAGAGTCGAAAGCAATTGCTGAAGAAGTTCGTCTGATGCAGGAAAACATTTTTTACACCATCAGGCGGCTGCAGGTTGAGGAATCTGTTGAAAGCAGCCATTACTATGTGCAGACTATTGACCACCTGAAGGATATCGCTGAATCGTTGCATTCCATATGCAAACCTGTATTCAAACATGTCGACAATAACCATGCACCCCTTAAATCGCAACAGGCCGGTAACATTAAGGAATTCACCGGCCAGTTCAGGTCATTTCTCGATCAGGTCATCGGTGCCGTATCGGGCGGGGAGGTTGACCGCGGGCAAATGCAACAACAGCACCGGCAGATGCTCGAATCCCTTGTCAAACTGAAAAAAGACCATCTGAAAACAATAA
>CAYMJH010000022.1:0-28127 GCA_964390385.1 uncultured Bacteroidales bacterium | reverse complement strand
GGGCAAACATAAGAAAAGGGAAGAGGAAATCTTCCCTTTTTTTTGTTTCTCTGTTCTCGATAATTCCTTAACCTCAATCCTCCCCTGTAAACAGCATCGAAGGGCTTACCTCCTGTTTTTTTATTCCAGGGCCGCTGATGGAAAATGAAAGGTGATCCCCTCCCGACTTTTCGAAAAAAGTAACCAGCAGCGGATGCAGCCCGGCCTCAAGGGCTATGGTGCATGATTTCTCCACTATTCCGTGCTGGCCGTCATTGTCGATCAGTTTTTCGCTGCCGATATATAAACAGCTTCCGTCATCCGATGCCAGGTGAAGCGTATATACTCCGTCGGCGGGAATGGCCAGGTAGCCATTATACTCCACCGCGAAATGATCGGGTTGCTTTTTACAGGAAAGGTTAAGATTGCCGAGGGTCCCTTCTTCCATGGGAATCAAAGCGGCAAAGTCGGGAATACTGTCCCAGTTGCCTTCAAAATACCGGTAATGAAGGCCTGATTTAACCTTCTCAGGGGTGAAAGCAGGCCGGGGGAACACTTTTTCGAGGGTAAGCCGGGCAACAGGGCTTACCGGTTTGCCTGCGCGGAATGACCGGGCTGAAACCACGGTGGTTTTATCGATACCAAACGGTCCGGTATACCTTGGTGAGCCCTGATCAGGTATACTGCCATCGGTGGTGTAATGGATGACAATGTTTTCCCGGTCTGATGACAGGGTAACATCCATTTCATCAATAAAAATGGAAGCGGGGGCTTTTATCAGGGGTGGCAGATAGACATCCGGCGTACCTTCAATATCCAGCGCAACCACAAGATCAAAGGGATCTGTGGCGTCATCCGGCAGGGTAATGACTACGGCCTCGTCATGATGACTGGTTGCCAGGGATTTTTGCTCGGGATCAGCCAGTAAAAATGCGTTTACAGGCTTACTGTATAAGCCGCTTATGAACAACCTGCCATCTGAGGGTTTGTCAAACACGTGAAAATACAACCGTGTGCCGGAAACGGTCTTCTTTTGTGTGCAACGTCCCCAGTCGAGTTTGGGAAACGGACTGGCCCGGGTTCCATAAATGGATTCTCCGTTGACTTTCATCCAATGCCCGATCTCCTTCAACCGGTCAACACTCTCCTGCGGAAACAAGCCTTCAGGTGTGGGGCCTATATTGAGCAGGTAATTGCCGCCTTTGGAGGCGATATCGGCCAGCATCCGGATTATGGATTGAGTTGATTTCCAGTTCCTGTCATTTTTATTATAGCCCCAATAGTCGTTCATGGTCATGCAGGTCTCCCAATATACACCCGGAAGCCCTGTGGCCGGTATCTGCTGCTCCGGCGTTCCGAAATCACCGCCGAATCCGCCTTCTTTTGTCGATCCTTCCATGCCTTCCCGGGCTGCGCCTACGCGGTTGTTTATGATAATGGAAGGCTGCAGGTTCCTGACATATTGATAAATTTCCTTTCCGTATTGCTCATTCCATGTGTTTTCCCATTCGCCGTCAAACCACAATACGCCAATTTCTCCGTAATTCGTGAGCAATTCATGCAGCTGGTTCTTCATATAGGCAATATAACGTTCAAAGTCAGCGCCTTCTTCCGGCCGGTCTTTCTCCCAGTCCCTCCGGGGCAGGTAATCCGGATGGTGCCAGTCCATGATGGAATGATACCAGCACATTTTTATGCCTTCCCTTTTGCAGGCTGCTGACAATTCTTTCAGGATATCCCGCTGAAAGGGTGTTGACATGATATCGAAATCGGTAAATTGGGAATTGAACAGGCAAAAGCCATCATGGTGCTTCGAAGTGATGACGATATATTTCATCCCCGCATCCCTGGCCATTTTTACCCATTCATCCGCATCGAATCTGACCGGGTTGAACGAGGTCCTGAAACCATCGTAAACATCCAGCGGAATCTGTGCGGTGGTGCGGATCCACTCGGCATGGTTCGTTTGGCCATTCCATTCTCCGGCAGGAACACTGTATAATCCCCAGTGGATGAACATCCCGAAACGGGCTTCACGCCACCATTGCATACGTTGTTCGTATGCTGCCCGGCTTTCCTGCTGCGACCAGGTAATGTTTGACAGGGGAATATGCGCTACCAGGATTAATAACATTATGAAGTACGGTTGATTTTTTCTCATCTTTCATTAGAATTAGATGGTAATCAAAAGTACGAAAAACCGGAACCGGTTGGGAAATAAAATAATGATATCTCTCAGATCAGCAACTGGTTTTCCTTCCACCAGTTATAGTCCTGTCCTGGAAGCTTTTTGAAATATTGCACGTAGACATTATGGGTAGGCCTGTGGATACGGTGCTTCAGGTAGGCAAGCAGATCCCGGAGGTCTGATTCATTCGTTTTTTGCCTGACGGCTGCGTGAAGTCCTTTTCCCATTCTTTTTGCATTCATAGTGTGAGTTGAAATTGGAAATCATAATGCAAGAAAGGTGCCACAATATCCGCTTCTATAGCATAATGCCCCAGGGATACCTTTTGCGTGTCAGGCAAAATGAGCCTTCGGCGCTTGCTGCCAGGTCAAAGACGACTTTGAATTCTTCCTGGTCGCTGCGATAGGGCTCGATTAAACGGACCGTGTACTGTTTTTCACTGATCCCGCTCAGGTTATATTCCAGGTCGTACAGGCAAAGGCAATCGCACAGGCCGTCCTTCTCAGACTCTTTAATGATAATGGTATCATGGTCAAAACTTATCTTTCCCAATATCTTTACAGGACAACAATTGAATCCGGCATTCAGGTGTTTTATGATGAGCTTTTCATTTTCAACATCGTAGGCATACTCTAAACAACTTAAGGTGTCAGCCGGATTTTCACCGTACAAGGTGGATTTGAATTCCTTGCATTCTGATGATTTGACAAGGCTTCCGGAAGATTGGCCCCCGGTAACTTTTTCCATTTCGCAGGTATAAATGCCCAGCAACAGGGCAAGGCAGGGAAGTATTAATTTAAAGGCAGTTTTCATAACGGTATTGTTTAAAAAAGGGTTGGAATATAACTGTAAGATAAAATTTCAGTTTAAAAGGTTGCGTGATTTTATTCCGTTAATACCCCGACGGGGTATTAATCTTTCCTATCGGAGAATGGTAATCGTCTTCGCCTCCTGTCCGGTCACCATCAGGTAAATTCCCAGGGGCAGCTTCACTCCCCGGTCATCGGTTCCGTCCCAGTAAGCCGGTCCCGTAAACCGGTGGATCAGCCTTCCGTTTTTGTTGTAGATGGTTACGATACCCTCATAGGGGATAAAGAAGTCATCATCCCTGCCGTCGCTGTTGGGTGAAAAAACGGGATCGTCATTCAGACAGTCTTTCAGAATCACCATTTCCTGCGGCCACCGGGCAATGCAATTTCTTTCATCCCTGGCAAAAACACGATAGCGGCCTTCTTTTAAAAGTCCGTCGTAAGGCAATGTTTCACCGGTCAACAGGTTTTCCAGCCTGAGTTCAACAGGGCCTTCGTGGTTTATCACATGGCTGTCGCGGAGATTGATCTTCCCCGGTTTGTAACAGTCGGCATTGATTTCTTCGGCATCGAAGGTACTGATCTCCATTTTCCGGACCCTGACATCGATCTTGTCCGAACTGCTGCATTCATTGGTCCCGGTAAGCTTCAGGGTAAGCTGTTCATCTGAAGTGAAGGTAATGGTTCGTTTATCACCATCGAGTGGGACCGCAGCAGGCATCGAAGCCGTCGACCATTCCATGTTCCCTTCCTCATAGGCAAGATGGATCCTCACGGAATCGCACAGGTCCTCCGTAGCCGAAAGAAAAACAGGTTTGGGCAAACGGTTTACTCTTATCGTGCGGGTTGCCTCACAATAGCTGTTTTCAAGCCTGACCTTGTAATCAAAGGTATCCTCTGACACCCTTACGGCTTCAGATACCGATGATATCCAGGCAGAATCAGACGCTGTCGGAACCTGGGTGATATACGGGTCCAATTCACTGCGAAGCTCAGTCCCTTCGCAGAGCCTCATCTCGGCCGGCAGCGAAACATCAGGCGCAGGAGCTATGACAAGGGTCTGTGAAGATGAAGCGAGGCAATAATCTGTGGCAAACTTGATTTCCAGGGTTCCTGAAAAGCTGCCCGCAAGGTTGATCTCGCCCGTGGCGCCATCCACCGGGAAAGAAGAGCTGCTGTATAGAAGATTGTATCCAGCCGGAGCTGTTTTGGGGCGGACTATGCCTTCGTTGCTGCAAAGCCGTGTATCGGCATAGCCGGCATGAAAAGGTTTTCCCCCCGATAGTTCAAGGACTTTCAGTGTATCCCTGGCTGTAATGGTTTCTGAAGTATCGGAATAAGTTCTGAAATATCCTTTTACACTGTCGAGAATGCAGTTCCTGGATTTTTTCCAGATTTTAAAATAGACATTTTCTTCCGCATAGGTTTTGGAATCGATCAGCGTGTTATTGTAAACCGTCAGGGCATTGACAGCATTATTATGGGCCCATGTCATCGTTCCGCCGCATATGGAATTGCGCTGTTCCTCGTTAAAGAAAATGCCCAGAACATCACCATCTTCAAGGAATACGGCAGAATCGGAAGACAGGACCTCCGATTCAAATACCAGGGTCTGCCGGTATGCATCGGTCGTCACCAACCATGCCGGCTGTGACTGGGAATTCAGCCACAGGCCCAAACCAATGCATATCATGCTTATACTATGTCTTCCATTCCTGAACATTTCCCTCTTTCTTCAATGCACTTCCGTCTATTTTGTCTAATTCATAATTTGAATATCGGTCAAAGCCTGTCCCGATTCATCGGAAGAACATCGAATATCGAATATTGAAGTTTCGACAATGAGCGATTTATCTTCGTTATTCGACATTCGGTGTTCCTTGCCTGCCTGCCGTTAGGCAGGTTCGATATTCATTTTAATTCAATCCGCTGTCATCTGAACCGTATTAATGCTGCACCTGGAATTTGCCCCGGGCCAGCTTTTCCCCGGCTATTATACTGTAAAGATACTGACCGTTGGCAAAGTTTCCAACTGTAAAATCAAAATGGTTCATGCCGGAATTGCCGTTGAAACCATATTGTCTTACCCGGTTGCCAGTCATGTCATATATGAATAATGTAACATCAGAGCCTTTTTCAAGGAATATTTCCAGGGCGACCCCGTTTGCGGCCACAGTCGGATAAAGGCGATGGGCTGTCAGGGACCCGGGCACGTCAATACCGGTCATCATTTCTTTTGTCAGGATAATAAGTCCGTCCTCTTCCTTCTGGCGGCTGAGGTCAACCGTGTAGGAAGCGGTTCCGTTCTCTT
Source organism: uncultured Bacteroidales bacterium (assembly GCA_964390385.1). Taxonomy (GTDB): domain Bacteria; phylum Bacteroidota; class Bacteroidia; order Bacteroidales; family UBA10428; genus UBA5072. Next base: position 22,840 of record CAYMJH010000022.1, on the reverse strand, counting down.
CCGCCACCATCATCTGAATCATGGTATATTCATTTTCGTCAAGGTCCCATAGGGTAACCGCAACATTGCCGCCTTCGGCCGTCTCATCACCGACGAGGAGATCATCCCCGGCGAAAATGTTTATCCTGGCGCCTTCACCGATGCTCAAAACATCTTCAGGTATGACCAGGATACGGTTGTCTGATTTGTCAACCACTGGCACAACAAGGGGTTCAACCCATAACGAATGAAGACCATCGTTGCCGAACCATATCGAATCTTCATCGGCAGGCGGGTAGGTGAAGGAACGCATGGGTGTGATAAAGGAAATTTTGTAGGCATAGCCGGGCCTCATATAGTGGATCTGGTCAATGCCGTATTGCGGTATGTAGTTCAGGGCCCTGATGGTTCCGTCAACATTATCATAGGTTTGCACATACCTGATATTGTCGTTGACGTTTCTCATCATCGATTGGATCCTGTATGACCGGCCATAATAGTAGGGCAGGAAATAAGGCTTTTTGCTGCCCGGAAGCGGTATATTGATCCGCGGATCAACGGGATTGCCCGGGACCCTGAGGGTGACATCACCGGTTGATCTGACCTTGTAGCCTTCCAGTATATTCCAGGTACCCTCTGTTAAGCCAACATACGGGAAATACACGATTTCACCCTTGTAATTCTTTACGATAACATCTGCGTCACCAAAAATACTTTTCATCGAAGGGTCAACCGGGTCAATATGCAGGGAGACCATGTTCCAGCCGCTGTTCAGATAGATTTCCTGTGAGGGACAGGCAGAGAATCCCGTAAGCAGGCTCATACCGTCATCCTTGTAATAACCGCTGTCGGGGAAAACATTATTCAGGGTGTAGCTGGCATGTTCCACGTCAATGATTTTATTTTCCCTCCACTTCCAGATTTTGTATTCAAATTTTTCACCTGCAAAAAATCCGTTCTTATAAAAGGGCATCGGGTACAGGTTGGGCTCAGCCATGATCCAGATCGTGTCGTTGCCGCCGGTGTTTTCCCAGGCGGTAAGGATACCGTTTCCCCCATCCCAGCGAAGCATGTCACCACACCGCAAATCGCCTTGACTGTCCCTGAAAAACAATCCGATATAATCGCCGTTTTCAAGGCCGGCGTCGGCGCCGAGCTTTTCAGCAACGACGATGGTATGGTTATCATCACCGCCGTTAACCGGGATCCAGGGTACTTCCGGCTGGGGAGGCCAGTTATGTGTGGGTACTGATTGGGTAATGGTGTCATGGCATTCCTGTGCAAGGCCGCCTGCAACGGTCAGCCTTACCTGGAATACCCCGCTGTCGGGGAACTGGTGCACAGGATTTTGCTCGTCCGAAGTTGTTCCGTCGCCAAAATCCCAATACCAGGTTTGGATGAATCCCGCTGACCGGTCGGTGAACCTGATCGTATTCAGGCACCTCTCACCCGGAGTGCAACGGAGATATTCATAACTGAAATCAGCCTTGCATGACGGTTGAGGATAAACGGTGAAGGCAAGACTTTTCAGGTTCATGAAATTCAGCACATAATGCCCTGCCTGAAGGCTGCCGATATACATGCTGTCATAGGACTGGCAGAGGGCTGTGAGCATCCCTTTCCAATACGTTGCATTAACATGGATGTTGCCGGCATCATCGTAAGTTACCTGGTAGTTGACCAATCCGCAGGGAGAAGAGGTCTGCGTCACAAACGCATAAAGGGTAACGGGTTCGCCTTCCCGCGGCATAGCCGGTGGAATGAAAAGTGAATCAACAGAATAAGGTTTATTGATGAGTGAATCAATGGGGGGTTGCGCTGAACCGGTTTCCGTTAGGCCGATCAGCATCAGGGTTAAGGCAAAAATGAGGTTTTGCCTGAGAGCCCTGGTTTGTTGGTTTTTTTGTTGCATAACTCAGTTTTTAAAGGTTGTTTTTACGTTGCACTGAATTATTACAACTACAGGGTGAAAAAGTAACCTTCATTGACTTTTTTCTTGCCTGGAAAATACCCCAGTGAGATCTCCACCGTTGAGGTATATATGGATTTAGAGCGCACGGGGGTATTATAGGTCAGTCCGGCATTCACCGTACCGTTGCCAACGGCGATATTCCGGATTCCGATACCGGCCGACATCATTTCCTTCAGACGGTAAGACAGGGATACGCTGTACTTGTCGAGTAACAGGATTTGACTTCCCAGTACAAAACGGACATTGTCATAATAAGGATAACAGATGCGCGTGAAAGGAGAGACCTGGAAATGATCGCTTGCCCTGAACCGTTTTGAGGCGCTGAAGGTAAGGTGACGATAAACGATCAGGATCTCCTGCAGGGGTTTGATGAAATTATTGGCGAGCTGGTTGACCGACAGGGCGGTATGAAAGCTCCCGGTATAAAGGATGATGCCTGCATTGCCATCCATGACATATTCCGACAGCGATCCGGTTGAAGGAGTCCCTTCAATCTTGCTGTGGATGTATCCCAGATCGATCCCGCCGGCAAAAAACAACTTGTCCTTAAGCTTTACATGAAAGGAATATACCCCATACAGACGGGTCCCTCCGATATATTTGCCTTCGTTATAACCGGTGAACCGCAATCCGGCCGTGCTGAAGATGCCGGGATTGTTACGTCCCATGCCGAACCGCACATTGGCATTAAAACAACTGTACTGGGCATTGAGGTAGCTGATGTAGCTGTGGTTGCCGGCCTGCAGTTCAATGGGCGCCAGCAGGCCTGAGCCGGCCGGATTATAAAGGGATATGTTTTGAAAGAATTGGTAATACTGGAAGGGATAATTGATCTGGGCCTGCAGCCGGGTTATGGCCGGGGTAAAAAACAGAAGGAGAAACAGAAACAGGGTGGGGCTGGTTTTTCTTTTCGTTAACATGGTATGGCAAAAGGAACCGGGCATGCAGGATGATTTGGGTTGCCTGTAGAAATAACGTCAGTTTTCACTTTTAAAAGCAAGCTCAAATATAATAACTTGCCGTGACTCAACCAGCATTCGTTTATCCCATCCCCAACCCTGTTACTTTTTTTCACTGTTTCACCGTTCCACTTTTCCACTGTTCCACTGCTCCAAATCGTTATCTGCATATTGCGGCCTCTTATCTCACAAGATTTCATAATTTTACCGCTTCCGTGGTTACTTTTTATTTGTTGCATTGTATTATCCTTGAAAAAGATCCGGATGAAGTATTCAGGCGCAGCCATCATAGAAGCCATTCACAAGGGAAATGACCGTGATCTGTTAAATTTCCTGTACAAAACCATCCTGCCGCGGGTCACCCGGTACGTTCTTGAAAATAATGGATGTCGCGATGATGCTTTCGATATTTTCCAGGATGCGGTGGTTGCCTTTCACCGGTTTGTTAAAGAAAACAAATTCCGCGAGGAGGGTAGTCCTGAAGCTTTCATTTTCTGTATCTGCAGGAATCTATGGATCAACAAGGTAAAAAAGGAAAAAAGACAGGTGCGAATGACAGAGCACTACGAAAGATACGAAGATGATGCCGTTACAGCGATTGAAGGCATTATCACCAGGGAAAGAGCAGCCGTTATCAACAAGGTGCTCTCGAAGCTGGGCAAAAAATGCGAGGAATTATTGAAATTATCGATATACGAAGATATGAGCCTGAAAGAGATCTGCATCCGCATGGGATTCACTTCGGAAGATGCCGTAAAGACCCAGAAATACAAATGCAAGCAGAAGCTCATCGGGTATATTAAGGAACACAATGGCCTGATAGAAGGCATGAAGCAAAACTGATTAAGGAATGATCAGCGAAAGAGAAAAATACGAACAGTTTGAACACTACCTGAAGGGGTCTCTCGACAGTGCAGCCAAATATGCATTGGAAGAAAGCCTCAGGAAAGATCCTCAACTGAGCAGCGAGCTGGAGGAATACCGGCAGGCGCACCAACTTGTCTTTGAGCGGGGATTGCTCGATGTTCGCCAGGAGCTTACCTCATTGCATACCGCGAGGTTAAAGAGAAGCCGCAACTGGCGCAACGGGAGGAACATCCTGATCTCGGCCGGCATCCTGGTGACGGGCGTATTGCTGTATGTTTTGCTGAACCGGAACGGGGATGCAGAACAGGAAAGGAATATTCTGAACGGATCTGTTGCCGGGATCGACAGTATACAGGGTACGACAGTCATGGAAAGCGGGGAACAAACGCTGCAAAGCACCGCCGGAGATAATACGGCAATCCCGCAGACGACAGCAGACGGCGTAAGCCTGAAGACGGACGGCAACGCATTGAAATCAAGGCATGCAGATGGCGATAAGTTTATGAAAGAAGAATTGGCGAATAAAAAAGCCATTATACCCGATGGAAAAAATAAGGAGACCATGCCCCTGGACATGCCCATGACGGATAAAAACAACCCCGTGGAAAACAAACCACAGGTCAGCGACCCAATGGATGAGTCCATCAACGCTCCTTGTGAAAATGTTCTGATTGCATTTGAATTTGTTGCGGAGAACACCTGTCTGAACCGCTCACAGGGCCGTATCCTGTTTCTCAGCCAAAGCCTGAAGGGCGGAAGGCCGCCATACGAATTTTCCATAACCGGCGGTTCGGCTTTTGAATCGCTCCTGCTTTTTGACAACCTGCAGGGCGGCCGTTATAACCTTGTTGTGCGCGATGCCGATCACTGCCTGTCGGGAACCGGTGTTGCCGAAGTCGGTGAAATCGAATGTGATTTCCGGTTTGCTCCCGACAAGGGAGAGGTATGGGAAATACCGGCAATAAACGATAAAGAGGGCAAACTGCTTATTTTTTCAAAAGAAGGCAGCATAAGGTATGCTGCCCGTATTGACGCGTCAACGGATCGTGAATGGGACGGCAGGACTTTGAACGGCGAACCGCTGCCCCTGGGCGTATACCTTTTCAGGATAGAATTCGATGACGGAAGCCGGTTCAATGGCACGGTAACGATCATTAAATAAAAATCCCTCAGGAATTTGCGTTATTGCCCCCGGTAACTTTGACCGGTTCTTTACCTGATCCCTTTCAAAATACAAAAATCCCTGCATTATTTGCCGGAATTAACCTAATTTAGGGGGAATGAAGTGACATTTGTGGCCAGGGTAATCCTATTATCAAATCAGCCTTAATTTGATCCGTCATCATGCCTAACATTCCCATTGAAAAGCACCAGGAAGACATTCAGCGCTTCACGAAAGTTCAAAAATCCTATAAAAAGTTTGCCGAAATCCTCAGGGAGATCCTCGAGAAAGCCGTTTCGGTTTATGCGCCTCTCGGTGTTGTCCAGTCCCGCGCCAAGAGCGTCGAGAGTTTTTCCGAAAAAATAATCCGCAAAGACAAATACAGGGATCCCCTGAAAGACGTGACTGATCTTTGCGGTGCAAGAACCATCGTGCATTTTGACAGCCAGGTTGAGGCTATCTGTCGTTTTATCCGCGAAAACTTCAACGTTGATGAGGCCAACAGCGTGGATGTGAAAACACGCCTGAGGGTCAGTGAATTTGGTTACCGGTCAGTACATTATATTGTAACCCCCGGCAAGGCCGAGATCCTGGGCGTGGTGATTCCGGATGAAGTAAAAGACCTGAAAGCGGAGATCCAGGTGAGGACCTTCAATGAGCATGTATGGGCGGATATTTTGCACGACCGGATCTATAAGACCAGGATCAGAGTCCCTGTCCGCTGGCACCGTGAATCGGCCCGGCTGGCAGCTATGCTGGAGGAGATCGACAATTCCTTTTCCTCCATTTCGGTGACACTGGACCAGTTCTCGCTGAACTACAGGCCCACTCCATCGCAGCAAAGCCTTGACAATGAAATGGCGGTGCTTAAAACCCTTATTGATATCAATCCTGAGCCTACCGGCAAGACCGTCATGCATTACCTGAAGCTTGCAGTGCTGTATAATATGATGGGATTGTGGGAAGAGATCATTGCCTTGCTGGGCCCGGTATACAGGAATCAGGAAAAGATAACGGAGGAATTGTTGAAAGGAAGACTGGAATATGAGCTGGGTTATGCCAAATGTATGCTGAAAAGAAAAAGCAGGTCAGGCGATCAGTTCCGCGAAGGAGTTGGCCTTGTCGAAAGTGCGGTGAAGAGATTCGGGGATAATCCTGCTTTCAGCCTCGATATTGCCAAGGCCTCATCCTACCTCGCTAAACTTTACGACCTTTCGGGTAAGAAACAGGAAGCTGTAACCATACTGACCTCAAAAGCCCGTCGTGAGTCGTCCGAAAATCCGTATTATTTATTGAATGCCCTCGTTGAAAACCTTGCCACCAAAAAGGTCATTCATCAGCCCGATATTGATCAGATTGTGCCGCAACTGCAGCAGGTCATCACCACCTGCAGTGAGCACATTGAAATGGGGATTGAATCGCCGGATGCCTGCATTGCCATCAGCCTCTGCTGTTTTCTGCTGGGGGACGAAAAGGCCAGCATTGAGCATATGATTTTATTGCTTCACATGGCTTTACGGAAGGAAGTGCCTGTCTCGCCGGAGATCATTTATGACGGGGTGAAGCTTTTTGCCAGCGTGAAAGGATACAGGAATGTGTTGGTTCAGGAAGCCTTTCTCCATACCATAGGCTTCAGGATTTTTAAACTGAAAGAATCGGGAGCCTTTTTAAGATCACTTTACAAAACCCGTCCCGGATTTTCCGGCAATGTGATGATCATTGCCGGGAAGTCCTCTGTGTACAGTGCCGAGGAAACAAAAAAGTACACGAGCTTTCTTGAAAAAGCATTGGGTAGTTTCAGAGGAACCGTTATTTCAGGCGGCACGGATTCCGGCTTGCCGGGCCTGGTGGGTAAGGTTGCCGCGAAATTGAAGGCTTCCAAAAGCAAGCATTTCAGGCTTGCGGGGTATTTACCCGCGAGGGTATCCGGTGTTCACCGGAGAAGCAAGGCATATGACACCTTTATCACAACCGGCAGCGGGGATTTCTCATTCCTTGAAGTGCTTGCTTACTGGTTCGATATTGTAAGCGTTAACAGGATTCCCGCTAAAAATATATGGTTGCTGGGAATCGACGGGGGGGTCATCTCGGAACTGGAATATAGATTTGCCATCAGCATGGGCGCTCGTGTAGTATTGTTGCAGGGTTCCGGAGGTGCTGCCGATTCCGTTATCCTCCAGAGAAGATGGGGGAACCAGCCCAACCTTATCCTGCTGCCTCCTGATCCTGATACACTCTGGGCACTGGTATGCATGGATGAAAAATCCAAACTCGACGGGCGTAAGGTCAGGAAACTGGCCCGGACGGTGCATAACAAATACCGGGATCAGCGGCTCGAAAATTTCAATCCTGAGACCAGTGTGATTGACGACCTGAAGGTTATAATGGAATGGAAGCAGCTTGATCCGAAGCTGAAGATCTCCAACATCAGTCAGGTTGAATTTTACGAACACTTGCTCAGGCGGGCAGGATTGGGTATCAGGCTTTCAAAAAGACCCGGGACCTATCCCATTCAGAAGAACAAGAAACGGTTTGCAATGCTGGCCCGCCTTGAACATTCGCGGTGGAATGCCGAACGGCTGCTAGCAGGATGGCGATACGGGCCGGTGAAAAGCATAGAAAAAAAGATCAATCCCAATATCAAAACCTGGGAAGAACTGGATGAAGGGATCAGGAAATATGATTATATCGCCGTGCAGAACATTCCATCCCTTCTCGCTTCTGTCGGATATGAGATATATGAATTGTGACAAGAACTAAAAACATAACCCGGCGGTGTCTTTAGAACCCGCCGGTAAAACATAACCCGGCGGTGTCTATAGGACCCGCCGGTGTTTTGTTTCCAGGATCAATTCTTCAGCTGCATCAGAAAATTTTCCATCAGCACCCTGCGCATATCCTGGGCGAGTCTTTCCTTTACCAGGTGGTAGAAAGGCGAATAAGGTACCAGCATTTTCTGGCACAGGGTCAGCTCATGAGCCAGGTAAGTGAGGGTATAATAAGCTCTTTGGGGATTCCTGCTTCCGGTCAGGTAACGGATAAAAGGATGGTCGAGGTTCATTCCCAGCAGCAGGTCTGCTTTTTCTTGCTCGTTTCTGTGAGGGTCATTTTCACCGGCAGGTTCATCTGAAAAACCGGAGATAAAGTTGTCAGATATCGGTTTGCCTTCCTTATCAAACAATCCGGCAGATACAAGCAATACCTTTTCGCGCAGGGCAAAGAAAACCGGCGTAACGGTATTCAGGCGAATATGCAGGTTGCTGCCGATGGTTGCCAGCAGGGCAGGATCGCTTAGGATTACTGATATTTCATTGAGCAATTCCTGTTCTTCAGGTTTCAGCGTTGTTTGACCCACGATATTGCAATGCGGGGACAAAGCTTCTTTTTCTATAATGCCTCTTTCGACCAGTTCTTTTATCTTTTCCGGTTTTTCTTTAATGGTGTCGAGATTCACAAGATCCCTGAAAATGTCGCCAAACAGCTTGTCATAGAAATGGTCGGCACCATTGCATTCATCGCATGGATCGGGTATGACGATAAAATCATATTTGAAAGCCCCGCCCAGCCAGCGCAAATTTGTTTTGGCGGGTGAGTAATAAAAAGGGATGCCCGGACGCACCATGCTATAAAGCTGGGAAAGTGAGTAAAATCCGCTTTTCCCGTTGATGCGGAACACCTTGCATTCAGCCAGGAATTTTATGATTTTGTTTTCCGGCTTTAAATACTTTACCTCATTATCACCGATCCGGAGATATTCATGCAATTCATTGCGGAAAATATACTGGTTGGCAAGGATCATTTGCACCGGAAAGCCATTTTCAGCTTTTTTGAACCAATAGATGCGCAGATTATGGTTCAGAATATGCACTGCGTCACTGAAGGCACCATCAAGGTAGTAGCTGTCGCGGCTGATGGTAACCCGCAGGTTATTGATGTTAATCACAACATCAATATTTCTAAGGTAGGGACTGCCCTTTGCGGCAAAATCATCCAGGTTATATTTCATATTTTGTCCGCCGGTGATAAATGTTGCCAGGGTACTGTAATAGATACGTTCATACCGGCACAGGATGGTGGCTAGGCTTGATACCCTGCTTTCAGCGATGATTCCATGACAATGACCTTCGGTAAAGATCATCTTATCATTGTCTTTCGAATCATCCCAGACGGAACGCTGGACTTTCCCGTTAATGGTGATATGACAGGGATAATACCGCAGATGGTTCCTGGCATGATTCAGGCAATCGTCCACGGAAAATATCCTGCTGAATTCCACGGTTATGCGCGTACTGAATTTTATGGCCCCTTCCAAAACCCGGAGCGAGATGGCAGGCCGTTTTTTGGGATCAGTGACGTTGAAGACCAGTTCAACCGTATTTCCTTCACAACGGGTTACAACGGTGATTCGTTTGGTTTTCAGTTTGGGATTGAACATGCTCATAAAGCCCATGCCAAACTGCCCGATTTTCTCCGTGTTCCCGTATTTATCGGTGCCGCCCAGGGTGGCCAGCAGCGATAGTCGTTTTGTATCCATACCCTCTCCATAATCGGATATTGAGATCCAGTCATAGCCTGATTGGATTTCTCCGTAGCGGTCTTTCCAGGGAGTGCCTGCGGGGTAACTGTCGATTGCATTTTGCAGGAGTTCGCTGAAGCCGCGACCCGGATTTCCGCCGAACTGCCGTTCGGTGATCTTAACAAAGCCTTCGTCGAGGTCGATATCCAATCCGTTGGGAAGAATGATGGATTCCAGTATCTGTTCCGTAGTTTTCATATCGATGTTTGTTTTTATTTAACCATTTTGTCCCGGCCGGTTAATGCAATTTTTCAGGAAATCGATCATGTCCCGGGTAATATCATCACCGGTATCCTCAGCCACTTTATTGATAACGCAGGCATCAATACGGGCCATGGCATCGATGAGCATCAGGTCTTCGCGGGCCTCCGGTGTGATATGAGGCAGCAGTTTCTGATCGGAAATGCACATGGCCATGGCCCAGTGAGCGGAAAGGTTTGGATTCAGGGAAGCGAGCTCAACAAATTTTCTGATCTCGGGATGGTAAAGATTCAATGTTATTTTTCCCTTGCGGTAAAGGAATTTCCGGCGCAGGCAGGGAGTTTTCCCGTCCCGTTCCACCAGGTAGTTGACTTTCCAGCTGATGCCGGAGAAATCCCTCTCTGCAGTCCTTGCCTCCTCGCAGATACCAACATATTCATCAAGTGCCGGCTGTTTGTAGGATTTCCATGAGGATTCATTTTTCTTGTCTTTTCCCAGCAGGCGGTCAATAACAACATTTTTGGGCTGGAACACAAGGTATTTTTCAAATTGCTTTTCTTCTTCGGTAAGAGACTTACCGTCACCCAAAGGTATTTCTATCACGGCGTCCTGATCATTCAGATTAATGATGCCTTCCCTGAATTCTTTATAGATCACCTCGTGGGCTCCTTTTGGCTGCCCGAAGGAAAGTACAGGCGCATTGAAGGCATGATAATCTATGCCCTCATTCTTTTCAGCTTCGATGAAGATGACATGGTTCTCCTGCAATTCCTTTTTCAGTTCAACCATTGACAACCGTCTTCCGTTCACCAGCCTGAACAAAGGAAAATCAGACCAGGGTGCATAATAAGGCATATACCGAAGTAATCCGCAGGTCATTTCTTCCAGCCTGGCCAATGTCTCGGCACCGGATGGCATAACGGTATACTGAAATGCGGCTGTTACTGACTTGAAATAAGCCGGCATAATCCTCTCTCTTATCTCATGGGAAAGGTCATGCAGCACTTCTTCGTTACACAGGCAATGCCTTCCGAAGGGTAGTTCGAATGCTTCACTGTCAACGCGTATCATCAGGTTGGGAATATGCATCGGAGTATTCAGCCCATAGGAGAAGAGGTTGAACTTCGGACTGATCAACACGCGGTTCTGATAGATCTCATGACAGGAAGTCCCTATGCCCAGGATGATCTCATATTGACTTCCATTGATTTTAACACGATAGGACTGCCCCTGGCATTCGGGCGCATACAGCCAGTTGCCCTGTACAAGTTGGATGGGTTTGACGATCTCTCCCGGTTGCTCGTCCGGCATCAGGATTCTAACGACGATGGGCAGGTGCCTGACATATTGATGGAGGATATCGTGGATCTTTTTGAGCAAAACAGGTAATCTGTCACCTTGCTGGAAGGTGATTTCAAAGGTGGTTCCACAGGACGGTACCGGTTCAATGCGCTGGAGGGTTATGGGTCTTTCATCGAGCAATGAATCGGTTTCAAAACGCCAGCATTCGGTGCCTGTGGAGGTGGTTACCCTGTAACCACACAGACCCGGTATGGCGGCAACGCTCAGTTTGCCGATGCCATGCCGTCCGACCGCCCTGATCTGCGGGTCATCTTTGCGTGAACGGTAAATGGTGAGGAAATCGATTATACGTTCCCTGTTCATCCCTCTTCCGTTATCACTGATGACCACGGTGACCCTTTCTTTATCTTCCCTGCCGGAAATATTGCATACCGTGGCTGAGGCATCATAGGCATTCACTACATATTCACGGGCGAATTCAAGGGGATCCGAGAACTGGGAGCACATGTTCCGTTTCAGGTGCTGACGGTCGGCCTGTATGCCATGACTTTCCATTATTCTCAGCTTTTCATTCAGCTCATGCAGGGGTGTGTTTATTGATTCCATAAGGGTATTGATATTGTTACATACCCTAATATGCCAATCCTGTGCCGGATTATGTAACGAATTGAAATATAATACTATATCGGAAACCAGGGGAGTTGACTTTGTGTAAGTCAACTTTTATTTCCTATTCAATTATTTATAAAATTCACTTAGACAGCCATATACTGATTATGGCACAAATCGTGCAATGGTTGGAATACGATAAAGATGCAAATTCTGAAATAAAACCGGAATCCGATGAACGATACTGAGAAACTGAAAAGACTGGTGCTGGCGCCTTATATTTTAAAGGCCACCGCGCTTATAGGCAAGGAACGCAATGTAGGAGGGAACCAGTTTCGTCATGCACTGGCAACCATGGCCATCCTGTTTGATTATAAGCTTTTTGATAATCATGTGTTACTCAAGGCTGCTGTAATACATGACCTCCTGGAAGATATACCTGACACTGACGAACATGAATTGCGCCAAATTGATGAACAGGCAAACCAGGTAGTGGATCTTGTTCTGGAGGTTACCAGACCCAGGGGTGTATCAAAGGCAAATTTCCTGAAAAGGCTGCTCGATCAGGGTTCCTTCAATGCGAAAGTGCTCAAAGTTGCCGACAGGATCAGCAATCTCACCGATCTGCACCGGGATCATTATACCCGGAGGAAAATGAATGCATACCTTGATCAGACAGAAAAATATATTTTACCCATGGCCCTCGAGGTTAACAGTAATATGGCAACCGAGCTAAATGATCTCATTACTAGGAGAAGAAAACAGCTGAACTATATAAAGTATCCTGATTTTATAGGATTTTAATGTTTCGGTAAGCCTATAGGACGTTAAGAAAGAACGGTTCCTTCAACAGGAAAGTACTAGATTTTCTTACCGGTTCGTAAAAAAAACATCCCAATAAAGGGATCCCTGCTGCATTGATCAAATATCCGGCGTAGAAAAAGTATACTGCTTTTGAAACATAATCCTTTCTTCCAATCATTATTTTTTCAAAAAATTCACAGCTGTAATCGCTTCCACTTCGGGCCGGAATCCAGATAGCAGGCAATTCTTTATATAAACCATGTGCGGAAATAATAGTGGCAATCCATGGAACTACTATTCCGATAATTAAAAATGTAATGCCTGAAATCAAAATTTTTCGCCTGCGATTTGATTCTATTGACCTGCAATATATCGTGTACAGAACAGCAGGCAACAGAACAACAATGGCGGGCAATACTATTGATTGTAAATGCATTGCTACATCAACAATGACGATTATAACCTGTTAAATCCCTGCTGTAAAAACCATTATTTCTTGTCCTCATCATCGTCATCCATGCTGTCCAGTTTTTTATCCAGTTCTTCTTCTGATGCATCAAAGCTTTCACTGATATCGAAGAATTTATTCATCCTTCGTCCGAGAACATGGTGTGACAATCCTTTGAAAGATCTTGACAGGTCATTTTTTTGGATATTGACGTTCAGGCTGACGCCGATCTCCTCGCCCCATGCATCAATATCAGCGCCCAGGAAAATGAATTCCCAGCTGTATTTCTGTTTCTGATGCGAAACCATATCGAATATCTCTTTTCTTGAGAACTCTTTTGAAGCATTCTCCAATCCATCGGTGATGATGACAAAAATGACCTTCTCCGGCCTGTTTTCTTCTGGCATACCGGCCAGTCTCTTCCCGGTATTGTTAATGGTTTTCCCAACGGCGTCAAGCAGGGCAGTGGTGTTCGACGGGGTATAATTGCATTCATCCAGATAAGCAATCTGGTCAAGCGGAGCCGCGTCGTTGATAACATGATAATAATCGGAAAATTTCACCAGCGTAACGTTGACTTCGCCCCTGATCCTTTTCTGATTTTTCAGGAACTCGTTGACACCTCCGATGGTGTCGCTTTTACAGGAGCCCATGGAGCCTGATTCATCAAGCACCATGATAATTTCACAGTAGTCTTTTTTCATGGCAATGGTTTTTAGTCTTTATGATATTTTTTTCCCAACTTGTAATGTCATAAATCCATTCTCTTCGGAAAAGATTGTTGCATTCAGTTTAAACCTTCCGTCTATTGCCAAAGGAATGCCATACTATGTAAAAATCAGGAATAGAGATTGTTATTAAATTTCTTGAAGGTTGACTTTTGTGAAGTCAACCATTTCATTTTTGGAGAAGGATACTGAAAATAATGGACTAAGAGAAAATCTATTTTCTGCTAACTAATATTCAACCTCATTCCATTGCTGATATTTGGAAATTTGTGGCAGATTTTTGGCCAAATAGGAAATGATGTTTTTCCACTGTAAAAAATAATTATTTCCTAAGGTATGATCACCTGTTGATTTATAAACGAGAGCCAATCTGTAATATGAAATTCCTAATCCCTCGAGTACAAGAATATTCTCGGGATTACTTTGATAGAGATCATAAAACTGCATACAGAATTTAAGGAAAATATCCAAAGCCTGATTATATCTGCCGTATAATTGATATAATCCACCAAGCTTTTCATAGGAACCAGTAAGGCTCATAATGTAACTATTATTTGTTGTATCACTCATAAGAAGTTGCCTGGCTAATTCATAGCTTTTGTTCAGGTTTTCCAATGCCTGATCGAATTTGTTCATAGATTGGTAAATATCACCAAGTTCTCCAAAAGACAATGACAGATTAAACATAATGTTTTTATTGTCCTTATTATTTTCAAGTAGTTCACTTAACAACTGGTTGTTCTTTGAATAATAATTAAGAGCCTGATTGTAATCGTTTAAGGATTTATATAAACTGCCAATTCTTCCGCAGGAAATCGCGAAGTTATTCATATACTCTACGTGCTGCGGATTATTTTCAAAAAGTTGTTTGACCAATTCATAATATAAATTCAAATTTTTAATGGCGAGATCCATATTACCTTCTTCATGATATTTTACACCAATGTTTTTATAGGCTTCAGCAAGTGCTAATATTTGAGTTTCATCCTGCGGTTTATCAAGAATCAATATCAGTCTTTTATCCTGGTATTCTTTAGCTTGCTCAGATCTGCCAAGAGATTGATAAATATCAAATAGTTTTCCATAAGATATGGAAAGATTGGTTTTATAATCGTTGTTGTTAGGATTCTTTTCACATAGTTGACTTTCCAGCTCACAATTTTTTACAAAATATTCTATCGACTTTTCAAGGTCACCCATAGATTGATAAATTTTTCCGATTAATGCACAGGAAACAGCATAACTATTCTGATACTTTTCGTTATTATGATTTTTTTCGCAAAGCTTTTTATTTAACTCACAATATTTATTAAAACATTCCAATGCTTGCTTCAAATCGCCATGGAATTCCTGAATTTCACCAATCTTACAATAAGATACAGCAAGATTATTAATAAGGATCTCGCGTTCGTTATTACTATCATATAATTGTTTGGCTAATTGATTATACTTGTAAAAATATTCCAAGGCCTGATCAGTCTTACCTGTAGATTGATACAATGTTCCGAGTCTTTCATAGGAAACAGCTAATCCGTTTTGAAGACTTTGATTCTGAGGATTACTATTATAAAGTTGTTCGGATAACTCAATAGATTCTTTAAAATAATCCAATGCTTGTTCTGTTTTACCTGATTTCTGATATATGGTTCCCAGCTCATCTATAATCAGGGCTAATCCTTTTTTATGGATTTCATTTTGAGGATTGCTTTCATGAAGTTCTTTAAATAAGATCCTTCCCTCATCGAAATACTTTAATGCCTGGTCGAATTGATTTTCCATCCGATGGATTTGTCCAAGTTTTTCGTAGGAAATAGCAAGGTTACTTTTATGACTTTCCTTTAGAGGATTAATATTATAGAGTCGCAATGAAAGTTCGTTATATTGCTTAAAATGTTTTAAAGCCTTTTCGGTTTCCTTTAGATCGAGATAAATTAATCCTAGTCTCATATAAGAAATCGAAAGGCCATCTATATTGTTTTCATTTTGCGAATTGCTTTCAAAAATCTGGATGGTCAGGTCATAATTGCTTTTAGCATACTTGAGCGATTGATCCAGATTGCCCAATGATTGGTAAATTGCAGCGATTTGTGAAGAATTAATAGCGAAATCTTGTTTGATACTTTCGTTTTTAGGATTGTTTTCATAGAGTTGCACATAAAGTGTATTGTTTTTTATAAAACACTCCAGTGCCTGATCCAACAATCCCATTTCTTCATAAATCATTCCAAGCCTCGAATAAGAAGAGGCAAGACTACTCTTAAGGATTGCATTTTGAGGATTACGCTCAAAAAGTTTTATGGAAAGTTCATTATCTTTTTTAATATAGTCCAGTGCCAGATCAAATTTCCCTTTATATTGATATATTATACCTAGTTGTTCACATGCAGCTGCAGCGTTGAAAACAAAGTCTTTGTTTTGCGGATTATTGTCACATAATTGCATGGCATATTCATAATATCGATTATAATACTCCAGTGCCTGATCGAACTTGCCCAATGCAAAATAAATTTCTCCCAGTTTTGCGCAAGAAATGGTTAGTCCATTTTTATAACTCTCATTTAGCGGATTACTAGTATAAAGCTGTAATGATAATTCATAGTTTTTATTATAATACTTTAAGGTTTCATCATATTTTCCTAATGCTTTATAGATGATTCCTATTCTTTGCTTTAGCGCTGCTATATTATATTTAAAATTGTCATCACAGGGTTTATTCCCGTAAGCTTTATCCAATTCATCGTCCAGTGGTTTCAATAATAGGAGCCTTTTATTCAGATTGCCTTCAATCGCCAGGGTATCATGCAATCTGAAAATATATCTTTCAGATAACTCATTTAGAAGCATGGGTGTTCCAAAAAGCAATCCAGGCAGAGACGCAATTACTTTCAATTGTTGTTCATCATCAGCAATAGTCTGGACAAGCACTTCTGTGCTCCCGGTAATTTCCTCTTCGGTTAACTTACCACTATAAAAAATGGCTGCATCTTTGTTCCTGTCCGCTTGCAAGAGGTGATAAATTGTTTCGGTCGCTTTCAGTTGATCAGCCATCAATGTTAACAAGTAATCAGCCAGGTTTCCATGTAAATTCTTCAATCGGATCTCTTCTGTTTTCTGAGCTAAAGCTGTTCTCAGAATATTATGAGCCATATTCCATTGCATATCCATACCCTGCAATATCAAATGGTTTTTGAACCACCTCCTTAGGTTGGCAAAACGCAAAGGATCCCAAGTGATCGTTTCAGCTGCCAGAAGTTTTTCCAGGTCTTTTTCACGCAGTCCGTTCCGGCTGCAGGCAAGATAATTAAATATCATCCAGGTAAATTCATTCCCAAAAACCATTCCGGATTTTTCCACCAGGCTTAGGAATAAAGCTCCAGGCAGGGGATTAAAGGATGCAGCCAGCTCGGCCATATAAGCTTCAATTTGCAGATCACCACGTTTTTCAATACGCTTCATTTTTTCAAAATCATTTTGATCCATGGCCATCAACATATTGATGGCCAAGCTAAGCCATAAGGGACTGCTGACAGCCAGTTGACCATCATCACAGCGCTTTTGAAGAATGATCTTTTCAATTTTTAACGGCAGGGTTTTACTATGTTTTCTGCAAAGCATAATTAGCATTTCCCTGGCTTCTTCTTCAGTAAAATAATCTATATTTCTGATAAATAGTCCATTATGATAGGTTAACGCTTTTTCTTCTGTACCAGAAATCGTGGTACACATCAATCGGATATTATCAGGTAAAACAGTGGGCAGCCAGGTCATAAAACGTGCCCGTTCGGTAGGCTCAAAGCGATCAAAGGCATCTATCAGTAAAACTATTTGTTTCTTTTCTGCAAGAGTAAAAAGAAGCTCACGAAATCGTTCCTGAATTTTTTCAATTTCTAATTTGAGAATGCTTTCTGGTTTTCCTTCCCAATTCAATGCAGATCGTTCTTTTATTTCAATTTTGCCAATGGTTTCTTCTTTTAACCCCAGTTCTTTTTCAAGTAAAACAATCCATATCTGCAGGAAGTCATGAACATTTTTTGCGCGAGGTGATAAGCCTGCCGAGTGTGCCAGTACAAAACAGTTTTCCTTGTCCATGGTTTTTTTAACCATGGCAAAAACCGAGCTTTTACCTGATCCGCTTTCACCCGTGAGCATCATGCCCCAATTCTCCTTTTTCTGAGAAAGAAGGTGGTGCTTAATTTCATCTAACAAGTTCTTTCGACCGCAAAAAGCTTCAGTATGCTCTTCGATGAATGAATCCAATAAGGCCAATTCCCGTTCCTGCCAGTTTTTTGGTATCTTATCCCAGGTGGTTTCAGCATGTGATTTACATTCTTCCAGAATATCGCGATAAACACTATCTGCCCATTCTTCCAAACCAGTTACCTTATTGGATGAACTGTTCCATATTGCTCTATATGTTTTAACCCTTTCGGGCAGGTTTTTCTTATTAAAATGCTCCTTAATATTATTTTTCAGTGCATCAAGCGCTCTTATCCTTTCCTGTTTTTCTACTTTGTTCAGATCAGGATTATAGGAATCACTGAACATAGCGGCAAGTTCAGGTGTGAATTCATGGTAGGGAAGGGATTCCCTGAAATAAAAAACGCTGCGCGAAAGTTGATCGTTACCTGCCAGAACTCCAAATTCGATTTCCAGTGCAGTAACACTTTTGTCCTTCAATGACAGGTTAAGCTTTTCTCCTGCCATCGCATGTTGAACCCTGGCTTCCGATGGAACCCATCCATAACGGTCTCCCAACAATCCAATGAAAAACGGACGACATCGTTTAATTTCATCGAAACATACTTTCAACACACTGGCTTCGCGTTCATCTTCCAGTTCCATTGAGGTAGTATCTACACCCCAACGAAGGTCTACGACTTGAAGCTTGATACGTCTTTTCAGCAATTCTTCCTCCACCCTGGGGAAAACAAATTGTCTCAGATAATCACGTTCCGCTTGCATATCGGAAAATGTACTGCTGATGAAAATAGAGAAAGTACGCCAGGGGGTTAATTCCTCCTGATTACGGATGAAGGATTTCGACATGGGATCAGGATTCAAGAGTTAATAATTAAGTATAATTATGAAAGATGGAATGTTAAGGATTTTATTAGCCCATGATACAGATATGATTTTATTGGCCATATGAATTTTTTTCTGTTATATATACTGCTTTATTCATATATGCTGTTACCATCAGAATATCCAAGATAATGCCATTCATTTCAAGTTATTCATATCTCGAAAGTTATTGGGTTTTCCATGTGTTGATTTAAGAAAAGTCGACCTACTGGTATATTTTCATTGCCTGTATGATTGCAAATGAAATCTGTTCATTTCATATCCTTCATACTCCAAAGCCTTGGCGATTCATCACATGCCCATGAAAAGAAATTACCCTCTGTTGTTTCCAGGACTCCCAGTACTGCCTCAGTATGCCCTTTCAATACGGCAATCGCGATTCCGGTTTTATCCCATAACCGTATGGTCTCATCTATTGACCATGATAGAATCCTTCCATCCCGTGTTTCCAGGGCCCCTGTTATGGGTTCCGTATGCCCCCTGAATACAGCCAGCAAAGATCCTTTTTTGTCCCATAATCTTAGTGTTTTGTCGCAGGACCACGAAAGAATTTTTCCATCGCCGGTTTCAAGGGCTCCTGAAATCCACCCCTTGTGATCCTCAAATATAGCCACAGAATTCCCGTTTTTGTCGCATAAACGAAGTGCATTGTTCCATGACCAGGTCAGGATATTTCCATCCCGCAATTCCAATGCACCGGTTACTTCTATATCCTTAGGATGTCGTTTAAAAGTGGCAACGGGCATAAGTTTTTTGTTCCATAGTTCAAGATGAGCGTTCACTATTCCATCATTTACCCATATAATAAAACCTCCGGTGCAGGTTTCCAGTGCTTTTGATGCGTAATAGTCACTAAATCCTGTTTGTTCCAAAGGTTCAGCATTTTTATCCCACAGCATGACGGTTTTATCTTCTGACCAGGAAAGAAAGTGCCCATCCCTGGTTTCCAATGCCCCAATTATTACATCCGAATGTCCTGTAAAATCACAAATAACTTCCCCTGATTTGTTCCAGAGTCGTAGTGTTTTATCCCCGGACCAGGAGAGGATTTGTCCTTCCCTTGTTTCCAGGGCACCTGCAATAAAACCGGTATGACCGTCAAAACCGGCAATCAAATCTCCTGCTTTATTCCACAACCGCAGGTTATAATCATCCGCCCACGATAAAATATTTCCATCCCGGGTTTCCAAAGCGCCTTTTACAATGCCTGTATGTCCTTTCAAAACAGCCAAAGGCTTACCGTTTTTATCCCAAAGCCGCAAGGTTTTATCCAGCGACCAGGTGAGGAAATTCCCGTCACGGGTTTCCATGGCTCCGCTTATAAAACTTGTATGGCCATTGCAGGTCGCTATACAATATAATTGATGCATATATTATCGATTAAATTCTCCGGTTATGTACCGGGTTTAATCCATTCCATCATTTTAATTTCTCGGGATCAGCCGGAGAAGATGTTAATTGGTTATTCCACGCAATTAAATGGCGAAACTTAGTGCATTTTATGATATCAGGATGTATTTCTTTCACCAGGTTATCAGATATAAGTCTCTTCAAGGTTGGTTAGCAAAACAATTCCCGGTAAAAAATCCTGTATCTTGTTGCACCGGTGTTAATATATCCGGTCAATAAAATAAACTCGGGCCGTTCCTATTCAATGATTAAAAAATTAGCAGAGAAAATGTTTGCAAAATCAGGCAACTATGCAAGGTTTACCGGAAGATTACCTATTGTATTTAATTAATTTCAGGTTTGTATAAGGTTAAATAATTCTTTTGCCTTTGTCTGTATTTTTCCCAGATCTTCGGTTTCGTTTACAATAATATTGGTAGCCCTTATCATGGTTTGAATATCTTCCGACAGGTCGCATTTTTCCAGATCTTCGGGCAAAGTACTCCTCCATTTCTGAGTAATTCCAGTAAACATTACCAGATGCTGCTTGGTTGGATTCTGAGCCATGAAGATAGAAGACTCTTCCAGTAAAAAACCCATAGATATGCCAATTCGATAAACACGCCATAGTTGTGACTGGGATGCTCCCGGAGGAAAAGCTTCCATCAGTGTGGTTTTGCCAGCATTCATAACATCGAGCAGCTTTCGAGCGCCTTCTATTGAGTTCTCCTCTGCACATGCATTATTAATTAATTCAACGGATTTGGCTGCAATGGTTTTTTCGACTTTTAACCGCCCCAAGATCTGAATTAACTGATCCGTACTAAAATTAATGCCTGCAAATGATCTTTGCCGTATGGCTTTGGGTAAAGCAACCATGCAGATCTTGCTCCCCAGATTATATCCCAGTTTAAGGGCTGCCCTTTGTTCTTCGGTCATAATGCTGAATGTTTTATTTTCATAGGAATTGAATACCCTATTTTTTGTTTCCAATATGCTTTTTTACTTCATTTACTATTTGCTGAACTTTCACGGTAACCTCTTCTTCATTTGCCTCAATCATGGCCACTCTTATAGTATGCCTGATAAATATTTCTAGATCAATATTTTTAATCTGGCCTGTCATTAATTCAACCAGAAAATTTTTTGAGCTTTGCAGTTCTTTTATGTCTTTAAATTCATTATAAAGCTCTATCGATTTCTGCAACCATGGCATGCCTTGTCGTGTCTGGTCGATCAGGTCATTGGAGTGGGTTAAAAGAATCGCAGCAGCATTAAGACGATATACCATAGCCACCGAACGGGGCAATTTATTCTCAAAAACATTAATCCCGGCTAATCGTTTGGCAAATCCTTCCAAATTTTCCTTATTCAACGCTGCCACAATTGGATTCTCCCTGATCCTGGACGCATATTCCTTTGCTGCATCTTCAACTGCAGCCAGGTCTCCTTTTGTTGGGGATCCGGGGTCCGGACCTGGCGATTTTCCAAGATCCTGCTCAGGAATGTTTTTATCCCGTATTTGTCTTATGCGGTTCCGGATTGCCAGCAGGATCTCCAGACGAACCTCCTGAAAATCGGCCGGGTTATTGATATATTTAATCAGTGGTGTTGGTTTCCCGGGAAGCATTTGACGTTCGCTGACCCATTTCAAATGGTTTTCGGATACAAAATCCGTAGGACCCACAAGGATCGGAATAACTACCAACGCTTTTGAATCAACCCGTTCTTTGATCCAGGGCAATTCATACTGATAAATAAAATCTGAATTGGCAAAATCCTGACTTATTAAAAGAATTGCAATATGAGCCGAATCAATTTCAGTTTTAATTTTCTTTTTATATTCCTCCCCGGGTAATTGTTTAAGTGCATGGTCATACCATACGTTAACATTGTCTTTATGAAGGCTGGCCGCCAGCCATGGAATAAGCGAAAACGAATGCAGGCCATTATAATCGTTTTCTGCTTCATTGATCCAGATGGAATCCTTATGACTGTAACTTACAAAGATATTGATCGGCATATCCATAAAACTTATTTATCAAGTTTATCTTTTAATGGAATTTGCGAAGCTTTATCAGGTTTTGTATGCTCAAGTAATATTAGCACTTTTATTCTGGTCTTACAAGACAATCTTAATAGCTTTCATCCTGGGGAAGCCAATATGCTTATGGCCGGCAAAAATTACCTGGTCAGCATTTCACAACATCTCCGTATTACCAGCAACAAGATTTATTGATCAATCCATTGAATAACTGCATTTCCAAAAAAGATATCCCTATTTTTAATTATTACCGGGTAGCTGCAATGCAATGTTCCGTCAAAATCTTTGCTCCTGATACGAAATGAAATGCATTCAATCCCGTCGGGAAATTCATCATTCCTGGTAATCCCGTAATAAATGATACCGGTAATGCGGATACCTTCTTTTGTGAATTCATCATCAGCCATATCCGCTATTTTATCATAAATATCATCGGCTGAAAATCTGTCGTTCTCAACCTGTTCCTTATAAACTATCTTTTTGTAATCCTTACGATCGGAACAGGAAAAACCTACCGGGAGAAAGGTTCCCTTAATGATCAATTCATCTTTAACCAGATCAATCCCATATGAGGTCAATTGATTCAGCTCATCAAGCTGCTCCTGTGTTATGCCGTTCGTGGTATCTGATGCTGCTGCCGGGTTATCCATACCGGTTTCTGTATCTTCAAGGTGATCTTTTATCTCACCATAAGCTGTCCTTCTCCATCTTCGATTGC
>CAYMJH010000021.1:14668-28161 GCA_964390385.1 uncultured Bacteroidales bacterium | reverse complement strand
TTATTCATATTATGTTATAAGTTAATTAGTTAACGAGGAACGTCATTGTAAGAAACATTACATTTTTCTCCGCGTCTTGGCGTCTTTGCGAGAAACTGTCTTTTGTCTTCACTGCTTCGCGAGCCATTCCGCGCATTTCTCCGCGCTGGCCTCCCCGTCGACGGCCGAGGAAATGATACCCCCCGCATACCCCGAGCCTTCCCCGCAGGGGAACAGGTTTTCGATCTGTATATGCTGACGCGTATCTTCCCTGCGCGGTATCCTCACCGGTGAGGAAGTCCTGGATTCCACCCCGAGAATGATAGCTTCCCGGGTCAGGAATCCTTTCATTTTCCGGTCGAACATTCTGAATCCTTCCCGCAGGGCGTCATTGATAAACCTGGGCAGCCAGCTGCCCAGGTCAGATGCCGCCAGGCCCGGCCGGTATGAACCTGACGGTAATGATGAGGACGCCTTCCGGTTGACAAAATCGATAAGCCGCTGGGCCGGTGCGGTCTGTCCCGGTCCGCCATGCCTGAAACATTGTTGCTCCAGCTGTTGCTGAAGCTCCAGCCCGGCAAGCGCACCATGGTGTGAAAGGGGCTTCAGGTCGTCTGCCGTGACCTGCACCACGATGCCCGAATTGGCATAGGGCGAATTGCGCTGTGAAACCGACATGCCGTTCACCACGATCTCTCCGGCAGCCGTTGCCGAAGGCACGATCTGCCCGCCGGGGCACATGCAGAAGGAATATACGCCTCTCTTTTCAACCTGTTCCACCACATTATAGGACGCGGCCGGCAGATATTCAGTCCTTTTTCCGTGATACTGTATGCCGTCAATCAGCTCCTGGGGATGCTCAGCCCTGACTCCCATCGCGAAAAGCTTGGATTCCATGGCGATACGGTTACGTTGAAGCAGCTCGTAGATGTCCCTGGCCGAATGCCCTGTGGCCAGGATGACAGCCCTTGCATCATAGGATCTGCCATCCTGTGTAATGACTTTGGTAATATGATTCTCTTTGACTTCGAAACCGGTAACCCGTTGTTGGTAATAGATCGATCCGCCGCAGGACAAAATGGTTTCCCTTATATTCCTGATAACCCCGGGAAGCTTGTCCGACCCGATATGCGGATGGGCTTCATAGAGGATGTCCCCGGGAGCGCCATGAAAGGCAAACAATTCCAGTATACGGGCATTATCTCCTCGTTTTTTGGAACGGGTGTAAAGTTTGCCGTCTGAATAGGTCCCTGCACCTCCTTCACCAAAACAATAATTGGAATCGGGATGGATGGGCTGGTTATTTTCAAGCTTCACAATGTCATCTGTCCTTTCTTCAACCGGTTTGCCTCTTTCAAGGATCACGGGACGACAGCCCAGCTCTATCACCCTGAGGGCGGCTGCCAGTCCGGCCGGGCCAGCCCCGATGATCAGGATCTCCGGCTTGCCGTCAACGGGCCGGTAACGGAAAGGATACGCAACGGCCACAGGAGGAGGTTCATTGACCCATATCCGTAAGGCAAGGCTGACCCTGATCGACCTCGAGCGGGCGTCAATGGATTTCCGGAGGATCTGAAGATGGTTGATATCACCGGGGGCAATGCCTGCCTTCCTGGCGGCTGCGGCTTTATACTGCTCAACGAAAAAAGCCTCGTATGGCGTCAGGGTAAGTTCAACTTCAGTGATCAAGGGAAATGGAATTAAATTCCCTCAAAATTACTCAAAATGGAATGAAATCATGAACATCCGGGAATTCAGCTTGTCGATCACGTTGGTGTAAATGGCGTCTTCCACCGGAGGGTAAAGATACCCGCCGGGTTCATCCGCATTTTTGATCCGGGTCTTCAACACGTCAGTCAGGCCCACTGAATACTTGAGCTCAACGCCCAGCTTGAAATACTGGAGATAGAAATCCATGCCGAAACCGACTTCATAATAAAAATCGAGGGGATCGACCAGCACCAGGTTATTTTCCTTTTTGGAACGGCCCCAGGTTTTTTTGGTGGCGGCCAGGTCAACGCGGGTGTTGAAGGCTCCCAGCAGGTAAGGCCTGAAATTGTTCAGCCGTTTTGACTTATACTTGAGGATCAGGGGAAATTCCAGGAAGTTCGATTCAACAACTACAGGAAGATCAGCTGAGTCGATCAGTAAATTGGTGTTCCGGAATTCCTTGTACGCGATCTGCCTTTCCCCTCCGAACGATATGCCGGGTGTGAACCTCAGGTCGAAATTTTCGGCAAGCCTGAGATTGGAGATGGCATGCACGTGAAATCCCGGTTGCAGGCTTTCCACGTCGGCAACAATGGCTGAATCAATACCGGTTTGTGATGAACGCAGGTGAAAATCCATGGCATTGACCCCCAGCGAAAATCCGAAATGCAGGGGCTTGTCGTCATGATTGGGGTCATTCTTGACCCTGGGTGTCTGTGCCGGTGAGCCTGACAGCGTGAAAACAGCGGCGATGAATAAAATTACCTTCTTCAATATTCCTGCTTTTAATAAGAAGAACGAAACGGATGCTAAAATAGTATTTTTTGCATTAATACTAAAATCCGACGGTATTCGGGATTCTCAGGTCTTGTTTAATTGCTGCCCCTGGCTATCTTTGTCACCGTTAAAATGATCAGGCATGTACACTTTTGAATACCTTTATGATTTCACCGTCCGTTTCTTTTCAGCCATGGGCTGCAGTGAAACCGATTCGAAACTGATCGCCGATGTATTCCTGGCGGCTGAGTTGCGTGGCATACCTTCTCATGGCATGATCAGGATCAGGGATTATTACCAGCTCTGGAAAGCCAACCGCATTAACGTGAAGCCCAACATCAGGGTAGTGCATGAAACGCCCAGCACCGCCGTGGTTGATGGCGACGGGGCGGTGGGTATGGTAGCCGCATCGCGTTCCATGGAGATAGCGCTGGAAAAGTGTTCCAAAGCAGGCAGCGGATGGGTTTCCACACGCGGATCCAATCATTTCGGGATTGCAGGGTATTATGCCATGATGGCCCTGAAACATGATATGATCGGCATGACCATGACCAACGCCAATCCACAGGTGGCTCCCACCTTTTCGGTCAGTCCCATGATGGGTACCAATCCCATTGCCGTTGCCATTCCGGCAGGCCAGCAACCTCCCTTTGTGGCCGATTTTGCCACCACGCCCATTGCCCGCGGGAAGCTGGTTGTTGCTGAAAAAAAGGGTGAAAAGGTACCCTATGGCTTTGTACAGGATAAGGAGGGGAATCCTTCCAATGACCCGGCCATACTGAAATCAGGAGGGTCCATGCTCACCCTGGGAGGGGATTATGAGCACGGCAGCCACAAAGGCTTTTGCCTCAGTGCCATCGTTGACATCTTTTGCGCGGTTTTCTCGGGGGCTAATTTCGGTCCCTTCGTGCCGCCCTCCGTGGCTTATCTTCCGGTGCTCGATAAAAAGGTGGGGGAGGGCACGGGCCACTTTTTCGGGGCCATGCGCATCGACGCCTTCCAGCCTGCCGACGTCTTCAGGGCAAAAATGGATGAGTGGATCACTACCTTCCGGGCTGCAAAACCTGCGAGGGGAAGGGAAAAAGTGCTCATCCCCGGCGATCCCGAAAGGGAGAAAGAGGCTAAGATGCGGAAAGAGGGCATTCCCATCCTCCCTGCCGTGGCCAAAGACCTCAAAGAGATCGCTGGGGAGATGGGATTGGTCTTTGAGGTGAACGAATAGGTTTGTTTCTTGCTCGCAGATTGCGCAGATTGTCGCAGCAGTAAACCAAATTCACATCTGCGTTATCTGCGGGATCTGCGAGAAACCTGTTCTTCAGCTTTGCGTCTCTGCGTCTTTGCGAGAAACCTGCATTTCTCTTATAATCCCAGCAGTATCGCCAATCCGCTCAGCAATATCGTCGCCCCTGCAATAGCATGGGTATAACGCTCCAGTTTTCCCAACGGTATTTTGCTTACCCCGGCGGTAAGCAGCAGCACGATCACCATCATGGTGGCGATGGTGGCTATGGCAAATACGGCCGAGACCCATACGATGCCCATGGTGCCGTGTTCAGCGGCCGGGTACATCAGCATGGGGATCAATACCTCGCAGGGGCCCAGCACAAAAATGATGATCAGCACCCAGGGGGTGAGGTTAACCACTTTTTCTTTCGCATGCAGATGGTCATGGTTGCTTTCATGCACATGTTCATGCTCATGCGCCGCTGAGCCGTCATGATAATGAATGTGCCGGTGGGGCTTGTTTTTTCTGGCCCTGTAAAGGCCCCAGATCATATAACCCAGGCCGAATAACACAAATGCCCAGGCTGCCAGGTTGCCGCGGTAACTTTCGATGCCTTCAATTCTCGAAAGCATCACACCCAGGGCTATGCCCAGTCCGCCCAGCACAATGGAACTCCCTACATGCCCGATCCCGCATAAAAAGGTAACCAGGGAGGTTTTGGCCATGGACCATTTTCTGGCTTTGGCCATCACTACAAAGGGCAGGTAATGATCCGGCCCGGCCACCGTATGGATAAATCCCACCGACGCGGCCGTTGCCAGCAATATGTTTAAGTCTGACGCCATGTTTATTGATTTGTATTAATTTCCTCCACCTCGAAAATTTCATCCCGGTCCCATTCCATCCAGTATTTAAGGGCTGAACGGCGCACCAGCTTCCAGTAACCGTCGTCGAGCAGGCCGAATTTCACGATCCCTTCTTCGATGTCGCGGTTGATGATATCAAGGTATTCTTTTTTCAGGGTAATCCTGTATGATTTGCCCTTGTAACTAAAGAGGGCTTCCGGCCTGGTTTCTTCGACTGCCGCAACGGTGATGAGACCCTGTCCGATGGTCGCTCCCGTGCTCACCTGTATGCCATCGTTGAGGCAGCTGTAAGGAGGTTTACTGCCTGCATAAGTGGTTACCTTCAGCACGTCGGGACCAACGCCGAACAATTCCCTGGCCTTGATGCCCATCTTGGCCCCGACAAGGGAAAAAACGCCGAGATGACCGTGAAATTCGTCGGTTATCACGCAGGCTTTCCATTCTTCCGTACCGTGCCTTAACAGGGCTGAATCCATGATCTTCCTTACATCATAGGTATACATTTCGGGCCGGTCGGGGAATGCACTGAAAACCACGGCATTGCTTTTCCTGTAGGTTCCCCTGGTCATGTCGGCAAAGACTTCCTTCACCGATGCAAGGTCATAATCCCTGTTATGCCTGATGTGAACCTGCGGATGCAGGGTGGTCATGTCAAACAGCTCGGCATTGGAATAATAGGCGGCAACCAGTTCGTCGGCCATCTTAAGATGATGCTGATGCTGGTTCTCCATCAGGACAGGAAGGCTTCCCGTGGCGGATAACAGCCGCGACAAACCGGTATTGAACCGGCCGGCCTGGCTGTAAACCGAAGCATCAAAAAGAGCATCTTCTTTCCCGGGTTTCGAGATCAGGTCGATCCTGATCTTCATCTGCAACACCTGTTCGGCCGCCTGTTTATCGAATCCGTAATTGAATCCCGCGGCAGGCTCAGGGAATTCATTGTACCAGATCACCCTGTTTATTTTTTTCTGCAGTCCGGGTTCTTTGCCGAGAACGGCAGCGAGTGTCGAAAGGGGGCCCAGGCAAATATAGGTGACCTCATCCGGGCTGTTCTCCAGCAGGTTTTGAAGCCAGGCAACAGCATCGCCGGGATTTTTCCCCGCTTGCTGATGTCCCTCCCATGTGGCCGAACGGTTGAATTCCCTCCAGGGCGGACCCGGCTTCCCTGTTGCCTTTCCGGCAAGAACCGGAAGGCTGTCCAGTGCAAACGCATGCAGCAAGGCCCTTACCTTTTTTACTCCGTCCTCCGGCAGCAGGGTGCCTTCGGTGACTACAATGCCGGTGATCTCAACACCCGGAACGGACAGCAGCATGCCGATGGCACGCATATCGTCGAATGCGCAGTCGGTGTCGATCACCAGGGGATGATCGTCGGTGTCATGAATGGGAGAAGCCTTGCAAAAAACAAAAGGTATCAGGAAGACAAGCGGAATAAAGGCCTTTCGGAACATCAGGTTTATGTAATTAATTAAAGCGACACATTTTTTAAAATCGTGTTACAAATATAAGAGGTTTTTAAGAATATTCATCAACAGATGCTCTTCCGGGAGTAATACTTATACGGTGAGCATATGGCCCATTGAAAATATTTTCCCCACTGCTTGATTTCTGCAGTGGCATGTATTATTTTTATTCCGTCGTTAATATAATCATGCGCTAACAAAAGTCTTAGCCTGTTATGTCACATGCAAGAGTTTATGTTTTTTTATTTTTGATTTACCCCCTTACAAACGGCCTTTCGCAGGAATACCGTTATGTGCCTTTCCCTGATTCGAATGCTATCTGGAGTGAGGTTTATTATCCCGGCACTGACGCTTATGGCTATGATCAGCCACCGGTATTGGAACGATTTGCCATACCGGGTGGAGATACTATTATTGATACATTAAGCTATAAAAAGCTGTATATTTTCTATGATACAATTTTTGACATTAACAAGGCAACCTGTATTGGCGGTATAAGGGAAGATACTAATAAAAGGATTTATTTTAAAGGAGATAAGGAGATTCATAACTTTAAGCCAATGAATTTTCTCTATAATTACAATGAAATAACCTTGTTTGATTTTTCTTTATCCATTGGTGATACTATTAAAAATATAAATTGCAGGCCTGAAGATGATTTAATCATTGTAGATGATATCGATACTGTTGTTATTGGAAATTCATTACGAAAACTGTTTTCATTTAAATTATATGGATGGGTAAAATGGATAGAAGGAATCGGTAATCTTAGGGGATTATTGTTTACATCGGGCGATATTTTTAATAATGGATTGTTTGATGATCTTATTTGTTTTAAACAAAATGATACCGTTTTATATTTAAATACTAATTATCCTGACTGCATACCCGTGATTACAAGTATTGAAATAAAAAAAAATGAATATGAATCAATAAGTGCATATCCGAATCCTGCTGCAGGCGGGATTATTGAGTTTTTTTTCGGAGAGAATGACATTGAAACCATTTTAATTCTAGATGGCAGCGGTCAAATCCTTGATATTGTTGAGGTTTACGGACTATATAATTTTGCTTATTCAGTTGAGAAGTATAAACCCGGGATATACTTATATAAAACAATGAACAAAAAGGGTATTCTTTATACCGGAAAGTTTATTGTGAAATAGTTTTCTTAAATAAAAACATAAAATACATTTTTATGAAAAGGAGAATAATATACTGCTCCCTGGTATTGCTATGCTTTTTAATAAATACACAGGGTCAGATTAATCATCAGGTTGTTTTTCCTACTAAAATAAAGGTTACGGAAGAGAGACTTGATGACCAGGAAACCTATACCAGGGTTTTAATTCCCGGGTTACCTCAAACAGATAGTATTGGTTATCCTGCACTTCCAGTTAAATACATTAAACTTCTAATACCGGTTAATGCTTATGATTTAAGTATTGAAGTTAAAGCAACTAAGATGCAAAAACATAAGCTTAGATACAAGGTAGAACCTTTGCAGGAACCTATCCCTATCGGATTTTACCCAAAGCCTGATTTTGTTAGGCCCGTTGAGAAAAAGTATGATTCATATACGCCTTATCCGTCAAAATTGGCAGAGATTGTGGAGAAAGGGAATTTTAAGGGGGATCATCTTGTGACAATAGCTGTATACCCATGTCAGTATTTTCCCAAACTGAATGAGCTTGATGTTATTGAAACTGTAGATTTCACTTTAAACTATAAGGAAAATAAAAATGAAAAAAGTATTGCCAAGAATCAGGTAAATACCAGACATAAAAAGATTCTGGAAAAAATAATTGATAATCCTTCCGATATTAATAAATTCTCAACCATTGGTGAAAGCTCAGAGTTAAATTC
Organism: uncultured Bacteroidales bacterium; assembly: GCA_964390385.1. Taxonomy (GTDB): domain Bacteria; phylum Bacteroidota; class Bacteroidia; order Bacteroidales; family UBA10428; genus UBA5072. The sequence goes on along the minus strand of CAYMJH010000021.1, from coordinate 20,275 downwards.
AATTCCCGTTCAAACAATAACTTCAACTTTAAAAAATGCAGGTGAAGGCAGCGGAATAACTGTCGATTGTGATTACGTGGTTGTAACAAGCCAGAGCCTTGCCTCTGCGTTCAACGAATTCATGGCATGGAAAAGAAGAAAGGGAATTGATATTGAATTGGTAACCATTGAGGATATTAATGCAAGTTATACTGGTGACAATATCTCTGGTATCAATGACATTGCAGGAAAGCTAAGACAATTTCTATCAGAATTTTACAATCCTGAGAGAGATTTACAATATGTGCTGTTGGGAGGTGATAATACTATATTACCGGTCAGACATGCACATTGTAATGAAAATACTACAGATGATTATTATATAATTCCAACAGATATTTACTTTGCTGATTTTCATGGAGACTGGGAGGTTGATAATGATGAAAGATACGGGGAACCAAGCGACAGTGTAGATTTTAATCCGGAGATATATGTTGGAAGGGTTATGGTATCAAATGCTGATGAAGTGAGAAACTGGACAAAAAAGGTTCTTCTTTATGAAAAAAAACCTGGTAACGGAAATTATGAATATTTAACCAGGGCCTTCTTTACACAGGCAGATCAATTACAAGATGGTTATTTTGGAAGTCATATAGACCAGGCTAATTATATTTTAAATAGGACAAACTGGATTACAAATCGTGTGGTTTTCGAAGAAGCAGGAGGGGGTTGTACTTCATATGTCCCTGGTTTTCCTACAGGACACGATGTAATTAATGAATTTAACAACCACTATGGTTTATGCAGTTTCATGGGTCATGGAGGGGCGTGCAATGTTGCGCTGGCAACGATATATTATAATTCATATTATTTATGTAATCACACCCGGTATACAGGAAACGCCGATGAAACCAAGTATAAAATCACTTCATTTGACAATGGATCTGGAGGTTGCTGCTTGATTGCTGAAAACGGAAATGGTTTTGATAATATGACAAATGCTGATTATCCATCCATTAACTACTCAATATCCTGTGAAACCATGCCGTTTGATGATTTTGGAACTCCTGCCGGAGACAGGAACATGGGAGAAACATATACCTGTATTACCACAGGGGGTGGACCGGCATATATTGGAAATACAAGGAATGGGTATGTTACAAGTTCATACTTGTTGTTTGAACAATTCATTAAAGTAATAACAGATAATACTTCGTTTAATTTGGGAATTGCAGAAGCCACTTCCAAACAGAACTACAACGATAGGTATTTAAGGTTTTCTCACAACCTAATCGGTTGCCCTGAAACCGAAATGTGGACAGGTATACCGTCTGTTTTTAACAATGTAACCATAACCGATGGAGGCTATTATGTTACTGTAAATACTGGCGGAGTATCCGATTGCAATATTTGTGTTCAGAGCGCCTTGGATAACGGAGCGGGCTTTTTTCAAACCAAACCCGGTCCGACGGCTACTTTTAATCATTATTTGACGCAGCCTTATATAATTACTATTACAAGGCATAATTACATTCCATACATTAAGAATCCTGACAATATATATGTTCAGAATGAGACTATCAGTTCTGATAAATATATATACGGCAAGTACTTTTATGCAGGAAGTAATGTAACACCTTCAAAACCTCAGGGGCCAGTACTGATTCAGGCCGGATCATCAGTAGTATTTGATGCAGAGAATGATGCAATTATTCAGGGGAGTTTTGAAGTGCAGGCTGGGGCATCTTTTGAAATCAAGTAATTAATAATCAAGTATATATGAATTTAAAAAATTGAAACAATGAAAACAAAATCATTTTTACTCATACTGGTTATCTGTAGCATTAGCTATTCAATTAATGCCCAGATCAAACTGACAACAGATAATAAGATTGGTATTGGAACTGCAACTCCTTCCGCCAAAGTTGAAATATATTCGGAAACTACCAAATTTAGCAGAGTCAATAACGGATATTCACCCATTCCAACAATAGTTGACTGGCAATATCAACATCCGAGAATTTATCCAAATACAAACCATACCGGTTATTTGGGCACACCAAATGCCTGGAATATAGGAACATTTGATTATGTTCAGTATTATGTGAGTTGTACAAAGTTGTCCGATGCCAAATTTAAAAAGAACATTGCACCCCTAAGTAAATCATTAGACAGAATAATCCAGCTTAATGGGGTAAAATATGATTTAGATTTCAATATCATTGGTATAAATACACAAGACAAGGATGAGCATTTCGGGGGGAAGCAGATGGGACTTGTTGCCCAGGATGTTATGAGAATATTGCCTGAAATAGTCAAATCAGATAGCATTGGCCTGGGCATTGATTATATTCAGTTAATACCATTACTTATTGAAGCAATAAAGGAGCAGCAAAAAGAAATTGAGACTTTACAAACCTTGGCTACAATTCATGAAGAAGAATTAATTACAATTACTAAAAAATTGGAAAGTCTTGAAGGATCCTCCAAACTTAAAGGTACCTCTCTATTAGAGACTAATGCACCTAAAAATGGTTCTGCGGTTTTATTTCAGAATATCCCCAATCCATTTACAATTGATACAAAAATAGAATATTTTGTACCTGAAGAAACAATAAAAGCTTCCATCATTATTCATGACATTCAAGGTAATGAAGTAAAACAAACAGAAATTGAATACAAGGGATCAGGTAATATTATTATTCCCGGAGCAACACTTCATGCAGGTCTTTATCTTTATTCATTAATTGCAGATGGACAAATAATTGACATAAAGCGAATGATACTGACAAAGTGAAAAAAGGCAATGGAGCAGCCTCAGGGCTGCTCTTTTCTTTTCACTGAAAATGTGCATATAATTTCAAGTCAAATAGTTTGGAATGAATATAAATTACGTTTATTGCAATGTTTTGTTTAGAACTGAAGGTAACATATTTTATTCTCGAGGGACAATATATGTAGACACCAAACTAAATTATCCTGTCATGAAATTTTTAAATTACTTTGACCGTATCAAGGCAATTGATCATTGTATTAAGTTGAAATGTACCGGCACTCCAAAAGAGTTATCTGAAAAACTTTTTATTTCCGAAAGAGCATTATATGAAACCTTAAACCTGATGAAGGATTTCGGTGCTGAAATTTGCTACAATGCTTGTATCAGAAGTTATTATTATGAAAATGAGGGACAATTTGAAGTAAAATTTGGTTTTGTAAAGGTGGAGAACTCCAGGGATAAAAATATGGGGGGGGGTAAATACCTATTGCTCATAGAATTAAGAAAGAATATCAATCAGGCAAATGCATTTTTCTTGCCCTGCCATAATGTTTGGGGCTAATAAGAGAAGTATTATAATTCTTTAAATACTTGAGGAAAAATTAAAGGAAATCAAAATCCTTGGGAGATCTATTTGCATTTCCTCCTCTCTATAATTTAATGATAGTAATTTTGACTGGATACTATGCTCAGAATATTTTTTCTATTTGAAGAATTTGAGATTTATTCCCGCCATCACGTTAATCCCGGGATTGGGATAACCGTATAAATGCTGGTATTCCTGGTTCAGCAGGTTGTCGCCGGCAATATAGATATCCAGTAATTTATGGATCTGAAAGCCGGCTTTTGCTCCCAGCAGGACATAGCTGTCCTCGATGACGGAAACCAGTCCGGCTTCATCTTCACCATAGAGTTTATTAATATATTGCATTTTGGCGGAGACGGATAATTTCCCGGTCCTGTATTGCGGCATCAGGAAGAGGCAGTGCTCCGGCGTGCCGGTCACGGGATTTTTCATATGGATAAAGGCATAATTGGCATGGATGTTAAGTCCTTTCAGCAGCTTGATATCAGCGGAGAACTCAACGCCTGTGTTGGTGATCCCGCCTGAGTTCTTATACAGGGGGGGAGGCGGGGCAACCGGGGGATTTTTTACGATGAGGTTGTCGCCGGTAAGGTAAAACACGGTGAGTACGGTATTGACCTTGCCTTTCATCCACTCCTGGTCCCAGCCTATTTCCGTATTGACGAGGTTCTCTGGCATCAGTTTGTCGTTCGCGGTGGGGAAAAGGTAAAGTTCGCGCAGGGAAGGCGGGCGGTATCCTTTGGATACGGAACCCCGCAAGGTGGTACGACTGCCTGGATAAAAAGCAAATCCGGCCTGCGGAATGAATTCACCGCCGAAAATGCTGTTGTTCTCGTACCGAAGTCCTGCCGTAAGGGTCAGCTTTTGCAGCAATTGTTGCTGCATAAAGGCATAAAGGGCATGCTGCTGCATCGAGATCCAGGTGTCGTTGTATTCCGACAGCATGAACTGGGGTCCGTGTTCGCCCGGGATGATGGCGCCGTTCTCATCGCGAAGGACGGTGGTGATCGGACTTCCTTTACCGCCGTAATGCATGAAGTCATAACCCAGGGTAACGGTGTTTCCCTGCATAGGCTTCACAACCTGGTATACCATAACACCGAACATTTCGTCGTGCGATTTCCAGCCGTCGGTGAAGTCATGGTCCCCGAAGTTATAATAGAACCTGGCTGAGCCTTCTGTATTGTTGAAGGTGTTATCGAGCGAGACGGAAGAAATACCGCGGAGGATGTTCATGTTGGCGCCGGCAAGGCCGCCTGTCTTCCCCGGGTCCTGCGTATGATAACCGGCAAGGTTGAGGTCAGCCGTCAGGTTGATCCGGGAGTTGAAGGCATAGCCGGCTTTTACATAGCCGTTGGTAATGGCGAATTCCGAGCTGTCGCGGTGTCCGTCGGTGCTTCCGCGGTTCACCGATCCGAAAATTGACAGCTTGTTTTTACGGAGGCCTCCGCTCAGCGCATATTTTTGCGTGTTGAAAGAACCGTATGCCGCGCGGGCATTCACGTTGAATCCGTCTTCCTGTTGCCGGCGCGTTATGATATTGATAACGCCTCCCATGGCGTTTGAACCGTAAAGGATGGAAGCCGGGCCGCGGATCACTTCAACCTTCTCCGCATCGGAAGTGACATAGGCATCGGGCAGGTGATGCCCCATGATGCCCATCACCTGGGGGTGGCCGTCGATCAGCACCAGCACCTGTGTGGTAGGTGACCCGCCCGTGCCGCGTATGCTGATCTGGCCGGCAGCGCCGGATGACACGCCGAAGCCCAGCATGCCGCGCTCGGTGACGAACAGGCCGGGTATCCGCTCGCTGATCAGCGGAAGCAGGGCCGTTTCGTCGCTTTGCTCGATCTGTTCCGGGCTGATGGATGAGATCGTAAGCGGCACATTGCGCCTGGCCACCGCGTTCTTTGATGCCGTGACCACGACTTCATTGAGGGCAATGGTGTCGTTCAGATCTTGCTGTGCATTCAGAAAAGAGGCCAAAAAGAAAAGGCACAGCACTGAAACAGGAATTCTCATGGGTTTAAAATATTAGTGTTACTAATTTTTAAAAAGTAACACAAATATATAAATTGTTTATTAAAAACAAGATTCTGTTGATAATTTATTCCGGTTTATGCAGGCTTCCGGCAACAGGTACTTCCAGCCTCACCGATTTCAGTCCTGCTGCTGCCAGCGCCTGTCTTGCCCATTTCTTTAGGCTCTCCCGGTCCAGTATCTCCTGCCGGTAATATTGCCGGTCATGATACCCGGAGTAGTGAAC
>CAYMJH010000021.1:7714-14642 GCA_964390385.1 uncultured Bacteroidales bacterium | reverse complement strand
AAATTCCGTTACCGAGAAAGGGATGTTCCCGTAATGGCTGTTTTCCTGGATGAACCGGTCGAAATACCTTCTGTAGTCCTCGTCGGCATCATCAAGCAGCTGCAGGGCCGCGCAACGGTCAACCGGATTTTTGTGCTTCCATTCTTCCAGGTAGGGGGAAGCTGTATTTTTTTCGGGCATGGTTGTCGTAAAGGACATATGGCTGGAGGCAGGATAGCTGAACCGGTTAGAACAGTCGATGTACATGACTTGTGCCTTTGCCAGGACAGCATAATCCTCGTTTCTCAGGAAGGGGAAAAGCAGGTCGCCGGTGAACAAAGCGCTGGAACAACCTTCATTGTCTTCATATTCAACCAGCAGCATGGCGGCGCCGCGGGTATGCTGGCCATGGTAAACAGGGAATGCCGTTACGGACAATCCCGGAACCTGTTTTACCGGTTCTTTCCTGCCGGGCTTGAGCACGTTGAATGAAACAGCATGCTGAAGGTGGGGAAAAGTATCCAGCACCTGTTTCCGGCATGGTTCGGTTGCATACAGGGGAAGCTTTTCAATGTCCGGGCGGGTAAGGTTGAGGCTCTGGGCAATCCAGTCAACACCCAGTATATGGTCGGGGTGCCCGTGGGTTAGCAGCACGGCCTCGGGGATGCGGTTTTCGTTCTTCAGCAGGAAAGGGACAGTATGATGGCCTGCGTCCACAATGACCTCCCATTCAATCGTGCGAGGGGAATAGTTTTTTCCCATACAATTAATGACGGCATAAGAAGCGCTCCCCAGGTCATCCGCCACCATCCGGTTGTAAAAAGGATGATCGGTGCCCAGAAAAACCGGCCATGCATTACCACATCCGTTAACTCTCACAAAAAGGCTCATATTCAATAATTTATTGCCTGACACCCCGAAAGGGTGGGGGGACCCTTTCGGGGTGCCCCCACCCTTTCGGGGTGTATCGGTGTAACTTATTCGATGTGAAGTTCTTTCATGATATTGTCTGCTTCAGCTATCTTGTCGATGACAAAGAGCACATACCGGATATCCAGCGAGATATTCCGGCATACGGCGGGATCGTATTCATAGTCGCTGATGGTGCCTTCCCAGTTGCGGTCGAAATTGATCCCGACCAGCCGTCCTTCATCATCCAGCACGGGGCTCCCCGAATTTCCGCCCGAGGTGTGGTTGGAGGCAACGAAACAGACCGGCATCGTGGAATCTGAAGCATAAGGTCCGTAATCCCGGCTTTCGATGAGTTGTTTCAGCTTTGGATCGACCCTGTAATCGGCTATATCCTGGCTTCCTTTTTCAAGGATGCCCTTTGTGGTGGTAAAATAGTCATAAATAACCGCGTCTTCGGCCGTGTAGCCTTCCACCTTGCCGTAAGCAAGCCGCATGGTGAAATTGGCATCGGGATAAAAGGTGTGGTTTGTATCCCATGCCATCAAAGCGCCCAGATAGTCCCTGTAAAGACGTTGCAATACCCGGTCGAGGCTGTCAGCTTTCATGAAATAGGGATAAAAGACGTCGGAAAAGTCCTGGTAGAAAAGGGTGGCAGGATCTGACAGCAGTTTTTTTGAAGTCCGCGGTGACAGGTGGTCAATGAACCTGTATAGTTTTGCGGGACGGGTGAAGATACTTTTTTCAAACAGGTTTTCGACGCAGGCGCCGGCGTCCCCCTTGAAACGGTTTTGAATGGTGTGATAGGTTTTCGGTAAAAAGGCAGGATCGACCGAGGCAAAATAAATGTTGAGGACACCGGGCATGATCCGTTGGTCGATGGTAAGGTTGACGCTTTTAAAGTAACCGTCGGCCTTCTTTTTCAGCTGGTCTTTCAGCCCGGCATAGTTGAGGGTATCCTGGCGCATTGCGTTCAGGGCATGGCTTACAAAACCCGAGGCAAACCGTATCATTTCAAAGCTCTCCATGGTCTCGCTGCCCAGTGCCGATGCTATGAGGCCGGGCCGGTTCACCCGGTAAAAGTCTGAAAGGTTTTGCAGCACGGCAGCAAAAGAAGCCGCCTGCGCTGAGTCGGCGTTCTGACCGCGGACCAGCATTTTTTCCAGGCCGGCCTTTTCGTTGATGACACCGGTTCTTTTTGCTCCTTCCGTCACCCCCACCCATTTTTTCCAGGCATTGCTGACACCCTGCTGCTTGTTGGCATATTGCAGGCTGGTTTCGCGGCTTTTCGCCATTTCTTCGGCCATGACCCTGAGCCTTTCCTCGCGCATGCTGATCCTTGCGGGAAGAATATCTTCAACAACCATGGCAAGGCCATCGGAATGCAAATACTGGTCGGTTTTGGCGGGGTATCCCAGTACCATGGTAAAATCGCCTTCCTGAACGCCTTTCCCTGAAAGGGTCAGATATTTTCTGGGCTGATACGGTACATTATCCGGGGAATAGTCTGCCGGTTTGTTATCTTTCCCGGCATAAACGCGGAACAGCGAGAAATCGCCCCGGTGCCTGGGCCATATCCAGTTGTCGGTATCCCCTCCGAATTCTCCGATAGCAGAGGGGGGATTGCCGACCAGTCTTACATCCCTGAATACTTCGTATACAAACAGGTAGAAGTCACGCCCGAAATAAAAGGATTCCACGGATGCCTCATAATGGCTGTTTTTAATGGCATCGGCGACAACTGACCGCGAGTTTTCATCGATAACGGCGGCCCGCCCGGCCTCTGTCATTTCCTTGCCGGTCCCTTCGAGCACTTTTTCGGTCACGTCTTCAATCCTCACCAGGAAGGAAACGGTGAGGCCCGGATTCGGCAGCTCCTGGTCCCGTGAAGTTGCCCAGAAACCTTCTTCCAGCAGGTTTTTCTCCAACGTGCTGTGGGCCTGGATACGCCCGTAAGCACAATGATGGTTGGTGATCAGCAGCCCGTCGGGGGATATGATTTCGCCTGTGCATCCCCTGCCGAACATCACCACGGCATCTTTAAGGCTGGCCTGGTTAATGCTGTATATTTCCCGGGCGGACAGTTTCAGACCGGCTGCCTGCATGTCTGCAATGACGCTGTTTTCAAGCAGGAGGGGAATCCACATGCCCTCTCCGGCGTGCAGGGTTGCCGCGAGCAAAACCGACCCTGCCAGTAATGACAATTTCTTCATAACATGCAAATGTATGGTTCATTGAATAAATCGGATCAGTTCGCTGTACAATTGTTGCACGGGCAGGCCCATAACATTGAAATACGAGCCTTCGATTCGTTCCACCCCGATATAGCCTATCCATTCCTGAACGCCGTATGCACCGGCCTTGTCGATCGGATTGTGAGTGTCGACGTAATAATCAATTTCGGCCTGTGCAAGTTCCCTGAAAAAAACTTTTGATGCAGCCGAGAAGGTTTTTTGTTTTTCCGACGAGGTGATACAGACCCCGGTATAAACATAATGCATTTTGCCTGATAGTTTGCGAAGCATGGCCCTGGCATCGTCTGCATCACGGGGTTTCCCGATCAGTTCGCCATCCAGCCATACGATGGTGTCAGCCGTGATCAGGATGGTTTTTTCTTTCAGCAGGTAGTGATAAGCACGGGCTTTGAGTCCGGCCAGGTAAAGCGGTATGGCTTCGGCCCGGAGGCGGTCGGGAAACGATTCATCAACATCGTTGTTGGCAACGACCTCAAATTTCAGTCCCAGTTCTGCGAGCAGGAACCTTCGCCGGGGTGACAGGGAGGCCAGGATGATGGGGTACTGGTTTAACCTTTCTAATGCCGTCAATTTTTCAGGAATAATGGTGAATAATGTACCGGGCTATCAAAGCATACAGCAGGCCGGCTATCATGATGCCTTTGGCAAGGATGCTGATGACATGGAAATCAGCTGAGTTTTTGGCTTTCAGGGTGAGGAAAACGGCAATGGCCAGCGGAATTATCAGCAAAGCCATTATATAAACGAGGGTTAACCTGTCGGGCAGGTAAAATATGTAAAGAAGGACCAGGGAAAGTGCCGTGAGGGTAAAAAGAGCAATCACGATGGCCTTGGAAACAGGCAGGCCTGCAACAGCCGGCAAGGTTCTGCGTCCATAGACAGCATCGCCTTTAAGGTCTTCCGCATCCTTCACGATTTCACGGGCCAGGGTAAGGATGAAGGCAAAAGCCGAAAAACAGCCCACCCATAAGGTCAGGTAAGATAAATTTAAATCACCGGATGCCAGCAGGTTGCCGTATTGCCTGTAAAGCAGCGGCAGCTCAAAAAGCAGCACGATCATGGGAACCATGGCCGTCATGAGGGCGACAATCAGGTTCCCCAGAAATACCTGGCGTTTGTAGGTGGTGGAATAAAACCAAAGCATGCCGCTGCCCAGCAAAAACAAGATGGCGAGGACGATGAAACCAACAGCCCATGCAACGTACAAGCCCAGCAGAACGCCGAATGCGGTCAACGCCAGGTGAATCGTCATGGAATGCCGAAGGCTGATTGTCCGGCCCACGATGACCTCCCCGGGGTTGTTCACCGTATCGATTTTCCGGTCGAAATAGTCATTGATGACATAGCCTCCTGCCGTTATCAGCACGGTAGCCAGCATCAGCGCAACAAACCGGAAAGGGCTCATTTGAAGTTCCATTCCATTGACTTGCAGCAGGGGGGCCATCAGTGACCAGCGAACCAGCGACTGGGTCAGCACGATGATCAGCAGGTTGGGGAGCCTGATTAGCCTGCTGACAGCCTTTATATAGGTAAAAGTCATCACCATAAAAAAGCCCCGTCTTTCATCCATTTTCCCTGCAGCCGCAAAACCTGTTCGATGATATCGCGCACACAGCCTTCTCCTCCCCGCTGGTGGGAAATGTAGGCGGAGATCTCCTGTATTTCCTGTACGGCGTCGGCCGGACACACGGCCACACCGGCCTTTTTCATCACTTCAAAGTCGGGAATGTCATCTCCCATGTACAGGATATCGGCAAAGGCCAGCCCGTATTTATGGCTAAAATGCTCAAAAGCACCGGTCTTTTGGGCTGAACGCATATAAATGTCCTTAACTCCCAGGTAGGCAAATCGTTTTCTCACCATCCTCGAATAGCCGCCGGTGATGATGGCCACGGGATAGCCGGCCCTGACGGCATATTGCACGGCATACCCGTCCTTGATGTTCATCATCCTCAGGTAATGACCGTTGGGGTGAAGTAATACGTTCCCGTCTGTAAAAACACCGTCGACATCAAAGGCAAAGGCTTTTATACTGCCGAACTTTTCCCGTATATTACCCATAGGCTACTGGCTGATTTTCTTTGCGGTAAAAGTAATGATACTTTTGCTAATTTGCCGGTATAACTTCGCTATTTCGGCTTCATCCGACAACAGTTTCAGATGATTTGCCATGGTGGACCTGTCATTTCTCATGGCCGGACCGGTTTGAGCGGAAAGCGGAGACATCGTGTTCAGCTTGTCGGCTGTTTCCCGTATCAGCGGCTTCATGATTTCAAATGCAATCCCGTTGCGCGAAAGCAGGTGTTCGGCCAGGGCAACCATATGATTCGGGAAATTGCAGGCGAACACGGCGGCCAGGTGAAGGATTTTTCTCGTTTCGGAGCTGACAGGCTTTACCTCTTCCGAAAGGGTTTTGGCAAATGCCAGCAGCTTTTTCACGTTTTCATCGGTGTTGGCCTCGATCAACAAAGGTAGGGCTGAATAATCAACCGGCTTGTTCCGGGTAAAGGTCATCAGCGGATAAAGCACGCCATAATGCACGGCTTTTCCCCGGAAGACTTCCATGGGAACACTGCCCGCAGTATGGACCACAAAGCTGTTTCCGAAGTCAGTCCGGCTGATCACCCTGCTGATCTGGCCGTCGGGCACCGCTATGATAATAATGCCGGCATCTTTGTGCAACTGATCAAGACGGGTGCTAAAACCGGCATGCAACCGTGTTGCCAGCTCCCTGCAGGAGCTTTCAGTGCGGCTAATGACCTGGAGCACGCTGTACCCTTTTTGAAACAGGAGATGCCCCAGGTGCCAACCCACGTTGCCTGCACCGATCAGCACAGCGGTTTTTATTTTACCTGGCGCCACCGGCATAATTTTCAGGGTTTCGGAATTTCCATTCCATACAGGGAATAATTGATTTTATAAAGGAAGGCCGGCTCGTTATTGTTGTCGCCGATCTGATGATGAAGGCTGAAAATGCCCGGATACTTGATCTCGATGATGTAAAGGTAGCGCTGAACGGTGTTGATGATCCGTTCGGTCTTCATATGGGGATTTGCCCTGAGGCTTGCTGCAATGACATATTCCACCCTGTTGACCCTGAGGTTATTGAGCAAGGTATCGGGAGAAATGCCGTAATAGGATTGGTTATTCCTGTGCAGGATGCTGAGCAGGCTGTCAGATCCCAAGGGGGAGAGCTGGTATTGTTGAATCAGTGCGTCCAGTGCCTGCACGGGCTCATGCGTTTTCCGGTGCAGCGTGTAAACGTCATTTTCCTGGTTCACCACGGCGACAATAGAGGCTTTGGCTGCCAGCTGATGACCAAAGGGTATATTTTTCCCGAACACTTCATTTTGCCGGATGGCGGTCAGTGGACCGGTCCTTTTTTCAATCCTTGCCATGAGGGTGTCTGCATCCTCGGTCGGGAACCTGTACATGGGGTAAAACTCTTTCCCCTCACTGTAGATAAAAGACATGGAAGGTTTCCGGGAAACCACCACGGTGCTGTCAGGAAGGTTTTTCCCCACCCATTCGCTCATTTTGAGGAAATTCTGCCAGTCGGGTGTAAATCCGTAATACCGGTTGCCCCGCATGTTTTTGGCAAGGACTTTCTGATTGTATTTGATCTTTACGGCGGTCGCTGAAAACACTTTCATAAATACGATGCACATCAGAAGCAGTAACATCAGCTGCAGGATCCCGCGCTTTCTGACCCAGGGTATTTCCATCAAAGCCCATGAAACGGACAGTATCATGAGGGGCGCATAGATGACGATCATCCTCATCTG
>CAYMJH010000021.1:1505-7704 GCA_964390385.1 uncultured Bacteroidales bacterium | reverse complement strand
GCCGATCATAACACCGAGATAAAGAGTGACAAACAACATGGTTTTATTCCTGCGTATAGACAGCACAAATGCGAGTACTACCAGCACAATGATCAGGATGGTCGCCAGTGAACTTGTATTTACGTTGCCTTCCGGCTTCAGGCCGAGGATGACTGAAAAATGCCTCGAGAGGTATATCAGGGCATTATCCCAGAACCGCGTCACCATGCCCCCGAGATCTTCTTGCCCCAGGGTGCTCGAATAGGGGTCCTTGAGCAGGATTTCATTCATCTGGGCTGAAAACTCCGCCCCCTTGAGATCCCATGCGATCCTTTTATACATGTTGAAAGGTATCCTGAAAATCAGGTAAGAGGCAAGGGTTGCCAGTATCGCCCAGAACTTTCTTTCGAAAAGGAAAAACAGTATGATGGCACCGAGCACCGCAATACCGATATTACGGGTGATGGTCATCAGGAATACAAGCAATCCCATGCCCAGCCAATATTTCCAGGTCCTGATCTGATCTTTTAACGTGTCAGGTCCGGCATCCTGCAGCTTGAAGAAAACAAAGAAAAACAGGGATTGCAGCAACAGGAACAAGGCTTCCGAATAAGTCTGGCTGGCAAAATAAAGGATCTGCGAGTTGACGGATATGATCAGCGAGGTGATGACCAGGATGGCTGGCGATAATCTTCCTTTGAAGGAATAGTAAAAGAAAATGAAGTGCCCGATAATGAAGAGGAATGAAAATACTTTAAAAACCATGAGCTTCACGCCGAACAAGGCAACCAGCAAGGAAAGGAACATCGAATAAAAAGGGCCATGCCAGCCCGGGAAGGCCGTGCCTTCAAGAAACTGCTTGGCTGATACGATATAACCCGAATCATCTTCACCGGTACTGACTTTGACATCAAACAGGTAGATGCCGATGATGATATTGAGCACAAGGCAGATAATGAAATAGGCAGTGGCATTCTTTGCAAAATGGCTATCCAGTACTTCGATCAATTTTCTTTTCCCGGTGGCCTCGTTCCCGGTTTTTTTGCCTGTTTTTTTTGGGGGTACCGGCCGGCCGGCCTGCTTTTTTGATGGCTGTTTTTTTGAGCTCATGATCCTGGTAGAGTTCTTTTTTTTATTTACTGCGGTTAAATATAAGGATAAAACCATTATGTTTGTCAGTTCAATCAGGGATCATCATTAGTAAAGCCAGTACAGTCAATGACATCCAAGGAAAAAGTAAGGTCATTTTACAACTCGGTTGCAGGCAGGCGGGTAAAAATCAAAAGAAGAAACCGGTATTATCACCGTTACCTCGAGAACCATTACGGCTTCATGATCCCGGCGCATTCCAAAGTGCTGGAAATCGGCTGCGGGACCGGTGAATTGTTGCATGCCGTAAAGCCTTCCGAAGGCGTTGGAATTGACTTTGCCGGGAATATGATTACCCAGGCCCGGCAATTGTTCCCCGATTTGCGGTTTTATGCCTGTGATGCCGAGGATCTGAAACTGGATGAAACCTTTGATTATATCATCATATCCGATGTGCTGCATATCCTGTATGATATCCAGGGCGTGCTGAAAAGCATAAAGGCCCATTGCCACAACGGTACCAAAGTCATTATTTCCAATTATAATTTTTTCTGGGAGCCCGTCTTAAAACTTGCCGAGACGCTTCATCTCAAACAGAAAACACCTATTTCCAACTGGCTTACTCACAACGATATAGACAATCTGCTTGAACTGGAAGGCTACCAGGTGATCAAATCGGAATACAAGGTTCTCCTGCCTAAATTCGTGCCATTGCTGTCCTTCCTGATGAACAAGATGCTGGTCAACCTGCCTTTCTTCAACCTGTTCGGCCTGGTTAATTTCATTATAGCAAGGCCTCTTCAGGAACAAACCGGAAAATCCTTTTCGGTGTCCATTGTCATTCCGGCCCGCAACGAAAAAGGCAATATTGAGAATGCCATCAGGCGCACTCCGCTCTTCGGGCAGAAGCAGGAGTTTATCTTTGTCGAAGGGAATTCCTCCGATCAGACTTACGAGGAAATGCTTCGTGTTAAAGGTGCCTACCCGGGGAAAGATATACAGGTTATAAAGCAAACAGGCAGGGGGAAGGGAAACGCCGTAAGGGAAGGATTTGAAATGGCCGGGGGCGATGTTTTAATGATCCTGGATGCCGATCTGACCACGCCGCCGGAAGACCTGCCGAAATTCTACGAGGCCCTGGCCAATGGCAGGGGAGAGTTCATCAACGGATGCCGGCTCGTATATCCCATGGAAAAACAGGCCATGAGGTTTTTGAACCTGATCGGGAACAAATTCTTCAGCTGGTTTTTTTCCTATCTGCTGGGTCAGCGGCTTAAGGATACCCTGTGCGGCACCAAGGTTCTTTTCAAAAGCGATTATCTGCAAATTGCTAGGAACCGTCATTATTTCGGTGAATTCGATCCGTTTGGTGATTTTGACCTGCTGTTCGGTGCAGCAAAACTGAACCTGAAGATCATTGAAGTCATTGTACGTTATAAGGACCGTGAATACGGATCGACTCAGATCAGCAGGTTCCGCCACGGCTGGTTGCTGATCAAAATGAGCCTTTTTGCCGCTGCAAAAATCAAATTCAGGTAAAAACCAGAGACAATGAAAATCAGGGGTTCTTTAAAGGGTTTGCTGCTTCTCATACTGCCCTATTCCTGCCTGGGATGGCTGAGACGCCCGTTATTGCTTGTGACCAACATGCTCAGCCTTTCAAGCTGGGTGTCCCGGCAGAAGGGTTCCGCTTCTTTCAATGACTTCTATTCTTTCAGCAGGGATTATGCCAAGCGCTGTCAGCTTTACCGGCATATAATCGATACCTTTGACCTGGGCAACCGGGAGATCACCTACCTGGAATTCGGGGTTTATAAGGGAAGTTCCTTTAACTGGTGGCTGCATCATTGCGGGCATCCTGATAGCAGATTTTACGGCTTTGATACTTTTGAAGGGTTGCCTGAAGACTGGGGCAGCACCTATAGCAGGGGGGATATGCTGGCCGATATGCCGGATATCAGCGATCCGCGGGGTAGTTTCATAAAAGGGCTTTTTCAGCAAACCCTGCCGGGATTCCTGCAGGATTTTCACCCTGCCATGAAAGCCGGCAGGAGGAAGATCATTCACCTGGATGCAGACTTGTTTTCTTCCACGCTTTTTGTGCTGACCAGCCTGGCCCCGTATTTAAGTAAAGGTGACATCCTGATGTTTGATGAGTTCAATGTACCGAATCATGAAGCCTATGCCTTCAGAATATTTTCCGAGGCATATTATATAAAGACCAGGCTGGTAGGGGCCGTTAACAATTATTTCCAGGTAGCGCTGATGATCGAATAATCCCGACAGCCGACAACCGACAATCACAACAATCACAACAATCACAACAATCACAACAATCACAACCTAAATAACCGACCCACCTTCGCCGCCAACGCACAAAACCTTTTCAGGCTACGGTGGGCACAGCAACCGACAACTTACAACCGATTACCGATCACCGATTACCGATTACCGATCTACTGCTGCTGCCTCCTGCCGCTTCTTCTCCTCTTCTCCCCATCACCCCTTCACTGTTACTCTCCCCAAAACCCCTGCCTCCTGATCACTTCAAGCAGCTTTTGAGAAAACAGCTCATTGTCTTTTTTCGTGTAGCGTTTTTGGGTAAAGATCTGGGCCAGGGTTTCCAGCTCGTTTTCTTTCAACAATTTATGTGTCAGGGCTGAATCTTCCTTCTCGTGATAGATGCGGTCGATATCTTCAGGTTGATAATCCTGGTATTTTTCAGTATGGACCACAGCTTCCTGAGGCAGCCGGTCGGTTATCTCCGGAACTTCATCGGGATAACCCGTTACCAATGTGGTTACAGGTACAACACCGGAAGGGAGTTCAAGAATCTCAATGATCCTGTCTGCATTATAAGTGGTCGTTCCCAGGTAGCAAATACCAAGACCCTGTGATTCGGCTGCCAGGGCAGCATTCTGTGCTGCCAGCAGGGCATCGATGGCAGCGGTAAAAAAAGATAAAAAATTATCGTATCCGGGTTCAGCCTTGCGTTGCCTGCACCATTTATTGAAGCGGTTAAAATCTGCACAAAAAGTCATGATAACCGGAGCCTGCAAAACCATATTCTGTTTAAAATGTGCCTCCCACAACCTTTCTTTAAGCTTTATATCAGTGGTCACCACAATACTGTATACCTGCATATTACCGGTGGTGGAAGCACGGGTGGCAGCGTACAGGATATCTGAAAGCAGCTTCTGGCTCAATGGCTCGTCTTTGTATTTGCGTATGGACCTGTGATTGTTAATGATGTCTGTCATGATATTCAGTTGCATTTGGATTGTAAATATACCAATAATTCATGGCAGGGCCCGTTATAATAAAATACCCTTTGCAAATAAAACCAGCTAGTATGGAACTTGTTTACCTTGGAGTCATTATTTTTACCGATAAGCCCTCCGGCGACAACCGGCTGGCTGTATTTCCCCGTTTTACCGGAAATTATCGGTATGCATTATATTTATTATGCTTTAGGTTTGGGTTGAATCAGGTGATAATGAATTGTTAACAAATATTTTATAAAGGAATAAAAATTACCGTATTTTTGCTTTGCCGAAAGTGTGGCATATCATGGTACCATGAAGGCTCTAGCGCTGATAAAAGAGAACCTGAGGGTTTCGCTCGGATCCATCCGGTCAAACATGCTGCGGTCTGTATTGACCATGCTGATCATTGCCGTTGGCATTATGGCTTTGATAGGGATCCTCACGGCCATTGATTCCATTAAAAGCACCATAACGACCCAGTTTGCCACTATGGGAGCCAACACTTTCACCATTGAAAGCCGCAGTTTCTTTGTTCAGACCGATGGCGAGCGCAAACGCCGGAAGAACAATCCCTATATTTCCTTCCGCCAGGCAAAGGAGTTTAAGGAACGGTTTTCTTTCCCGGCTACGGTTTCTATCTCCACCTATGCCTCCAACACGGCAGTGGTAAAATTCCAGTCGGAAAAAACCCATCCGAATATTTCCGTTATAGGAGCCGATGAGAATTATCTTCTCACCGCCGGTTATGAAATTGCCAAAGGCCGCAATATCTCTTATCAGGATGTGCAGATGAACCGCAACGTTGTTTTACTGGGCAGTTCGCTGGACAGAAAACTGTTCAAAAAGGGAGAGGACCCGCTGAACAAAATTATCAGTGTCGGAAGTGGGAAGTTTATGGTTGTAGGGGTCTTAAAAGAGAAAGGATCGAGCTTCTCCAGCAGCGACAATATGTGCATACTCACCTACAGCAGTGTAAGGCAGTATTTTTCGTGGCCCAACCGGAATTATTCCATCAATGTCGTGCCTTCGGGTGAATCGCTTTCCGAAGCCGCCATCGGCTATTCGGAAGGACTCTTCAGATCGGTCCGCCGGTTGAAGGTTACCGATGAATCGGATTTTGAAATTACCAAAAGTGATTTCCTGTCCAATTTGCTGAAGGATATTTTAGGCATTGTCCTGATCGCTGCGACGGTCATTGGCATTGTCACGCTGTGCGGTGCTGCCATAGGCCTGATGAATATCATGCTGGTATCGGTCACCGAACGGACTACCGAGATAGGGATACGGAAGGCTATCGGGGCAAAAAATACCGTGATCCGGCAGCAGTTTTTATTTGAGGCTATCCTGATCTGTCAGTTGGGAGGCTTTGCAGGCATCATATTGGGTGTGCTGGTAGGGAAAATTTTGTCCCAGCTGTTCCAGTCGCAATTTGTAATGCCCTGGATCTGGATATTTTCCGGCATCATTCTTTGCACCCTGGTGGGACTGGTTTCAGGATATTATCCTGCAGCCAAGGCATCGAAGCTTGACCCTATTGTTGCCTTACGGTATGAATAATATAAACACTTACGATATGAAAGAGTTGATCATCGAAAAAACCAGCAGTACGCCAAGTGTTGAATTTAATCCGGTGACCGGCCATCTGAAGATCGAAGGCAGGTCAATCCCAGAAAATCCGGGGGACTTCTTTGATCGCCTGCTGAACTGGATCGAACAATACTATAAGAATCCGGCCGATGTTACCCGCTTTGATCTGAACCTCGAATACGTGAACAGCGGTTCCTCAAAATACCTGCTGGGGATATTCAGGATGCTGAAAAAGAAGCAGGACGAGGGTTATCAGTGCATGATAAACTGGTATTACG
>CAYMJH010000021.1:0-1495 GCA_964390385.1 uncultured Bacteroidales bacterium | reverse complement strand
AGGACGATGAAGCTATCTTCAGCCTGGGCGAGCATTATAAAACATCGGTGCGGTTGCCCTTTAACCTGATTGAATTCATTCAATAAAAAAAGTCCGGTCAGAAACCGGACTTTTTTTTACGGAAGACCTTTTTCGGGGGCCTTTTATTTCACTGTGTCTATATGAGCTATCATGTCCAGCAGCTTGCAGGAGTAACCCCATTCATTGTCATACCAGGCCACGATCTTCACAAAGTTAGGATTGAGCATGATACCGGCTTTTGCATCGAAAATGGAGGTCCGGGAATCGCCAATGAAATCGCTGGAAACAACTTCATCCTGGGTATAGCCAAGGATGCCCTTCAGTTCACCTTCTGCAGCTTTTTTCATGGCAGCACAGATGTCCTCATAGGAAGTGGCTTTTTCAAGGCGGCAGGTGAGGTCAACGACCGATACATTCAGGGTGGGAACGCGAAAGGCCATGCCGGTGAGTTTACCTTTCAGGTCGGGTATTACCTTGGTAACCGCTTTGGCTGCTCCGGTGGAAGAGGGAATAATGTTCCCGGCAGCGGCGCGGCCGCCCCTCCAGTCCTTCATCGAAGGCCCGTCAACGGTTTTCTGTGTGGCAGTGGTGGAATGAACGGTGGTCATAAGTCCTTCCACGATAACGAAGTTGTCATGCAGGACTTTGGTAACGGGTGCGAGGCAATTTGTCGTGCATGAAGCACAGGAAACCATATTCATATCTTTCTGGTAAGTCTTATGGTTTACCCCGATAACAAACATGGGCGTATCATCTTTGGAAGGGGCTGACATAACCACCTTTTTTGCTCCGGCTTTCAGGTGAGCTTCTGCTTTTTCCTTGGTGAGGAAAAGCCCGGTTGATTCAATCACGTATTCAACGCCGGCTTCATTCCATTTCAGGTTGGCAGGATCTTTTTCAGCAGTAACGCGGATGGCATTCCCGTTTACCACCAGTTTCCCGTCCTTAACTTCCACCGTACCTTTAAATTGTCCGTGGATGGTGTCATAGCGAAGCATATAAGCCATGTAATCAACATCGATGAGGTCATTGATGGCCACCACTTCCATGTCATTTCGTTGCAGTGAAGCGCGGAATGCAAGTCTTCCGATTCTTCCAAAACCATTGATACCAACTTTTATTTTAGCCATAGTATATTAAATTAAGAATTATGAATTAAAGATCTGAAAACGATGAGCGAAGATAGAAAAAATATGGTTATTTGCAAACAATTGCAGGAACCTATACCGATTACCGGTTACCGATCACACACATGCCTGCCTTATTGCATCAGCAACTCATCCACCTTTGTTTTTCTGGGTTGTTTACCGCTGACATCAACAGCCCGGCCAAAGCGGTAACTGACGAAAAGCGAAAGGAACAACCGGTGGTTGTCTTCAGTGGCCATGATCGGCACTTTTTTTAGAAAAGCATCCACTACCAGTCCGCCTTCCAGGGCATTGATAATTTGCTCATTCCGGCCGAATTCCAGGGT
>CAYMJH010000020.1:0-28217 GCA_964390385.1 uncultured Bacteroidales bacterium | reverse complement strand
AAGCAGAAACGAATTAAGAAAGTCAACGTTACGATGAAACAAGTATATATAGTTTTAACATTAGCAATTGGTATTATCACCTCATGCCAGGAAGAGAGTTTTACGTACTCAGGAATGGCCAACGATCATTTCTTTTTACAAAACAACAATCAAAACATGCCTGTGTCAGTAGCCGGCAATCTAGATAGTAAAAAGATGATTTTAATTATACATGGAGGTCCAGGTGGTAATTCTTTCTTATACAGGGGAAAATATGTTCGAAATAATGTAGAGCCAGAGTTCGCAATGGTATATTGGGATCAGCGTTTCGCTGGTATGACCCAGGGTAATGGGGGGTCAATGAATGTTAATACATTTCGAGATGATTTAAAGAAACTCATTCAATTGTTAAAAACAAAGTATGGTTCAGATCAGAAAATATATTTATTTGCTCATAGTTGGGGCGGGTTTTTGGCCCCTTACTTTCTATTGGACGGATTGAACGAGCAAATGGTTAAAGGTTGGATACAAGTGGATGGAGCACACAATTACCTGCTCAATGATTCACTTACAAAAGAAATGTTATTATTCTATGGGAATCAAGAATTAAATTCCGGCAGAAATGCTGATTTCTGGAAAGAAGTAATTGATTGGTGTGCTAGTAATGACTATCGTGGTCAGGAAAGTGCTGTAAAGCTAAATGAATATGCTTATAAAGCAGAGAGCATGTTTGATGTAACCAGGAGTAACTCAATTGAGATATTCTCTAATAATATATCTATTGGATCTGATTTTTCTAATTCCTTGTCATCTGATCTTTATAAAATTTACCTGCAAGCATACGATCATTTAAACTCAGACAATTTGCACAAACTGACTTTGCCAATACTACTTCTTTGGGGAAAGTATGATTTTGTATGTCCACCCGGATTAGCTGAAGATATTGAAACCCATGTTAAAAGCATGGATATTCATAAAGTAATCTTTGAGCAATCAGGACATAGCGTTATGTTTAGTGAGCATGAATTGTTCTGGTCTGAAGTTATTGATTGGGTAAGAAATCATTAATTTAAAATTGAGTATTAGCAATGTTAAAGAAGATAAATTGGTTAAACAAAACCAAACTCACCAAAACCTATTTATAACAACTTTATCAATATTTTATCTTGGTCCGAGGCTTCCACGTACTTGCTTTTTTGCCGGTGTATGTATTAGCATTATTGGTTTGATTAATTTCTGACGATAATAATATATTTGCTTCATAATTTTCTTAATGTATAACGATTGTTAATTAATTCTTAAAATGAAAATGAATATAATAGTGGTAACAATTTTTTCATTCCTATTGCTGTCATGTAACAAGGATGACAAACCTGATTATAAATTCACAGGTAAATTTGATGTGGGTGGACATAAACTATTTCTATTAAGTTATGGACAAAACAAGCCTGCTGTCATTTTGGAATCAGGGATTGGGGATGGTGGAACTATGTCTGGTTGGGATGTAGTTCAAAAGAAGGTAAAAGATTTTGCTCAGGTATGTTTATATGACAGAGCGGGTTTAGGGCAATCAGAGAAAGGACCTGAACCGCGAACAACAATTCAGATAGCCCATGAGCTTCATGCACTGCTTGAAGCAGCCAAAATAGAACCCCCTTACATTATGGTAGGTCACTCGATGGGAGGACTACATATACAGACTTATGCCATGCTATACCCGGATGATATTGCAGGGATGGTTTTTGTAGACCCTACCCCGAAAGAACTAGTGGATACGCTTTCAGCCACGGCTATTGAAAATATTATTGAAGCAGGGGCGCCCCAGGGTGTTTTAGATGAAACAGTTGAGGGTTTAAATGAATCAGTCCCTACATTCAAATCATTGCCAAACCTTCCTGATGTTCCTGTTGTGGTAATAACCTCAAGCTTCACAGGGGAAGGAGATGTAGATGTAAGCCGGTGGGAAGAACTTAAAGCCTATCATCAAAATCTGGCAGACGAAGTTACTGATGGAACTCACATTGTAGCAACTCAATCAGGTCATTATATTCAGATAGATGAGCCAAAATTGGTTATTGATGCGATACAGAGTGTTTATGATAAAGTAGAGTAAAAAACCAATCTCAAATTTCAGTTGCCAAACTAAAGACAATCTCCTCTCAGTATTTTTTAGATAAATATTCAAACTACTTATTAAGTTGATTGAGAACAATAACCGCCAGTGCCTAACAACGGGTAGAATAGGGGTCACACCAGGCTCTAATATAGAATAAAATGGCTATAAAAATACATTAAGAAGCTTTATCTATCAAATAAAGAATCAATTAATAATTCAATCCCGCACTGCGGGATTGGCAGGTTTGGGAAGGTTGAAAGGACTTTTTTTTCTACAATAATAGAACCTCTACGAGGTTACGTCAGGGTATTAAAAAGTATTCATCCTCGCTGAGGATAAATTATTGTAGCATGGGGATATGCGAAGAACAACATCCTCGTAGAGCCCGCCTGCCGGACGGGCAGGGATGAATTATTGTAGCTGATTAAAGGAGAAAACAAATATATTCTATATAAGAGCCTGGTCCGACCCTAATAATGATTCAAAAATCGGTGGTCCTGATCATTTACATCAATTTTTCCAAGAATATCAGGAAATCACGGCAGGATCGTTGCCACTGAATTCCGGTGAACCCGGACCGGTTCCTCCGATATTCTCACGATTCCTTTTGACTTTTTTGCCTTCGCGGATATAATAAACCAGGACAATCAAAGCCATTACGCCGTATGACAAACTGGCCGTTATACCGGCTCCGTTACTTTCAAGGGAAGGGATGAGCAGAAATCCGGCAACCAGCGTAACAGCCAGTCCGCCTATATTGGCTATCGCATTGATATAAGGTCTTCCGGTACTTGAAAAATAGTAACATAGGATGAGATAAACCCCGAAAAACAAAATTCCCGGGCTCAATGTGCGAATAATATGGTTTATAGCGGTAAACTCCTCACCAAAGAGAAAAACGAACCAGGACTCCGGGATGCAGACCAGTAACAGGATCAATGCTGCAGATACGGCCAGGTTCAGCCTGTTGAGCCGCGAGGTCAGAGCCATGGAATAACCGGCGTCACGGCTGTTGACTATTTTCGAATGCTGGACAGTGGCTATGCTCCTTCCGATAAGCCATATGGATTCAGCTATGGAGACTGCATTGGAATAAATACCGACCTCTTCTTTCCCGACAAACGAATTCAACAGGTAATAGCTCAGCCTGAGGTTCATGATCTGGGCAAAAGCAGCGATCTGGTTACTCAGTCCCAGGGTCACAAGTTTTCTGAATGCTTCCTTCCAGGTCCTGAGATCTTTGCGGCGGATGCCTGCATAATCCTTTCGAACGAAATACAAGCTGAAAAGCAAAGCCGCACCATATCCGGCATACAACGACCACAGGTATACCCCGAGGCTAAGGTTATCAAACCAGGCAGAGGATAATACCAGGATCAGGATGATCACAAAAGCCTGAATGAAGTTCAGCCAATTGACCGCAGTGATCTTCTGATGCGAAATCAATACAGACAGGTTAATATTGACAATGGATAACAGGAAGCTCAATACACAGATGTCCACTGCATATTCACGTGGAACCATGGACAAAAACGGCAATACGGCCAGGCATGAGAGGGTCACGATAACGATCCACAGGAAGGAGGGAAGGATCAGCACAGCAAACGGATGCCGGGGCAAAAGATAAGATAGGGAAGAAGTGCCTATAATGCTGGTGATGACAATGATAAAAGAAACGGAAGTAATGATCAGGCTTTGTTCTCCCCTGCCGGCAGCTCCCAGCTGGTTGGAAAGCAGAACGGCGATGACCAGGTTTGAGGCGGCGATAAAGAACCGGGTAAAAACAGTAAAGACAATGTTTTTAAACATCAGGATGTGGATTCGGATCTTTCACAATCAGTGTATTTTCCGGTCTTATTCGAACAAGGTAAAATCAATCTCGGTATTTTCCTCCACCTCAATCAGTTTCCCGTCTTCGCACTTCAAAGTGCGGGCCGGATATTTCTTCAACAGGGTGTAGTTATGGGTGGCCATCAGCACGGCCCTTCCGCTGGCTCCTATTTCCTTAAGGATCTGCATGATCCCTTCCGAGGTTTCGGGATCGAGGTTCCCGGTAGGCTCGTCAGCCAGGATAATCTCAGGTTCGTTGAGCAGGGCGCGGGCGATCACCACGCGCTGCTGTTCACCA
The DNA here is from genome assembly GCA_964390385.1 of uncultured Bacteroidales bacterium. Taxonomy (GTDB): domain Bacteria; phylum Bacteroidota; class Bacteroidia; order Bacteroidales; family UBA10428; genus UBA5072. The sequence goes on along the minus strand of CAYMJH010000020.1, from coordinate 23,994 downwards.
CCCGACAGCTGGTGAGGCATTTTATAGCCTTTGTTCTCGAGGCCTACCTTATTCAACACTTCGGTGATGCGTTTCTGTATGGACAATTTTTCTTTCCATCCTGTGGCGTTCAGCACAAAGTACAGGTTATCATATACCGAACGGTCAATCAGCAACTGAAAATCCTGGAAAACAATGCCCAGTTTTCTCCGCAGAAAAGGCACCTGGCTTTTCCGCAATTTGTTCAACTCAAAACCGGCCACGGAGGCATTTCCCTTTTTCAAAGGCAGTTCTGCGTTGAGGGTCTGGATCAGGCTGGTCTTACCGCTTCCCACCCTTCCGATCAGGTATACGAATTCGTCCCTGGCTACCGAAAAGGTAACGCCGGACAACACCAGGTGGTCATCCTGAAAGATGGAAACGTCCTGAAACTGAATTATGGATTTTTCATTCATGAAGGCAATATTTCACTTTTCGGTCTGTCAAAATTATTCATTAAAACGGAAATTGAAAGCCAAGTAATTAACAGAATGATGTTAATTATAATAGACTAAAACGGGAGAATGCTACGTTATTAATCCGTAATTTTATCCGGATTCAATTGAATAGCCAATGCAAATCAGGTTACTGTCCGCTATTTTGGCCCTCGGTATGGCTGCGGCCTTGTCGGGCCAGCAATCACTGGTTCACACGCAGGATAACACTTTGTACCAGCAGGGATTAGAGCTTTACCGAAACGGGAAATACAGCGCCGCACAACAGATCTTTCATGGCCTTACCGTTGAATATGCCGCTGCCAACTCAGAAATGGCTTCCCGCAGCGAGTATTATGAAGCCATGTGCGCCCTGAAGCTTTTTAACAAAGATGCAGAATACCTGGTTGTCCGGTACATTGCCAACAATGTCGAAAGTCCCCTTGCCAATGATGCTTACTTTGCCCTGGCCAATTATTTCTATCAATCGAAAAGTTACGGCCGTGCGCTTGAATACTATAAACAGGTTGATCATTTGCAGCTGGGCAAGGATGATCTTACCGAATACCATTTTAAATGCGGATATTGCTATTTTGTTAAGAATGATCCGGACAAAGCCCGGTATTCTTTCAATGAGATCAAGGACAGGGATTCCAAATATTCGGCCCCGGCGCTGTATTATTATTCCCATATCAACTATGTCCAGCGGAATTACCAGACAGCCCTGAACGGATTCCAGCAGTTAAAAGACGATAATAATTTCGGGCCTATCGTACCTTACTATATTACCCATATCTATTTTGTACAGCAGAAATACGAAGATGTAATTGCTTATGCACCTTCATTGATGAGCCATGTCACTGAGAAAAGAAAAGCAGAGGTATCGCGTATTATCGGGGAATCCTATTTTAAGCTTGAAAGGTACGAAGAAGCCGTTCCCTACCTTGAAACCTATCACGACGAGTCGGGTCCGGTGTCAAGGGAAGACAAATACCAGCTTGCCTATACGTATTACAAAACGGATCAATTGCTGAAAGCCGCCAAATTATTCGGGAGCATAACCGGCGATGAATCGGCACTCAGCCAGAATGCCCTGTATCATCTGGCCGATTGTTACCTGAAGCTGAACGATAAGAACAGTGCCAGGATGGCATTCTCTTCAGCCTCGAAAATGGATTTTGACCAGGAAATAAAGGAAGATGCCCTGTTCAATTATGCCCTGGTAACCTATGAAACCTCATCCTCTCCGTTCAACGAAGCGATACAGGGTTTCAACGATTACCTTGCCCTGTATCCCGCGTCAAAAAGGACTGATGAAGCCTACAATTATCTGGTCCTCGCTTACCTGAATGCAAAGAACTACATGCTTGCCCTGGCCTCCATTGAAAAGATAAGGAAGAAAAGCAGCGAGATCAACAAGGCTTACCAGAAAATTGCCTATTACAGAGGACTTGAGCTCTTCAACGATCTCCGTTATGATGAAGCCATACAACTGTTCAACCTGTCATCGGCCCAGGGAAGTTATGATCCCAGGCTGCTGGCCCTGGGTATATACTGGAAGGCAGAAGCCTTTTACCGGAAAAACGACTACAAGGGAGCCCTTGAATTCTACAGCCAGTTCTTATCGCAGCTGGGAGCTGCCAACACTCCTGAATACAGTGTTGCTCATTACAACTCGGGGTATTGCCATTTTGAAATGAAACAATATGCCCAGGCACTGGCCTGGTTTAAAAAATATCTGCCTCTTTCGGGAAAGGATCCGCGTAACATGCACAGCGATGCTTTAAACCGTATTGCCGACTGCTATTTTATCCAGTCTGATTACCCGTCGGCCATCACCTATTATGACCAGTGCATTGATGCCAATGAAACAGGTGTGGATTATGCCCTTTACCAAAAGGGATTTTCACAGGGAATCCTGGGGAAACACGCGGAAAAGATCCAGACCCTTTCCGGGCTCCTGGGCAGCTTCCCCGCATCAGCCTACAAAGCTGACGCCCTTTACCAGATCGCTGAAAGCCATGTGCGGCTGGGTCAGCCCGACAAGGCCGCCGGATATTTCCGTCAGGTGATCAGCGATTTTCCGTCCAGCAGTTATGTCAGGAAATCAATGGTCAATCTTGGCCTGTTATATTACAATGCAAACCGTTTTGACGAATCCGTGAACTATTACAAAAAGGTCATTGCTGACTTTCCCGGAACGGAAGAATCGCAAAATGCAATCATCGGATTGAAAAATGTTTACGTTGAAATGAATGAGGTGGATTCCTATTTCGATTACATGAAAGGAATGGGAGCCATGGCCAGCGTGGATTCACGCGAACAGGATTCACTCAGCTATATCTCAGCTGAAAAGCTTTACATGGCAGGAGATTGCGGCCGTTCTATAAGAAGCCTGACCAACTACATTCAGAATCATCCCGACGGCAGCTTCCTGCTGAACGCACACTTTTACAAGGGAGACTGCAACTATAAACTGAACCAGCTGGATGAAGCCATGCATTCCTTTAACTATGTCATCGATAAGCCCAAGAACATGTTCACCGAGGTTGCCTTGCTGGGAGCCTCCCGTATTAGGTTCGGCCAGCAAGATTACGCGGGAGCCCTGGGGTATTATCAGAAGCTCGAGAATTTCGCCGAGTCCAGGGCAAACAGGCTGGAAGCAAGAACAGGCATCCTGCGTTGTCAATACCTGCTTGAAGCCTTTCAGCAGGTTATTGAAATCGCCGACAAGATCCTGCTGACTGAAAAACTCCCGGCTGACCTGGAACGCGAAACCCGGTTCAAAAAAGCCAGGTCGCTCTTGTCACTTGACCGGCAGATGCTGGCACTGAATGAATTCGCTATCGTGGCCAAAGATGTGAAAAGCGCTGAAGGGGCTGAATCAAAATACAGGGTGGCCGAGATCTATTTTCAGCGTAAAGATTATGATAATGCTGAAAAAGAGATTATTGATTTCTCGGATAAAACCACCCCGCATCAATACTGGATGGCCAGGAGCTTTATTCTCTGGGCCGATATCTTTGTATACAAAGGAAATGACTTTCAGGCGATACAGACCCTGCAAAGCATCATGGACTATTATGAAAATACCAACGACGGCATATTGGACCTGGCGAAAGAAAAGCATAAAAAACTTACTGATAAACAGGCCCCTCCTGCAAAGGATGTTGAACTGCAACCGGAACTGGAAATCGATGTTAAATAACACTACAAGAATGCTATGAAATCATATCCGATGGATAACTGCATCTGCCGCATCGTTTATACACTGGCTGTTGTTCTGATAGCTCATACCGCAACGGCCCAGGAAATCAACAAAGAGGTGTTTGTTGTCAAACCATATGAGCCTACCCTGTCGGATGCCAGCAAAATAAGCTCGATGCCTGTCCCCGGTGATATCGAGATCACAACACCCGTGTTTACCTATAAGATATCACCTGCACCTGTATCTACCCTGTTTGAGATTACGCCCATCAAACCCGCGAAGTTGGTATCCTCGGCGTTGCCCAAAATTTATAATACCTTCCTGAAGATCGGATTCGGCAATTATAACACCCCGCTGGCACAATTCAATATCAGTAACCTGCACTCAAAGGAACATGCAGTTGGCGCAAGCCTTTATCACAAATCATCCCATTCCAATATCATTCTTGAGAACGAGGATAAAGTGCCGGGCGGCTATTCGACAAGCAGCGCGAATCTTTACGCGAAGAAATTTTTCAACGGTTTTACCCTTTCAGGAAGCGTTACAGCCGAACATGAAGGCTTTAATCACTATGGATACAATACCAGCCTGTTTCATGAGGATTCTTTGCCCTCGTTCGATCGGAGTGATATTCACCAGAGCGTCATCCTGCTGGGTGGCCAGGCCGGCGTTCAGTCAAACCACACCGATTCCCTGCACCTGAACTATGGCGCCAGTGTAAGGTACAATTACCTGACCGACAAGGCTGACAATTCGGAGAATATCCTCATGATCAATGCTTCGTTCAGCAAACTGGTCCAAACCTTCATGGGCGGAATTGATTTGAGCCTGAACTATTTCAAGCCTGACATAGTCATGGACTCCATCGGCAATACCCGGTTTGCTTTCAGCCCTTACATAAGCAAGCGAAGCGAGGATTGGAAATTCAGGGTCGGCTTTGAAGGCGTGATCGATCAGCATGATGTATCACGGTTTTATATTTATCCCAAGGGATTGCTGGAATTCACCGTCATAGAAAAGATCATCATTCCCTTCATCGGCGTCGGGGGAAAGCTGGAATCAAATCACTATCAAAAAATACTGTGGGAGAATCATTTTATTACACCCGGGCTCAGGGTTAAAAATACCCATCACAAAATCACTGCCTTCGCGGGTATCAAAGGAAGCATAACGCCCGACATCGCTTTCAGGGCCGATGCATCCTTTACGGCAACAGAGAATATGGTTTTCTATGTAAATGATACCACTACGGATCTTGAAAATACATTTACCATCCGTTATGACGATATCGAGCTCATTCAGTATCATGGAGCACTGGCGGTTGAACCTTCTTCGCGGTGGCATGTCACCGCGGATTTCAATTATTACAGCTATAAAATGTTCAGGGAGGCCAAACCCTGGCATAAACCACAGTTTGACCTGATCCTGAACGCGGACTACAACCTGAAGGAGAAATTGCTGATCAAAGGAGGGATGATCATTTACGGATCACGATATGCCATGTTATCACGGGCCGTTGCACCGGAAGGATATAGTAAACTGCACCCGGTGGCCGACTTCAACCTGGGCGTGGAGTACCTGTTCTCAAAAGTGTTTACCGTATTCCTGGATATATACAACATAACAGGCCGTTCCTATATGCTTTGGAACCAATACCCGTCGCAGCGATTTAATTTTTTATTCGGGTTTACCTATAAACTCTAGTAGCCAGTAGTTAGAAGTTAGTAGAATGTAACTTTTCACTTTTAGTTTTTCACTTTTCACTTTTCACTTTTCACTGCTTTTTTCATCCCCGCATAATACCCTATTGCTCAACCCGTTAAAAATGTTTATTTTTTGTTGATAAAACATTGATTATTAGTATTTTTTAGTACTTTTGGCAGCTGTTTTTTTAGTACCTTTGAAGGTCCTTTTTTAAGGCTGAAAAAAGTAATTTATTAAAGCGTATAAACGAGTTTGTGATGGATGAGGAAATGAACAAAAATAACGGCGGAAGCACGGAGGATAACACGCGTAAACATAATACGGAATACTCGGCTGACAGCATACAGGTGCTCGAAGGCCTTGAGGCGGTGAGGAAAAGGCCTGCCATGTATATCGGCGACGTCAGCACAAAAGGATTGCATCACCTCGTGTATGAAGTTGTCGACAACTCCATCGACGAGGCCCTTGCGGGTTACTGCTTGAATATTGATGTGACCATAAACGAGAACGGATCGGTCACCGTCTTTGATGACGGCCGCGGCATTCCCACCGACATGCATCCCAAGGAGAAGAGATCGGCACTGGAGGTTGTGATGACGGTTTTGCATGCGGGAGGCAAGTTCGATAAGGATTCTTACAAGGTCTCCGGCGGTTTGCACGGGGTTGGTGTTTCATGCGTTAATGCCCTGTCAAGCCATCTTTCGGTGCTCGTTCACCGCGACGGCAAGCTGTATCAGCAGGAATATGAGAGAGGGAAACCGTTGTACCCCGTTAAGGCTGTCGGGGAAAGCAAGCTGAGGGGAACAGAAGTGACCTTTATGCCCGATCCGCAGATCTTCATCACAACAGATTTTAATTTTGAAATTCTGGCTTCACGGCTTCGTGAGCTGGCTTTTCTTAATAAGGGGATCCGCCTGAAGATCACCGACAAGCGGGAAATTGACGAAAACGGGAATGGTAACGGGAACGGCAACGGCAATGGTCTGCATCATGAAAACGGGAAGGAAAAAGCCAATGGAGGCAACGGCCATTACCGTGAAGAAAGCTTTTATTCCGAAAACGGGCTCCAGGAATTTGTTCAACTGCTGGATGCAAACCGTGAAAAGCTTACCGGAACGATATCCTTTGAAAATGTCAAAGGGGAAGCACCGATTGAAGTGGCCATGCAATATAATACCTCCTTCTCGGAAAATGTGTTTTCATACGTTAACAACATCAATACCATTGAAGGCGGCACTCATCTGGCCGGTTTCCGCCGCGGTCTCACCCGCACGCTCAAAGCCTATGCCGAAAAGTCGGGCATGTTGTCAAAACTCAAGTTTGATATCAGTGGTGATGATTTCAGAGAAGGCCTTACAGCCATCATCTCCGTGAAGGTAGCCGAACCCCAGTTTGAAGGCCAGACAAAGACCAAGCTGGGAAACAACGAGGTCATGGGTTACGTCGACCAGGCCGTTTCCTCAGCCCTGTCCAATTATCTTGAAGAAAACCCGCGTGATGCCAAGATCATTGTCCAGAAAGTCATACTGGCCGCGCAGGCACGGCACGCTGCCCGAAAAGCGCGTGAACTGGTGCAACGTAAAGGTGTGCTTTCCGGTTCAGGGCTGCCGGGTAAACTGGCTGACTGTGCCGACCGGGATCCTACCATAAGCGAAATATTCCTGGTTGAGGGTGATTCGGCAGGAGGAACGGCCAAACAGGGACGCGACAGGCAGTTTCAGGCCATACTGCCCCTGAGGGGAAAGATACTGAACGTTGAAAAGGCCATGCCCCACAAGATATTTGACAGCGAGGAAATACGGAATATTTACACTGCGCTGGGCGTCAGCGTGGGCACTGAAGATGACAGCAAAGCCTTGAATCTTGAGAAACTGCGTTACTTTAAAGTGATCATCATGACGGATGCCGACGTTGACGGCAGTCATATTACCACCCTGATCATGACCTTCTTTTATCGCTATATGGAAGACCTGATCACCAAGGGACACCTCTATATCGCCACCCCTCCCCTTTACCTTGTGAAAAAAGGCAAAACCGAAAAGTATTGCTGGACTGAAGAAGAACGAAAAGCCCTGGTTGATGAACTGGGAAAAGGAAAAGACGGTACCGTGCATGTTCAGCGATACAAAGGTCTGGGTGAAATGAACGCCGAACAATTATGGGTGACCACAATGAATCCTGAAAACCGCACACTCCGCCAGGTCACCATTGAAAGCGCTGCAGAAGCTGACCGCATCTTCTCCATGCTGATGGGGGACGATGTTCCGCCGCGACGGGAATTCATTGAAAAACATGCCAAATATGCACGCATTGACGCATAGAATCTCAACCTCCAAAAGAACCTTCACGGTTCTTTTGTTTTTAATGCTGGCCCATGTGGCAGCACAGAGCCAGCAACCCATTGCCCTGCCGGTCATAGCAGAAATGAAATGGGAACTGGATTACGGCATTTACCTGAAAATGGCCAACGATTCTGCATACACCTTTGACATCCGGAGTCTTTTTCACGTGAAAGACGGGGAATCGCAAATGAAAGGTGAATATGTTCTCTACCCTGTCGGTCTCGGAGAAGATTATGTGAACGGCATAACGGCGATAACCGGCGATAATAAAACACCGGCCGGCCCCTACAAAACGCTTTGGAGTGCCCTTTATACTGCTGTCGGGGGAGGCTGGATTCATTTCAATAACTGCCTGCTTTATGCCCTCGAAACCCGCCACCTTCAGCTCACGGCGCCCCTGATGAAAAGGCCTTCCACAAACTGGAAGCCCGATCCGGTGACCGATACCTACCTTCGCACACGGCGCTGGGAATATTATGTGCCGGTTGACCAGAAAGCCGCCCGGAAAGAATACCACCTGCGAAAGAAAAACAACGAGCTGGGCGATTTAAAAAGCATTCCCGACTCTTTTATCGATCTGTTCCTTTCAACCGGCAATGCGGAATACAAAAAAAAACAGCGGAATAAGGAGTCAAAAATTACTGCCCAGATAGACCTGGTAAAGCTTATGTTGGGAATAAATTACCTCGGGGAACCTCAGATCCTCTATATCCGCAGTGCAGTGTTAAATGCCATCAAGAACTATTCAGCCAATAAGCTGCCCACCGTAGTCGTTTTTGATCCCTTCAATGCAGCGGCAGTGATGAGTCTTGATCAGGAAGGCTATAAGATCGACGCGATCGCTTTCCGAAACGCTGAATCACTTACTGCCGCTGAAGCCGAAGAAAAAAGACTTAAGATCCAGCAAATTGTCGATGATATCAATGTATACAACCACAATCAGTTCATGAAGAGGCTCGAACAGTATTATCATCATTGAACTGCCATCATTTCACCGTAAACGTGCAGCGTTTTTCCATTACCTCTCCCTGCGGGGTCAGTGCGCGGATAACCACTTCAAAATCGCCCTTGCTGTCGGATGTGCAGAACTCAAGGCTGGCCGTGCTGCCTGGCTTAATAAAGACAGAAGGGTTCCAGTACAGGCAGTTCCGGAAATCGGGAATTCTTGCTTTATCCTCTGGCCGGTCCCCTTCCCCGTCATTTCCTGCCTGCCGGGGATTAAAACCGGAAAAAACATAGAAAGATGAATTGGCGGGCAGATTGATACCACCGAGGTCACCTTTTTTCGAAAAGATGCTGACAATCCCGCCATATATAATATCTCCCTTAACATATATATTGTTGATCAGTTCAATCCGCTGTATTTTTTGGGGAGACACTTCCAGCAGATCGGCCAGGCTTGACACAGGCACACGATCTATCAGCACAAGTGGATTGTATGAAGCCAGGTCGGCGTTATTCCTGGCATGGCCTGTCATAACCATATAAGGATTGCCCTTTCTTTTTACAATGCTGATCTCAGGCACCAGCTCAAAAAATACTTCCCCTAGCGTCGGAAGGGCTATAAATTCATCGATATATACGGTGCGAATGGGCTTCCCATAGAAGGAAATGCCCGTGCTGTCAATTTTGTCCGGCCTGTCTGATGAATCTGCTGAATTCATATGGTAAGACTGATTTATCTGGCTGTTGATCATCATTTCTTCAGCCAGGCTTCTTTCACCAGGGCTCATCCGGAAGGGAGCCCGAACCAGTGCTTCGTATTGATTGGCAAAGTCTCTGTCGATCAGTAATTCCACTGGACCTTCAGACGCAGCCCTGGCAGAAATGAAAAAATCCTGCTTACCTGAATACGGATTGAGAGAGAAATGAAACTTTCCGTCCTCTCCGGTATAATAACTCAGGTAATCTCCGTCTTCATGAAGCATGGAAAGCTGCACAAAAGCATTCTTCGCCGCTTTGCCATTTTCCTTATAGAGAATTTTTCCGGAAATGGATAATCCGGCTGATTCAGGTAGGTATTGCAGAAAATACAGGCCGTCAGGAGATGGATCTTTCAGCCTGACTATGCCTGCATTGCCGGCGCCTGAAACTCCCGGCCGCGTCACCGAGATATAATATCGCTCATCAACCGCCTTCAGGAATGCCGGGATACCGATGGATATCACCGCTTTTTCACGATTCCCGTATAGGGTTTTGTCGGTACTGCAGCTAACCGGCATCTGCAAAACAGCTGTTGTGTCTCCTGGCGTTCCTATACCGTTCAAAGGATCCTGAATATCAGCAACGGGTTCATCCATTCCCTGCATATGAGGATTGATGATCGTTATACGGTTATACGAAAAGTCCGCAGGTGAAAAATTTCTCATCCACCGGGTGTAGGAACGAAGGAAGTAATAACCGGTAGCTATGTTTCCCGGGATAGGGAAAGTCCCTTCTGCCCCTTCGGGGGTCAACAGGAATTTAGCTCCCGCTACCGGGGTTCCGTCACCTTTCAGTAACTCCATATAGTATATGCGGCTGTCGATGGCCTTGCGAACCTCCCTGCCGGTGAGGTTAACCACAACGAAACGGATGGTTTCGCCGGCACAATACATATTCCTGTCCGTCACAACGGCATACCTTTCATTATAGCCTTTATGCAGCGTGAATAGACCTGCCTCGTTCTGCGCCTGCAGGTTTGCAGGTTTGCTTATTAAAGCCATGCCGCAGCAGGCTAAACATAATATATGACGAAACGGTACTTTCATGGTCATTCCCAAAAATCAGGCTTATTAACCGTTCCTCCCAGTTTCCTGCAATCGAAGCAGTATTGCTCTACAAAGTCCCAGGGACCTTCTTCGCTATTGGTTAAGTTTACCAGGAATACCGGATAGTCTTTCTTTTTGAAGTCCTTCAATAACTCTCTGAGTTGAGATGCAGTGTAATCATACCGGTCGCATTGCGGTGTATAGATGATGAAATCAAAATTCCTCGGGACAAATATCCTTTTCTGCGTAACCGATGAGACCATAAAATAACCCAGCACAATTTCATCGGGATCGCTTATACAATGAACATTCCCGGTAACACTGGCCGGTTGGGTTTCGTAAAACCCTCCCGTGCCCTGGGATTGTTGCTGCAAGGTATTCCAGTAATGGTAGGCCTTGTCACTGATTGAATACTGGCTCACCAGCAAACTGTATTTGACGCTTAACCGGCTCGACAGGTTATTGACAAAGTTCAGCGGGCAGCGGGTAATCTTACCCGATTCAAGGTTTTCTGTGGTAAAGGTATAGATATCATAAATAGCACCCGAAGACCAGCAGTAAAATATGGAGTCGAAATAATCTAATGAAAAATGAATTTCCCCGTCATAATAATCAGAGACCATATAGCGGGAGTGATATTCCCAGGTCTCTGTCATATTCCAGAGGAAATTCCTGGCCCCTGACCCTGAAGCGTCGGTATCGAGGTAGAACTGAATGCCGTTAATCGCTTTGTCCGGATTTTCGGTATCCAGTTTTTTCGATTCATAATAGATACTTTCAATGGGAGGACAGGGCAGCAAAGTTTCGCTGTCTGATTTGTACTGCTTTCCCTCCGGTGTTGTCACTTCCACCCAATAATATGTCCCCTGATTCAGGTGTTCCTTCCCTATCCAGCATTGATATTTCCCCGGCTGGTATTCAGAAAGCTCAAACCGGTTGCCTTTATCGTCGGCAATGGTGACACTGCATTTGCCGAGCGGATTATACTGAGGGCTGTTGTATGAAGAGCTCTTTGAAACTTCAATCTCGTGGTAACCCTCCTGGTCCGTGATCCTTCCGCTGATAACTACCATTTCGGGGGCATTTTCCACTTCCGGCGTGAAAGGATCGATGCAGCCACTGACAAGAAGCAGCAAGACCATGCCCGTAATGCTAATCCTAATCACTTGCATAGTTGCCAAATTTGAAATTCCATGTTATGGTAAAAATGGGGGCGCCAAAGATGGACATCTTATAGCTTTTTACCTTCCTGCCTTCGGACTCAAAGAACACCGAATAGACATTTTTTCTTCCCGTCAGGTTGTATATATTAAGCATCCATGAGCTATGGGCAAGCTTACGCGACTTAAGATTGCCTTCGGCATTGATGGACAGGTCGATCCTGAAGTAATCCGGTATCCTGTAGGCATTCCGCAATGAATAATATAGATGTTCACGGTTGTTGATATAATACACCCCGATGGGGTAGGTAACCGGCCTGCCCGTGTTGTATACAATATTGGATCCGATGCTGAGCTGACGGCTGAAACGATAGTTAATGACCGTATTGACCGCATGCGGCTTATCATAATTGGAGGGATAGGCAATGCCATGGTTGATCTTGTCCCATGAATTCGGCCCGTCAACCTGAATGACCGAACTGGAATAACTGTATGAAAGCCATCCTGAAAGCCTGCCGGTGTTTTTACGCAACATGATTTCCACGCCATAGGCTTCCTGCTTTCCCTGCAATAACTGTGTCTCAATCGGATGTTCTGAAATAAAACTTGCTCCATCCTTGTATTCAATGATATCCTTCGTGCTTTTGTAATATACTTCGGTTGAAAAACTGATATCTTCCTTTTCGAAATTTTTATAATAGCCCATGGAAACCTGATCGGTGTGAGGCGGCCTGATATCCATTGATCGGCAGGTGAAACGGCCAGTGTATTGCTCAGCATGAAGAGATACTGCCTTGTTTTGTTATACGACAGCTTAACCGAACTTTGTTCACCGGTCCGTAGGTTCAGGGATCCACGCAATTCCGGACCTGCATAATGAGCCACCATATCTCTCCCTGAATAGCGAATGGTATCAGCAATATATAGCTCCTCCCTGGGGCTTCCGTTATTATAGTTATAAATGACGGAGGGTCCTGGCATGCCATAAAAGCTGTAGCGCAGACCAAGCGAGAATGTAAGGTACCGGGATATCTCGAACTCATCGGCAAGATACAGGGCTGATTCGATCCCTTTTTCGGTGCCCAGGTCAGTCACGCGCCGGTCAGATAGAGGCCCTGCAGGTTTGATCGTTCCCCTGTCAAGCCGGTAAATAACACTGTTCAGGCCAAAAGTAACCACATGACGCCGGACCGGGATCCAAACGAAATCAGCCCTGAATTCATAATGGCCTATCGAATAGCCATGCTGATAAGCTTTAACTGACGATTCGCTGCTGTCAACGATATGGAAATCATATCCCGAGGCAATCAGTGCAATTTCCGAGGTCAGGTTGGGACGCCATTGATGTTTCCAGTCGGCCGATGCCCCCTTATTGTCATACAGGTAATGCTGGTTCTGGGCAGAAAATGCAAACTTGTCGTGGCTGTAATATCCGAAAACCCTGACGGTGTTTTTTTCATTGGGTTCAAAATTCAGGTGTCCTGCCAGATCGTAAAATGCTGCATGGCTGCTTCTCAGCTCCGGGTTGTCCAGCCGGGTAAGCAGCCAGTCGGAATAGGTCGAACGCGCAGCCAGGATAAAGGAATGCTTTTCTTTTTTTAGGGGACCTTCCACCATGATGTGGCCGGTAATGGGACTGATACCGCCCCGTGCCGTCAGCTTTTTCTTATTGCCCCGGGGTGAGTTCAGGATAAAAATGGAAGACAGCCGTCCGCCATACCTGGCAGGGATATTGCTTTTATACAGGGTAAAATCCTTCACCAGGTCGGGATTAAAGGCTGAGAAAAATCCCAGTAAATGCGAAGTGTTGTATACCGGCGTCTTATTAATGAAGAACATGTTCTGATCGGCACCGCTGCCCCGCACATTGAAACCCGAAGTCCCTTCCCCCATGGTCTGCACACCCGGGAGCATCTGTGCCACCTTTAACACATCACGCTCTCCCAGTACAACGGGAATCTCCTTAATTGTCTTAAGGGTAATATGCTCGTATCCCATCTGTGTTCCCCTTACATTATGAAACCGGTCAGCTGTAATTTTAACTTCGTCAAGGGGGATCAGTTTACGGTTCATTTCAATGTTCAGCGGCCCGTCAGCATACAAGGTCAGGTAATAATTAACCTCCTCCATGCCCAGGCAGTTGAACGTGACATCATAAGTCCCGGCCGGCAGGGTGATCAGGAACTGCCCGTCGAAATCCGACGCATAGCCGACACCTGTCTCCCTCACATAAGCGGTTGCTCCTATTAACGGCTCACCGGTTTCCCTGTCGGTCAAACGGCCTCTCACTGCAATCATTTTGCCCGGCTTCGCGTTTTTAGCGTCTCCGATGACAAGGGTTTCAGCCTTGATTTTTTTCCGTCCCTCAAGGTAGCTCTTCTCGGTTTCCGTAACATAACCGTTCCTGCCGTTCACGATTTGATCAGGTATTGATGCCGGTTGTTCAGGCTGGGTAAGGTCCGTGACCAGGGGTCTGCCTTTGACCAGGATCACCCTTTTCAAACTATCCAGGTAAAAATAAAGATCCGTGCGACTGAGACTGGAATGCAAAATCTTTCTCAGGCTCATTGAATCACCTTCAGCAGTTACCGTTATTCCGCTGATCCACTCATCGCGGTAAAAAAACTGCAGCCCTGCCTGTTCTTCCGTTTCCCGGATAAAGGAAGAAAGAGGAACACCCTCATAGCTGCCGCGGATAAACACATCCGGCTCCTGGGAATGCGCCTGCATCCATAGCATCGTGCATAACAATATGGAAAAAGGCTTTTTCATGATTTATCCCGGATTTCCCTGGTGCCGCCTTCCATAAGAGTCTCGCAAAACTTTATGAGATCATTCATCCCGGCCTCGGTAAGGTGAGGCAAAGAAATCCTGTTTTCTTTCATATAGACTCTGATAATATGCTGCAATGATTCAGGAAACAACCGAAGAAAAGATTTCTTGCCTTTAAAGGGCATTACCTGTCCCCCCGAAAGCAGATAGGACTCCTTATTCTCCTGCGTGTACTGATTATAGCTTTCCAGTGAATTATTCAGCGGGATCAGTTCTTTATGCCTGAAGTACAGGCATTTCAACGATCCCGTGCCGATCTCCTGGCAGAATTGACTGCCTCGTTTCGGTAAGGTGTGAATACGGAAAACCCTCTCCCCTATTTCAAATGCACGGATGAAGTCATGGATCAGGACGATCTCTCCATATCCTCCGATATGCTGGGGATAACGCATCAGTACCTGCTGGTCGCAGATATCATATTTCAGCTTCACCGCCTTGTATTCCCTGGCATTGATAATGACGCTCCCGGTTCTGAATTCATCGGGCTCCATGAAAGGATGGCCGGGGGCAGCGGGATAAAGGTTGTAATACCGTATTCCGTGGATCAGATGCTGGTCTGACCCCCTGGCCCCTTCAAAATAATATTGCAGCCGTTCCAGGGTGTCGGGATTGGCTTCCTGCGGCATAGCCTGCCTGATACCCGTGAAAAGCAGGCAGATGATGACCGCGTAAGGCAAATATGCTGTAGGATTGATGATCTTGCGGGTAATCTGAAAAAGATGCTGTCTCGTAAAAAAATTCATTAATCCGGGAAGAAAATTAAAACATCGCAGGGATCAGGAATTAGATTATCGGCCGGTTTCAACACGATCAAGGTGGTTTGTCATTCCATTTTCAAAATGCACTGCAAGTATAATAAAAACATTCCGGATTCTGTCACCCGGCACGGGACATTTGTCAATTAAAGCTAAAAAAGTCGACAGACGGGCCAGGAATACCGACAAACAGGAATAGTCTGAACCGCTGATTGATGTAGATGAGGATGACAGACTTTGAAAAAGAACCAGGACTTCAGTGTGAAACTGTTGTTCGCTCTTTTCCCCGAACACAATTTTTATTCCCTCATCCAGGCCAGGGCATCATCAACTTCTTTAAAATATGCGTTGACGACCAGGATTGATTTATCCAGCTTCTTGGTAAAATTATCAACAGAAAATCTTGAAAATATATCTTCAGGAACAATAATGGCATGTTTCATCTGACCATGCTTTTTTGCATGATTGCTGCACTGGTCAACACCATGCTGTTGTCCTTTCGGATCCAGACCTTTGTGAAGGCGGGTATCAAGAATTAGATTCTTTGCTCCTTTCTCAACCATCAGGTTTAACACTTTTTCAAGCAGATGAGCAAAAAGCTCAAATTTTGTAAATCCACGCCATGTTTCAAGTATGCAACTTTCAGCCGGATAGTAAGTGAGTGTGAGACTCGGATGCTCAAATATTACTTCAGATTCCATAAAATTTTTAGACTTTTGTTTCTTTTCATTACGCTTTTTGATCAAAAACGTTTCATCCTGAAGAGTGATTTACCTCAATACTCCTTCGGTAACAGGAATGCCCTATAGTTGACATAGCAAAAGCCGATAATCCCTTGGTTTACCCGGGAGTCATGCTGCCAGTCAGGTGGTTCTATGGCAGGCAACTGATTTTTAATGTCAGCGCATGTTCACCAGGCCTTTCATCCGGAAGCTGAATCCTGAGGCCGCCGGCATCCTGCGTCCAAAGGATCTTTCCGTCGTATCCCAGCAAAGAAATACTGCTTATTACCATGCCCTTAAACTCAACAGATTCAGATGAAAGCGACCGGATCACGATATTGGTTTCTTCAGGCCAGCCCATGATGAAAGCATAAAGGGTGTTCCCCTTGCTGGTAAAACGGATATCTTCAGGTACAAACTTTGTCTTGCCCTCATTGAACATACCGCTTTTTATAAGGGTGGGACCTTCGCCGTATATCTTCCAGGGACGGGTGCCAAAAATGGCTTCACCGTTGACCTCCATCCAGGCCGCCATGCCCTCGAGAAATTGCACCTCCAGTTCATCGAGCGTGCCGTCACCCCGAAGGGGTATGCTGAGCAACAGGTTGCCGTTCTTACTCACAACATCGATCAGCTGATGCACTACCCGCTGAACCGTCTTGTATCTGTTTTGCTTAAATAAACTGCGATTATAATGCCACTCGCCAATGCAGGTACAGGTTTGCCAGGGACGCTCCATGATTTCACCTGCGTATCCCCGTTCACGATCCTCTACAATGCCCATGTTCTGGTTATCCTTCAGCTTTTTGCCGGTGGCGACAGCCTGAAGCTTTCCCTTGTTCCATTTGATACTCGCATTATAATAATGGGCAACGATGTCGAGGCCGGTCTGACCCAGGGGTAAACCGGTATTGTCGAAATAGATATAGTCGGGATGATATTTGTCTATCAGGTCGCGGCAACGAAGAAACCAGTTTTTGGTAAACTCAGGATTTGCGGAAGGTGCATCTTCGTTCCAGGGCCGGTTGTTTTTCAGGTGCCAGTCAGCTACCTCTTTGGCCCCGGTAACGCCATCGGGTATGACGATGGTCGGTTTGGTATACAGATCCTGCGGATCAAGGCCCTCCCACCATTTGCCTTTGCCGTCGGCTTTGGTCAGGGCCGCACCGTCGTACCGAACGCCGGCCACCGGACCTTCACCATCATAGCCGTAGGCAGTCTGAAACCAGTGCCATGCATGCGAGGAATGATTGCTGACACCGAAATATAATCCATTCTTCCGGGCTACCTTTTCCCATGTTCCAACAATGTCCCTTTTCGGACCCACATTCACCGAATTCCAGTCGTGATACTGTGAGTCGTAATTGTCAAAGTTATCGTGGTGATTGGCCAGGGCGACGAAATATTTCGCTCCGGCTTTTTTGTATAAATCCATCAGCATATCGGGATCCCAGTTCTCCGCCTTCCACAGATTATCGATCTCCATAAAGCCGAACTTCGAAGGATGTCCGTAGTGGGCAACATGATATTCATACTGGGGATGCCCCTGGATATACATCTGACGGGCATACCAGTCCCCCTGCTCGGGAACGCACTGGGCCGACCAGTGCGCCCAGATGCCGAATTTGGCATCGCGGAACCAGTCGGGACACTGATATTGTGACTCAAAAGATTCCCAGGTTGGCTGAAAAGGGCCTTTTTGAATCCGGTTACCCGGCTTTTCCGACACACCAAAACTGATAAGAAAAACGGCCAGGAGAGTTACAGGCATAATAATACCGATGATACTTTTTATGGATTTCATAATAATTATGGTGAAGTTCCGAAAAAATCACCCGTGGTTTTTCATCCATGGATTGTTTATAAAGATAAAATTATTTATCTGATAAACTGATGATTTTCCTATGGATAATCCGCCCCAATACAGCATCTTTAGATGGCACCGGATAGATGCTGACAGGATCAATCTCCGGCTTTTAATTCATGCCCGCCCGAATTCCTTATGCTTGCTGATAAGATCAAGTCCCACTTCACTCAGGTTGGTTTCTTTCACGAATTCAACCATCAGGTTACCGCCGACCAGGATTTTGGGATTTATGGCCAGTTTGAATATTTCACCATATACCTTTTGTTTTGTTATATGGTTATAATCGCTTTCCCTTCTCATATTTCGCTTATAAGTCAGCCAGTTCGTGATAAGAATAAAAGGATATAACAACAGAAAAAGAAACATGGAGGTGGATTTGACACGGGTGAAATGGATTTTCCTGATGCGGAAACCGGCCAGTTTGGCCAAAACTCTAAGCTTCTGGATACCGATAAGAAAAATATGTCCGTAGTAGATCTCCGGTGTGATGTCCCGCTTTGCCATCCAGATACTATCCAATTCATTGGGAGGCATTTTGGTGCCGGCACGTTCGCTCTCAAAAAGCAGGTGACTGAGTTTTGAACGAAGGTTGGAATGGTTTGGAGTGGTGATCAGCAGCAGCGAACCTGGCTTCAACACACGGTTAAATTCTTTCAGTGCTCCCAGCTGATCGCTGAAATGTTCGATGCCTTCCTGGCATATCAGTCCGTCAGCCGCATCATCTTCAAGGGGGATGCCATTTGCAATGCTGGCTCTCTGACAGGCTATTCCCTCAATGGTAAAATACTCGGGAAACAGGTCGAAAGCCAATGGTTCTGCCCCTATATCACGAAGTATTTTTGAGGTGATTCCGTTTCCGGCCGGGAAATCAATGATCCTTTTCCCGGTACAGGCATTTTTGTTCTCCAGCAGATATCTTTTGACAAAATACTTGATGCTCCTGTGATCATCTTCGTAAAGGCCTTGCTGATCTGTCACAAAAAATGATATTAAAAAAGACTTCTCCCGGTGCGCGGGCATTACTGGATTCCCCGCCTGCCCTGTGGGATCTGCCAGGATCGAACTGGCGACCTCATGCCTGTCAAGCATGCGCTCTGAACCAACTGAGCTAAGACCCCGATAATATTCACTGATATGATCAACCAGGTATGGCGGGCAGGGAACCAGTGACCCCTACCCTGTCAAGGTAATGCTCTAAACCCTGCCTGACAGCAGGCAGGCAACTGAGCTAAATGCCCCTTCATTTCTTTACTGGCGACCTTCCCGGCCCGGCATGCCGGGATTAAGATCCGTTGCCGGCGCCGGCACAAATATAACAAATTTTATGATTTCAGCTATAACTCGAGTTATCCCAGCAATGCATGCAAAGCTTTTCTTTCGGCAGGCCGATGGCCGAAACCAGGTCATTTAACAGCTGAAATTTAAGCGAATTGATCTTCAGCCTTTTCCTGATCCGGTCAATCATGTCATGGTGTTCCTGGCCGCCGGCAGAAAGATACTTATCATAATTCACATCTTCCGTGCCTTCGATCTCAGAAACGGCTTTTCTTCCGGCCAGATCGATGGATGACCTGGAATTGGAGAAATTCAGAAATTCGCAGGGGAATAATAGCGTCGGACAGGCAATACGGATGTGCACTTCCGCCGCTCCTTCATCAAAAAGCTTTTGGGTGTTATCTTTTAACTGTGTTCCGCGAACGATGGAATCATCACAAAAAACCATCCGTTTTCCGTCGATCATTTCCCGGTTGGGGATAAGCTTCATGCGGGCAATGAAATCACGCTGCGACTGATCCTGCGGCATAAAACTGCGCGGCCATGTAGGGGTATATTTCACAAAAGCCCTGAAATAAGGCAGTTTTCTTTCATTACTGTATCCTAAAGCATGGGCAAGTCCGGAATCCGGGATGCCCGAAACAAAATCGACCTCGGTGTTATCCTTACGTGCAATGGCTGCCCCGCAACGGTAACGGCACGATTCAACATTGATGCCCTCATATACTGAAGCCGGGTAACCATAATAAACCCAGAGAAACGCACATACCTGCATTTTCTCCCCGGGGGGGGAAAGCTGTCTGACGCCTTCTGCGGTGATATGTAAGATTTCTCCCGGACCCAGGTCACGATCGATCTCATATCCCAGGTTCGGAAAAGAAATGGACTCACTTGTCGCTGCCCAGGCATCCTTCTTGCGGCCTATAATAACAGGCGTACGGCCAAGCTTGTCACGGGCCGCAATGATGCCCTCTTCCATCAGGATCAGGAGGGAGCATGACCCTTTGATTTTTTCAAAAACATTTTTGATGCCCTCTACAAAAGTTTCCTCCTCAGCGATCAACATGGCAACAAGTTCCGTCTGGTTGATGCCGCTTCCCGACATCTCGCTGAAATGCCGGCATTGTTTAAGTGCCCTTTTCTCAAGTTCTTCACAGTTGCTGATCTTGCCTACAATGGCCAGGGCAAAAGTGCCCATGTGGGAGTTGATGATCAAAGGCTGGCTTTGCCAGTCGCTGATGATCCCTATACCGGCATTCCCCTTAAAAGAAGCCAGCTCAGGTTCAAACTTGGTGCGGAAATAATCATTTTCAAGACTGTGAATAGCCCTGTCGAACCTGCCTTCGCCGTATATGCACATGCCCCCTCTTTTCGTTCCCAGGTGGGAATTATAATCGGTGCCATAGAAAACATCGTAAACACAATCGTGTTTCGAAACAGAACCAAAAAAACCACTCATCAGACAGTACTTTTAATTCATCACTCAGCCTTTTCGGTCGGACAGGGAATCAATAAAATGGAGAAAGAATTGAAAACGGAGCTCTTTCCCGGGATGGGTCAAATATATATAATATAAATATGCTATAAACCGATGTTGATCGTTTGTGAAAAAATATGTTTTGATGGGTGGTAAATGAGTACAGCTGCAGGGAAAAAAGGATCAGCGCTTGAACAGCTTGATGGTTTCATCCTGCATCAATACCCAGATGCAATATACCCCCGCAATGGTTCCCAGCGGTATGTTTATGCACCCGATGGCTGCAATGACCAGTACCAGAACCCTTGCCCAATCCTGATAGCTTAACAGGCCTATCCCGCCGATCAGTCCAATCAGGGAAACCGTACCTACAACAAGCGGAAGAGCAACACTGAAGAACTTAAGAACTGCATTCGCCACCTCATCATCCATAACAAAGGAATTGGCAAAATTGAAAACAATATAAATGACGAAGGCTGCGATAATGCCGATGCTGCTGAACGCGATCTGCAATGCAGATACCAGCGTCACATGCTTTTTCATAGTTGATTCGTCCATGGTGTTTGGATATTTTCAGACAAGTTATGAATATTTTCATAACACACCACCAAAGCCTGTCAAAATAGTTTACACAGCAAAAAGATACCAGGAAAAAGGAACCTGGTTTTCTAAGGATGCTGAGTTTCCAACAACCTCTTTTTACTGATGAAGATACGATCGGCGAGTCCCGATTTCCTTCCGCTGAAATAGGCACTCTCATTCAGGCTTGACCGGATGAGGCAGCCATGAACCGTATCGGCAGCATAGGCTGATATAATAATGGGACTGACCATATTGTCCCCTTCGATCTTCAGTGTATAATCGGGTTTGTCCGAAGCCGGTCTCTGATCATCTGCGAAATCCTCGCTGGAGATCCAGGTTACCGAGCTCAGGTATTCTTCAGCCCTGGCGGAATCGATCATGTTGCCATCCAGGGTCCACTTCCCCTGATCCTTTACCATGGAAAAGGAACTGTCGCCCGGATAGGTAAAAGTGAGACTGGTCCAGTCATTGCGGTTGGACCTTACGATAACCTTATCGCGAAAATCATTCAATCTCCGGCTGAAGACCATGCTGAGAAATTCATCCACAACATACACCTGGTTTTCATCCCCTACCCTCACGTAAGTGGAGATCTTCGGCTGCCGGTTATAATCGTATGGATTGGCATTTTTGGGCATCTGGTAGGAGAACTTACCAATATAGAGGGTGGATAAGGTTTTTTTGCCCTTCTTTACCAGCACCCGGGTTGAAAGTGAATCTTCAACCTCGAACTCCCTCCATTTCGATTTATCGGTTGCCGCAACACGCGCTGCTTTCATGTCATGCAGGGTGCGGATCATTTCTTTCACCATACCCTGGTCGGCAGGATATTCCTTGTCACCGCCTTTCACCAGCCACCTTCCTTCCTGCATGATCAGTGTAACCGGCCTATCCGGTTCAGGCCTCGGATAAATGATAATGGATGTAATCGCTGCTGTATCGGCATCAAAAAGGTCGGTCCTGAACGTCTTTTTTCCCTTCTTTTGATCCAGCAGCAATATCAAAGCAACCAGGACCAGAAGCACAATAAAAAGAAAGGACAGTTTTTTAAGGGTTATTTTTTTATACATAGCCAGCCTCCATGCGTTTTACTTTTTTCAGTTGATTGCGCTGCATCCGGAAAATACCGTAAATGATCACCAGTAACAGGGGCAATGAAAAATTGAAATATTTCAGGAACTTGCGCCTGCCTTCCTCCAGATCATCGATCGGCCGGGTGGTCGCACCCTTTGTGCGCAGTTCGATCAATCCGGTTTCATCCGAAAGCCAGTCGATGGAATTAACCATCAGGTTGACGTTATCGGGATTTACCTGTCCCTGGTTTCCCCCTACCGGAAAGTCACCGTCACCGATTACCACCATCCTTGTACTGGTGTTGCCGGCGATTTTACCCTCCAATGCTGCAGCAACGGTAAGGGCTGAAAGAGGAAAATCAGTTTCGGCCCATTCCCTGTCTACCTCATACAAAGAATAGGAAGACTTTGTGCCTGATCTTTCGGATGTCACGGCCAACGGGGTAAAAGTCACGGATGAATCACCGGAATAGGTGACCGGACTGGCAAACTGCAGGATAACCTGTTCCAGGCCCGAAGAAATGGGGTGATCCTTGAAATTGGTAATGAAGGGGAAATAGTAGAAACTCACCGGCTTGATACTGATATATTGCCCCTGTTGTTGCTGCAGGGTAACGGTAGGGCATTGCACATCGACGACATACTGGTTGCTGACATCAACACCCAACTGGCTGAGCCAGCCTTCCAGACCGGTATTGACAGGTGTTCCCCACTGTGTGTTCTGGTCTGCCCCCACGCGGTTCAGGGCGATAAAAACCCCCCTGCCCTCTCCGAGAAACTCGCTCAGCTGCTCGAGGTGGCTTTTTGGAAAGGAGTCCTTTGGAGCGACAATGGCAACTGTCTCGTATTTCATAAGCTCGTGGGTTGAATCGGTCAGATAAACAGGCTCCACACGGTTGAGCACCTCCATGGCAACAATGGCCTGCTGCAGCTGTTGAAGCGGAGCTTCACCATGGCCCTGCATTATACCGATGACAGGTTTATCCTTGACAGCCAATTTCTTAATGGCGGTCGAAAGGCTGTATTCCATGCCCTGCGACTGGCCAATAGCGGGGATCACTTCTGACTCTTCGCCCATCTGTATCAAGGCTCCCAGGTATGCACGCTGTGCCTTGAACTGGTCATCTTCCCTCACCTGTACCTGTAGTTCCATGATGCCGGCCTGTTGGGCTTCCTGCTCGATTTTCTCGTCCTTCAGAGGATTCTTGATCTCATATACCACCATCCCCTTTGAAATGGAGTGATATTCAGTGAGCATATCCTCAAATTCCTTGCGGATGTTATCAAAGGAAGGATCGAGCTTCCGCGTAAAATAGGCCGTGATGGTGATTGGCTCTTCGAGGTTCTTCAGCAAATCCCGGGTAGCCCTGCTCAGGGTATACCGGTTGTCTTCTGTAAGGTCGAGCCGTATAAAAAAACGGTCAGCCAGTATATTCACCAGGGTAATCACACCGATGATCAAGGCCACGAAATAGAGTACTGCAGTTTTTGATTTCATCTTGCTCAATCTTGATTAATTATCACTGATATTCCGCTTTGAAATGGCCGTCTCGGCACCGAAAAGCCCCAGGAAAATAACCGAAAGGAAGTAGATCAGGTCCTTGGAATCAATCACTCCGCGGGTAATGGACTCATAATGAGAGTGTAGGCTCAGATAATAGAATATTTTACCTAAAAATCCCGTGAAGTTGCCGGCCAGCAGGCTGAAAAGCAGGTGAAAGAAAATACCGATCAGCAATGCCAGCAGGAATGCCACGATCTGATTGGTGGTGATGCTGCTGGCAAAAAGGCCGAT
>CAYMJH010000019.1:0-28436 GCA_964390385.1 uncultured Bacteroidales bacterium | reverse complement strand
TCGATAAATCCACCCCCTTGCTCCCCCGCTTCGCCTTCGCGTAGCCGCTTCGGCAGAGCAAGGCCAGCGGGGGACATCTCAGAGCTCATACCTGGATGTAAATAATAGACTTATGCATAAAACTAATTGCATTAAGTATAATGTTCTGCCTATAGACAAGCAAGGGCATTCTCCCCCTTTGGAGGGGGCAGGGGGAGGATTTAATGGATACTCTATGCAAAACACTTAATATAATTATAATACTAATTATTAAATATATACGTAGAAAGTCATTGTAAGGAGGCGACCAGGCTGATTTTGCCTTGATGATTTAAATTGCAGCTTTCCGCTTACCGGTTACGCTCCTTAAAACTCCGGGCAGGGCACGTGTCCCTTCTTTTTCCGGCGGGGGATGAGGAATTTATAGCTGACGGAGATCTCATGGGAACCCAGGGCATGGGCGATGAGATTGGAAATGGTCAGGTCATAGCTATAGCCAATATTGAAATGCGGAGTTTTATAACCGACCAGGATCACGAAGGCATCTCCGCGCTCGGAATCCTTGAAGGGAGGCAATCCCCTGTACCATAAACCTAATACAAGCGGATTCTTGTGCCAGTAAACGCCAAGGTCGAGTTGCGTATACTGGGCCTGGGTTTTGAGCAAAAAAGCCAGGGTCATGGTTTCATCCACCGGTTTCAGCAACCTGCCTTTTCTCACCAGTTCAACGCCTCCGAAAACGGAAACCCTGATGGGCACCTTAACCTTATCGGCATACAGTGAAACATTGGGCCTGAGCAAATGGTCCACATTCACCCCTGCCCACACCAGCCGGCTGTAAAAAAGGGTTGACAAGGCCAGGTCAACATCCCTGGCTCTGTCGAGTGAAGGAGGAACCGGCGGTGGCACATCGTAATTCATTATATCGTCGATGAAAGTCAGCTTGTCGAAGGCCAGGCCGGTCTCACGGTATGAAAAATGAAGGCCGGGACGAATAAATACTGTTGGCGTGATTTTAATGTTATAGGAATACTGGGCTCCAAGGCTGAAGGTTCCGAGTTCTCCGGCCCCGGCAACGTCACGATAAGCCAGGAATCCGATGCCGCTGTTAAAAGGGGCAAAATAGTGGTCATAGGAAACACTGTAAGTCATGAAAGTTGCAGGAAGGGCGATCCACTGATCGCGGAAATTGGCACATAACCTGCTGCCGCCGGTGGCTCCTGCAAAAGAAGGGGCCAGGTAGAGCGGATTGGAGTAAAACTGCGAAAACTGCGGATCCTGGCCAACGACATTACTCCAACACAGCATGCAAAAAAGAACAATCGATATGTAAAATCGGACCATTCAGAATCTTTATCAATTTATCCTTCATATCTTATTACGATAACCCGGGTTGATTGGTTAATCAATATTTTATAAAAAGTACAGATTTAACGGTAAAATTAGCAATATCTGATGATTAATTTATGAACATGTTTTCCTTGTCCTGACAGAAGAAGCCTTTGAAGGGTTTAGTCTGTGCTGATAAAAAGCCAGCATATCACAGGATTTATGGCGCTCCCGGCTCACGCACGAGTAGCGTGACATCTCCGGCAGCTACATAGGGTTTCCCGTCGGTGAAGGTGGCATTGACCTTCCAGACATACACGTCCTGTTTCGCAGGCTTGCCGTTGATAAAGCCGTTCCACCCTTTCTTGACATCATGGGTTACCCATATCAGTTCGCCCCAGCGGTTGTAGATTTCAAGCTTGTACTTGAGAACACCCCGGGTATCGGGTCTGAATATGTTCCTGTCGGGCCTGTAGGGATCATAATTTTCATCGGCAGGCATATCGGGATTGATGATGATGGCATTGGGAAATTTCAGCAGCCTGGCACCTTCCAGCACCAACGGGGTGGGATTCATGAAGGTATCCAGGCAGCCCTCCACCGATTCGGCCACCAGGGTAATGTAATAATGCCCGATGCTGTCATCATAGATATGGATGGGCCTGAACTCCGTGGAAACATCACCATCGCCGAAATCCCACCAGTATTTGCCGTCTTCCTGGATATCGGTGGCGTTGAAAAATTTGACCGGCACGGCAGGTTCATTGAAGCTTTCACTTTGTTTCAGCACGGTATCAGGATCAAAATAGAAATTTACCACCGGTTTAGGATATACGAAAATACGCTTGTGAGCCCAGTTGGTCCCTCCGTCACCTGCAACGGCAAGGCGGACGAGGTATACCCCGGCCGTATCGTAAACAAGGGAAGCCGGATGGCCTTCGGTCGATGTCATTCCTTCAAAGCCGAAATCCCATTGATAACTGTCACTGTAAATGTATTTGGTGGTCGACGGAAATTCGACGGTCAGCGGCACGCATCCTGAAGCATCGGGACCCAGGTTTACCTGGGGCAGGGGAGGATTGATCACGATGTAACGCTCAACCGTATCGCTGCATTGAGGATTGGCGGCATTGAGCACGATCATGGAAACCGGTATCTGGTTGCTGTTGTGTATATCGCCCCAGATGGTATAGTCTTTCACAAAGGTTGGGGCCGGCTCACCGGAGGAAGTGCCGTCGCCGAAGTTCCATGCATAGGTCCATACGCCCTGGTTAAGGGTGTTGTTCATGAAAGTAACCGATGTAATGTCATCCGTAATGTCAAAGTCCTGCACAATGGGAACCGGCATGAATTCCCCGGTAGGCTTTGGAAATACCGTGACAACCTTTACCGTATCGTCTGAACAGCCGTAACCCGACTGCGCCAGGAAGCGAACGTCAAAAGTCTTGTCGGTGCCGGTTTCATTTACAAACCGGAAATAAGAGTCTTCATAGTTGCTGAACACTTTGCCGTCGACATACCAGTAATATTCATTTTCATTGGTGGCTAAACCGTCAAAATTAACCTCAAGCGGGTTGCAGCCGCTCCACAAGGAAGCTGCAAAATCGGCGGTAACCCTGGGATAGATCTGTATGGGCCTGAGCATGGTGTCACCGCAAAGGAATTCCGAGGTCACAATGAGCTGTATCTGTTTCTCAACAAGCGATGAACCGTCATTATAAAAAGTTTCCGTGGGATGCAGGTCCGGGCTTGTATTTCCGTTATCAAAATTCCAGTTGTAGGTTAGATTGGTTCCCCTGGAAAGGTTGGTAAAGGGGACTGTGAAGGGCGGACAGGATGCTGTTAAAGGATAGGTGAAATCTGCAACAGGCTTGGGATGCACGGTCAATGACCGGGTCACCGAGCTGTCGCAGCCATATTCAGAGGTGGCCGTCAGTTTCACCGTGAAGCTCTGGTCAGCGGTTTGACTGTAATTCTTGTAGGCATGGGTCGGATTATTTTCCATGGATGCCGACCCGTCGCCAAAGCTCCACTGGTAGGTCAGCGGAATAGCAGGCTGGGAATTATTCGTAAACAAGGTTATCCGCGGGAAGCAGAAATCCTGGTCATCGATCGTGAAAGCCGCTCTCACCTGGGGATGCACCGTAATGCTTTCAATCCACGACGTATCACAGCCTTGCGCATTGGTAACGGTGAGGTTGATCTGGCGGTTGAAACTGGAAGCACCAGTGTTGGAATACGTATGCCAGAAGTCCACGTCTGTTTTTTCCTCGTCGGTCGATCCGTCATTATCATAATCCCAATAATAGTGGGTTATCCCACCCCTGGTGTTAACGCGGTTGATCTCAAAGGATTCGTCGGAACATATTGCCGGCCTGTCGATTGTGAAATTGGCATAGATGTAAGGATAGATTTCCACCTGTACGGTGGTATCGTCAAAACACCCGTACTGGGTCCTGGCCGACAGGTATAGATTGCGGTACAGGCTGGTGGAATTGGTATTGGAATACAAATGGGCATCGGGATCTGTTTTGTTGGAATACTTACCGTCACCGAAATTCCAAAGGAAAGTCGTACCCGTTTTAATATTGGTGTTGTTCGTGAGATTGACCAGTAAAGGTTCGCATCCGGCCAGTTTGTCGGGTGTGAACTGTGCAAATACTTCGGGGAATACGGTAATAGTGTCTCTTTTCACATCCTGGCACCCGTGGCTGTTAAGCGCTCTTAACAGGATCTCATAATCCACAGGAAGTCCGCTGGTATTAAGGTAAACGGGAATATCAGGATCGGTGAAAGTGTGCAGGATGATGGAATCAACCGGGGAATATTTCCAGAAAAAGTCAGTGATTCCTCCGGATGAAAAATTGTCAACCCTGATCCTGAACGGCGAACAACTATCAAGCCGGCTGACCGAGAATTCAGCATCAACATTGGAATAAACCTGCACCGGTTTGGTCATGCTGCTGTCGCATCCCACCGGGTTGGTTAACGTCAGGGTCACATAATACATGGTATCAAAGGCCGTATTGTTCTGGTACAATTTGGGCGGGGGATCCTGGCTGGTCGAAGAGGTCTTGTCCCCGAAATCCCAGTTGTAATTCACATTCTTGCCTTTGGAATCATTGATAAAGGTAACCGGCAACGGATTGCACCCTACGTTGGAAGTGCCGAAATCGAAATTGGCTGCGACCTGGGGGAACAGGAAAATGGATCGCTGCATGGAGTCAGCACAGCCAAAAGCGTTGCTGGCCCGCATATTAATGTAGAAAGTCGTGTCGTTATCCGTGTTGTTTTCAAAAATATGGGAAAACACACCGGTGACATAGGTAGTGTCAGCGGAACCGTCACCAAAGTCCCAGTCAAACCGGCTGCCTCCGAGCGAGATATTCGAAAGATTAACCGCCACGGGTGAGCAATTATTCAGAAAATCAATGGATAAATTTGCCCTCACGAAAGGATGCACGGTGATCATGTCGGTGAAGGTATCGGTACAGAAATAGTCTGATGTGGTTACCAGGGTTATGGTGTAGTTCTGATCAACAAGCGACCGGTTAAAGTACCGGTGGGTGAACCCGCCTCCCAGCGTATCAATGAAGGAAGCCCCGTCGCCCAGGTCCCAGTCATGCACCAGGCGGTACCCGATGGAGTTATTGACGAAATCAACATCCACCGAGTCGCAGACGGAGGTTTCCGATTTCAGGAAACCGGCGTGCACTTCCGGGTAAATGACCATTCGTTTGGGTATTGCAGTATCAGGGCAATTATAGGCATTGTATCCTATCAAATTGATATACAGGGTATCGGGATTGGGCTGTGAGGCGTCGTTATGGTTAAAAGGAAAGATGAGCTTGTTATTTTTAACAAATGCACTGTCGTAGTAAGAACGGTTTTCATCATAAACCGACCAGTGGTAAGAGCTTACGCCCACCGATCCGCTGGGATTTACCTGGGAAACGAAAGGAGAACAACCGATCAGGTTGTCAACGCCGAAATTAGCCTTGATGAAAGGATGCACCGTTACCGGGTAATAAGCCGTATCGGTGCAGCCTGAAATGGAATAAGCGACAAGCCTGACATTGTGGGTATAATCGGTTTCCCTGCCGTTGATAAAAGTATGGATCGGATTGGGCATATAGGTTTGAAGGTAGGTATCGAAATCCCAGTAAGAATTCAGCGGGTCGAGGTAGCCGACCGATGTATCGTGAAACTGGATGGTCAGGGGATTGCATCCCATGTTGGTGTCGGCGATGAAACCGGCCAGGACGTTGGGCAGTATGGTAATGGTTTTTTCCCGTTCACTGGGGCATTCGCCGAAAGGCGCCCAGGCATATAGTTTTACTTTATAATATTGGGGCGTATCGGTAAGGTTCTCAGGAAAAAGATGGTTAAAAGGATTGGGCAGCAATACCTGGTTGATGGTATCGGTATTTTTATTATCATAGTTAAAGTCCCATAACATACTCTCTGCCAATCCAAAATCGGTTTGATTCACAAAAAGGGGATTGGCAGGGGAACAGGCCACCGGATTGGAAATGCTGAAATTGGCCACCGGTGCCAGGTAAACCCTGGGTGATACATAAATAACCGTATCCCCGAAGCAGTCTCTTGAAATGGTGACTTTAAACTTGTAGGGATGAGAGGGAGTGGTAGGCCCCGGGGGATAAAAGTAAACCTCACTGGCTGTGGTGCTGCTGAGGTAAACTGTATCGTTAGGAAAATCAGCGGCTTCCCATTTATAGGCCAGACCTCCTTCTACGGCAAATAAGATCGGATCGAGGCTGCAATAGGTTTTCTTTGCCGGAGCCTTGGGTCCGCCGATACCGGCATTACCCCTGTAAGAACTGTAATCGGAGAAATAACCGTATTTTCCGCCTGTGGAAGCGGCACCATTCTGGATGCCAAGGTGAAACAGGGAAACATGGTTATAAATGGTGGCAGTGGTGCCGGCACCGATGCGCGATGTGAAAAAATTGGCCACTGCAGGGTCTGACCATCTGAGTACAGCCCAGGTGCTGTCGGGTATGAAATCAAAGAAATTCTTTGGAATGGCATAGACATTGACCCCGATTTGCAGGAAACAGTTTTCAACACTTTTATTCTTCAACGGACTGGCCGGATTGGTAACATTTCTGAGCATCAGGTTAATCTGCAACTGGTCTCCGCTGTAATTATTCCGTGTGAAGGTCACGGAATGGGAGCCTGTACATCCGTCAATGGTAGGCAGTGTGGCCCCTCCCAATTCCCCGCCTCCGCCTGTTCCGCTGATGTGGTTCACATATACAGACTTCGAGCAGGATATACGGGTTGTGGTGGCCGTAACATTCTGGGCATATATCTGGCCTGCATTAAGGGTAGCAACATTCACTCCGTTAACATTTACCTGGGTGTTGTCATAAATTGCAGAAACAAAGAACTTTTCACCTCCATCGTCCCCTACGTAAATATTGCCTTTCATTACGATGTAATTCATCCCGATTAGACTGGTGGGAATCAGCTGGTCACCACAAATATCATAGCTGTAGTTCGATGCATTGTTTCTTTTTCTGATGGAGTCATCATACCAGGTAATCGCAATGTTTTTATTTGATGTAACACGTACCCCGTTTATATGATTGGCGGGCGCAGTACTGCTGGCGACAAAGGCAAAGGTTTCGCCGCGGTTCAGCGTCAGCGTAATTGTTTCAGGAGGTGCAGACGGAAAATTCTGCCAAACGCCGTTGCGGTAAATGGTTACGTTCGTATTGTCTTCGGTGGCAACAATG
This sequence comes from uncultured Bacteroidales bacterium, assembly GCA_964390385.1. Lineage (GTDB taxonomy): Bacteria > Bacteroidota > Bacteroidia > Bacteroidales > UBA10428 > UBA5072. The sequence continues at coordinate 21,366 of CAYMJH010000019.1, read as the reverse complement.
GTGAATCCGCTGTAGGCAGTATTGCCGTATGTTCCGTTGGGAAGGGAATTCTGCGTGGATACAAAGAAGTTGGTGCCCAGCGCATTCTTTCCCTTGAGTGCAAAAATATCACGGTTGCACCTGTTATTGAGTTCGTAATACGCAGTAATGTTTCCCTGGTCAGCGGTTATCCTGATGCCCTTGGTTTGTATGAATTGTCCAACAGGTAAAGGCCAGGGCTGGGAATAATTTTCAAAAACGCCTGGGGAATACGGGGGAGATAAGGCCACCATGCGGTGCTCACCTGCAACTAATGAAAAATCAATGGGTGTAAACGACGGGTTGGCGGGCATCTCAATTCGCACATTGGTTGCCTGTTCTGCAGTAACATAAAGATTGATAGGCCTTCCTTCACCATAGGGAGGGGAAGGATTACAGTCATGTACTGAGGATACATCCGGTGCGGCAAACCAGAACTCATTATCAATCTGGGCCTTAACGATTAATGACAAGAAAATCCCTGTTATGAGCAGTGCTTTTTTCTTCATAGGGCTTGATTAAGCAACGATTATTTCCATGCCAAACCTGATTTTTAAAATTAGCCATTATCCCTTAATTATGAGGAAATAATCTATAACTTTATTAACATACTATACGTAAAAAAAGCTATAAAGTTCGTTTTCAAAGAAAAGTAACCGTTTATGAAACGCCTCATTTTACTGGGATTTTTATTTTTATTGGTCAGGACATCCTATGCTCAGGATACAACAATTTATTATATCAAGGATGGTTTTGAAAGCCTGCCGCGTCAATGGATCAGCGAGCCCTCTGTTCCCTATCTTCCGCAGCTTAAATGGGAATACCAAAGCGGCGGGCACAGCAGTCTTCCCACGGGTGCCAGGGAGGGAAGCTACAATGCCTACCTCTACTGGAACGGATTTGAAGCATATAAGGCCGCGCTGGTTTCTCCGCCCATAAACCTCAGTACTGCAGTTAAGCCCCAACTGACATTTTATCATGCCCAGGCTCAGTCGGCCGATGGCACCGACAATCTTACCTTATTGTTCAGGGCTGGCACAACCGGAACCTGGGATACCATTACCACCTATATTACACCGTCAACGCCGGGGACACAATGGTTTCCGCAACGCGTATTCAATATTGATGATTATGGATCCAAATACCTGTCCGGCGAATTTTACATTGCCTTTATCGGCACTGTGGTTGGCGGCCATGGTGTTTGTATAGATGACGTCAGGATCGAGGAAAAGGACATCATTAACCGGTATGTGTACACTGTAAACGCATTGCATGTTGCACATCAGGTTGTGCCTTCAGGTGTCGTTGACCTTCCCTTGTTCAGGGTGGACATTGAAGTGGTTGGAAACAACGGTACCCTGATCCTCGATTCCCTTAGGTTACGGTCGCTCAGCAGTGACAACGGTGTTTTTGAAAGCAATGGTTTTGAATTGTTTCATACTACCGATGAAATATTTAAAAACAAGAACAAGGGAGTTTCAACCAGGATCGGCACTTCCCAGAGTATTTCGAACGGCGTCATCAGATTCTCAAACCTGGCCACCACGCTGAGAACCGGAAAACACTGTCTTTGGTTGGTTGCCGACATCAAGCCAGGCGCTGCACCAAAGTCTTCCCTTGATTTTATACTGGACGCCAACAGTGTTCATATCAGCGGGAATGCATATCCTGCTTCTTCAGTCTCACCTGCAGGTACCAATACCATTGAACAGTCTGTGTTCTTTGATAATTTTGAAAACAATAAGGGATGGACACTCGAGAATGATTTCGAACGTGATGTCCCCAAAGGCAAATTCGTGATCAAAAGCTATGATCCCGATTACGCTTATTCAGGAGATAAGGTTCTGGGTACTGATCTGGGTACTGATCCGAACGATGGCGCCTATCCGCTTAACATTGATTCCGCCAGCGCTTATTTTGCCACTACGCCTGTTATGAACCTGAAATATTTTGACAAAATCAAGCTTTCACTGCAGAAATGGAATTATATTGAACCCCAGGACAATGCAACTATCGACATCAGCACTGACGGGGGATCTTCATGGACACAGGTCTGGTTTTCACAGGTAAGCGGACAGTTACCGGAATATTTGTGGAACAACCTTTATCTCTATAATGAAATAAACAGCCTGGCCAAACGACAGGCCAATGTCAGGTTCCGGTTAGCCATGAATTATTCTGACAACAACAATTCCTATGCAGGATGGAACATCGATAATTTCGCCGTTACGGGGGAGTACCTTACCAATGACCTGGGCATTACCCGTGTGATCCTGCCCTGTGATGATTGCATCGATACCGGCAACGATGAGGTGCAGGTGGTGGTGCGAAACTACGCTGCCATACCTTCCCCGGCCAATACACGCATTTTTTTTTCATTGAACGGGACTGCAGGACCCAAAATATATGATACCATCGTCTCGCCAATCCCGGTTGATGATTCCATCCTCTTTACCTTTACCCGGCCTGCAGCTTTCCCGGTTCCCGGAGCTTATGATTTTCTGGTCAGCACCGATGCAACTGGGGATCAGGACCGGACCAATGATACCGTTCACCTGACGGTGAATATTCAGGAAAACATTGATCCGCCACGGCTGGTTGATTTTGAGACCGGCAACGGATACTGGATTTCAGGCGGTGTTGCCAATACATGGTCGTGCGAGATCCCCGAATCGAGTATAGGTCAGGTTCCGGGCAGCCCAAAAGCCTGGATCGTTTCACCTTACGGAAATTATGTGAGCAACGATAGCTCATTTATCATCAGTTCCTGCTATAACCTTATAGGGCCCGACAGGCTGGTCCTTGAAAATAAATACTGGATATTGTCAGAAGCGGGTAATGACGGCGCGAATATTCAATATACCGTTAATGATGGAGCTACCTGGACGCTTCTTAGCAAGAATACCATGGGATATCCCTGGAACTGGTATGAGAATTACGTTACCGCCCTGAAGAATATCGGGTGGTCGGGATACAGCGGTGGATGGGAAACCGCCAGAACACTGTTGCCGGAGTCATTGCTTTCACAGTCAAGGGTAAAATTCCGTGTACTCTGGCAGTCAGACGCGGACACGAGCAACAGGGGATTTGCCTTCGATGATTTCAGGATATGTCCCGCTCCTTCCGACATAGGGATTTCGGCAATCGCCGGGTTTGCTACACGGTGTGAGGGTTTGAATCCCGATCAGGTTACGGTTACCGTGAAGAATTTCGGGATCAATTCCCTGAAGGTCAACGATACCGTCATTGTCGGCTTCAGCCTCGACGAAATCCCGCTGGCCCTCGACACGTTTCAGCTGACGCAGAACTTGCTGCCGGGCCAGACCCTGCAGCACACCTTTGCAGAAAAAGTAAGTGTTTTAACCCCGGCCACCTATACCTTGAAGGCCTACACGCTGAGTGAGGACGATCCGTATTATTACGGAACGGTGAATGATACGTTCACCATGGTCTTCTCCGTGCTCCCTAACCCGGCCATCGGACTGCCCGATACCATCCAGACCAGGGAACCCGACACCGTGACGCTAAGGCCCTACTATGATGCACGGTATGATTACCTTTGGCACGACGGCAAAACCACCAGCACATACGATGTCGACAAGGGCGGTTTGCACAGTGTTACGGTCACGGCAACACGCGGAAACGGATGCTCGGCGAAAGACACCACCTATGTGGAACTGCTTTTCTATGACGTTGGTGTTGACAGCATGATCTATCCTGTGCACGATTGCAAACTTTCTACCAACGAATATGTGACGTTGAGGATCAGAAACTATGGAACCGACAGCATACCGGCCGGTGAGAAAATCAAAGCCGCTTTTGTATTCAATCATACCACAACGGTTATTGACACGCTGACACTGGCCCATGCGCTGTATTCGAAAAACACATTGGAATATACCTTTGATAAGGGAGGGGTGAACCTCACTGCCAAGGGTACTTATCCGTTTAAGCTCTATGCGGATTACTCCGGGGATACGGTTTATTATAATGACACCATCATCCGCAGCGTTACAATATTCGGCAATCCCACGGCTGACCTGGGTCCTGACAGGACCATACAGGCCTTGTCCCATACCCTTGATGCCGGTTCAGGCTATATCGATTACCTGTGGGATAATACGACCACCGGGCAGACACGTACGGTGACCGAATCGGGCAACTACTGGGTCTGGGTGCTGGACAACAACAATTGTTCCGACTTTGATACGGTTTATATACGGCTGAAGATTAGGGACATCAGCCCTCAGCTTGTCAGTCCCGTTTCAGCCTGTACCTTCAGTCCCTCCGAAGATGTGCAGATGAGGGTCGTAAATACCGGAACAGATACAGTACCTGCAGGGGAAACTATCAGTGTCAGTTACAAAATGAACAACGGAAGTTATACCAATAGTACATTTGTCCTTGCCAGCCAGCTTATTCCGGATGCAGGAGTAAGTCATACCTTTAACGGCAAAGTCAATCTGAACAATCCGGATGATTATATCTTTACGCTCATCACAAAAACGGCCACCGACATCAGGGTGGCCAACGATACCCTAACAGATACTGTATACCGTTACGCCAAGCCCGTTATTGATTTCGGCCTCGGAAAATCCTATACCGAAAGGGCCACCGAATTTACCATCGATGCCGGATACCAGCCTTATTACAGCTATCTGTGGCAGGACAATGCAACGGAACATGAATACATCGCCACCAACAGCGGTACCTATGGCGTGAAGGTAACGGATACCAGGACTGCCTGTTTTGGCGGGGACACCGTGATCCTTTTCCTGGTGATCGATGACCTTGGGGTGACCGCATCCACATTGGGCAGCCAGGTATGTTCAGGCCCGCAGGAAAATATTCAGGTCACCATTAGAAATCACGGTACTACCAGTATCGGCGTGGGTGAAAACATCTACCTGGGTTATGATGTCAACGGATCGCAGATGCGGGTTGATACAGTTGTGCTTGACAGGGTGTTCGCGTTCAGCACCACCCGTACGGTGACGCTGAAGAAATCCTTTACCATAGCGGAAGGATCGGCTCCGGCCGTTCATTTCTATACCCTGCTGGCTGCAGACATGAGGCCTGAGAACGATGAGCTTACCGTTCAACCGACGGTGCTGCCCAGTCCGGTTGTAAACTTTGGCGACGTCAATGGCGTGCTGATGACCACGCTGCCCCGTTTGCTGGATGCCGGCAGCGGCCATAAATCATACCTGTGGAATAACGGTTCAACCGCACAGACCTATAATGTTACAGCCAACGGCACTTATTCGGTAACCGTAACCGGACAAAATAATTGCCAGACCAGGAAAGTGGTTTATGTCAATCCCGAGAATTCGATAGGGGATTACTTATCCTCCGGCCTTACGGTTAAGGTATATCCCAATCCGGGCAGCGGTCGGTTCTACCTTGATATCAGCATGGAAGAACCGCAAGACCTGGTCATGTCCGTCATCAACATGAGCGGTCAGACCGTGTTCAACCGGAAGATTGAAGCACAGCAAACCCTGCTTCAACCGGTCGACCTTACCGGCTATCCGCAAGGCATGTACCAGATCCTCCTTTCGGGTAATTCATTAATTTACAAAGCCAAAGTCGTCATTTACTAGGTTCAGCACTTGTTTTCATCATTCTCATTCTTCTCATTCTCTTTCTGTTTCTCATGCTGTATTCTCCTTCCGGTTGGGGAAACCTGACAAAAATCATATATCTCAACGGCAGCAATGGTTTCATGAAGCCAGTTTTATGATAATTATCCTTTTTTCGGGAGCTAAATGCAGGTAATTTTCGCCGTTATTTCTTTTATTAATACAATATCAAGGATTTCATGTTTAACAGGTTGATTGTAGGGATCCTACAATATATGCCGGAGAGCCTCGTTTGGATCTTTTCAAAACGTTACATTGCCGGAAAAACCCGTGAAGATGTGTTCAGGGTGACCGGTGATCTGAACCGGCAGGGCATTAAGGCAAGTATTGACTTGTTGGGCGAATTTCAGACCCGGAGCGAAAAAATCGATTATTACAAGGCTGAATATATCAAAACAATCCTGGAAGCCGCTTACAGAAAACTGGATGTTACATTTTCCGTTAAGCCCACGATGTTTGGGTTGCAACTTGACAGGGAGCTATGCTATAACAATATCCGGGAGATCATCCTGGAAGCGGTTTCATGCAATTATTTCGTGCAGATCGACATGGAAGATTCACAATGCACGGATGCAGAAATTGAAATTTTCAACCGCTTATACAGAGAATTTCCCAGCCATGTCGGGTTTGTCTTCCAGGCTTATATGCGTCGTACATTGAGTGATATCAAAGCGCTGGTTGAACAACATCCCCAAAAGGACCTGGGCAGCATCCGCATATGCAAGGGGATTTATGTTGAACCGAAAGAGATTGCATACAAAGACAAACAGGAGATCCGTGATCGTTACCTGGAAGATGTGGAATTCATGTTCCGGCATAATATCTTCACAGCCATAGCCACACATGATAAAAAACTGGTGGAAGGTGCCTATCTCCTGATCGAAAAATACCGGGTGCCGGCGGACAAATTCGAATTCCAGATGTTGTACGGCGTAACCCCCAGGCTCAGGGACTCCATTGTGAAAAAGGGATATACCATGCGGGTGTATGTGCCCTATGGTGTAGACTGGTATAACTATTGCACCCGTCGCTTAAAGGAGAATCCTTTTATGATGTGGGACCTGCTCAAAGCGTTGGTGGTGAGGAATTAGAAGAAAAGATAACCAGTGAAAAGTGAAAAACGAAAAGTGTTGGGAATAGCTTTTAGCGGTTTAGGTTTTTAGCGGTTTAGCTGTTTAGGAATTAAAAAAAATCAATGAAACGTATTATTATATATTCCTAAATACCTAAACACCTAAAAGGCTAAACACCTAAAAGGCTAAACACCTAAATCCCCCAGGGGGGACTTCCATCATTAGGACCATTGCGCCGTATTCTTTAAAAACCATACTCGTTTCAAAACACCCACACAATTTTTCCCTCGTCCCTTGTCACTTGTCACTCGTCACTCGTCACTTGTCACTTCTTAATACAATTGCATTGGCACCGAAGATCCTTCCCTGACATCAAAGGTCTTGTTCACCGTATACAGGGTCTGCTTTGCATTTTGAGCCCTGTAGACGACCCTGTATGTGCCGGGCTGCAGGAGGATGGTCTCATTCTTCACCTGGTTGTCGAGATTATAAATCCATTCCTCGTCCTTATTGCTTTTGCGCAGGTAAAGACTTCCGTAACCGGTGGATGATTTCAGGAAAGTTACCAGGCCGGGTCTCGGAATTTCGAGGGTGGTGGTATGGCTTTGCCTGATGTCGACATTATACAGGTTGATGCGGGGCAAAACGGGGATCTCGATATCATACTTACCCACCAGGTATTTTTCTTCCTCATACATCTTCTGCATGTTGAGCGTCTTCATATCACCTGCTTTCCTGACAATATATTCAATCCCCTTGTACTGGATCTGGTCGGCCACCTTTACAACCAGGTTGCCCTGTGGCACATCGGCAGCAATCACCGTATGTTTTCCCGGTGTCAGCTTCACATTTTCCACGAAAACCGGAGGAAGCGTATTCACCCTGATCCTGTAAGTTATAAGGTGGTCCAGTATAAGGGTATCGGGCAGGCCCCTGTGATTCATGGTATGGATGTAGTTGTAGATGACCTTGCCTGAAAACTGGTCATAAAACGTCATGTTGACGTTGGTTTCGGTAGGATTCCCGTTAATGTCAAGCAGGTTTACCTGGGCTGTAGTGGCATTCAATGCCTGCGAAATGACAACTTCCATGATCTCAGCAAACTTTTCCTCGTGGGTTGCATTGTAATAATGGCCGATGCAATCGAAAGTCTGCCTGAATCCTTCATCAATACCTATGCCTATTACGAAAGGCTTCAGCACAATACCCTTTCGCTGCAGTTCATAGGAAACGGCACAGGCATCGCCGTCGCAGGCCTCGATGCCATCCGTTATCAGGATTATGATATTCCTGCAGTTGTCACATTCCGCCGGGAAATCACCTGCCCCTTTTTCAAGGGAATAGGCAATGGGGGTGGTACCCCGCGGGGTAACATACCTGAGCTCCTGCCGGATCTTGGGCGCATTTCCTTTTGCAAAGGGGACTTCAAGCCTGGTATCGCCGCAGTCCTGCGGTGGCACAGGGCTCTGATGGCCATAAATCCGCAATGCCATCTGCACATTGTCAAGACTTTCGAGGCTGTCGATAATATGGATCAATACTTTCTGGGCGATGGATATCTTGGTTTCCTTTTCCCACTTTCCGGCCATGCTTTGTGAAGCATCAAAGATAAATAGAATGCGCGTTTCGGGAGGCACATATGTTGGCTTTGCCGTCTGTCCATATGCTGAGGAAAAGAAGAATGAGACGATCAGGCACATTGCCGGTACGATCTTTTTCCGGTAAACAGTTCCCATGGGTTTTTAATTTATAACGGTTGAAAACACGATTTTATGATAATAAAGATCAACACAATGCGAAAGTTACTGAATCAACGCAGCGGTTACACAAAAAAAAACGCAGGATTATCAACAACCCTGCGTTTTGCATCGTGAAAACCAAATGTCAACGGTACTCCTCCAGGTACTCCAGCACCTGTTTAAACACGTTATCAGCCGTGAATCCGAATTTCTCATCCAACACCTTGTAGGGTGCTGAATACCCGAAATGATCGAGCCCGAATACTTTTCCGCGGGTTCCGGTAAGACCCCGCAATGTCACCGGGATGCCGGCAGTCAATCCAAAAACAGGGGTGTTATCAGGAATTACCTGCTGCTGATAGGCTTTGTCCTGCTTCCTGAAAAGCCCTTCCGACGGTGCCGAAACAATTCTTACCTTGAGTCCCTTTTCCGTTTTCAGCCTGGCAGCTCCTGCCACCAAGGTTGATACTTCAGAGCCGTTGGCCACCAGAATGATATCGGGTTTGCCTTCGCAGTCAGCAACAATATAAGCGCCTTTGGCTGCCTCAAATGCGCTTTCAAAGCGGGTTGCCCCGGGTTTTGCCGGCAGGGTGGTGATATTCTGTCTCGATAAAAGCAGGGCTGTCGGTGTTTTGGTATTTTCAAGCGCCATTTTCCAGGCCACGGTGGTTTCATGAACATCAGCCGGCCTCAGCACGAGCACACTGTTTTCGCCATGATGGTTTTTAAGGTGTTCCATCAGCCTGATCTGGGCTTCCTGCTCAACAGGCTGGTGGGTGGGACCGTCTTCACCGACCCTGAAGGCATCATGTGTCCAGATATATTTCACCGGCAGGCCCATCAGGGCGGCAAGCCTCACGGCAGGTTTCATATAGTCGGAGAATACGAAGAAAGTACCGCAGGCAACGACAACTCCGCCATGCAGGGCTATGCCGTTGGCTACGGCACCCATGGTCAGCTCGGCAACGCCGGCTTGCAGGAAGGCCCCGCTAAAGTCGCCACGCGTGAAAGCTTTTGTGTTTTTCAGAAAGCCGTCGGTCTTGTCGCTGTTGGAAAGGTCAGCGGAGGCAACGATCATATTTTCGATGTTTTTGGCCAGGTAAGCCAGCACGCTGGCTGAGGCTGCACGCGTGGCGATATCCTCTTTCTGTGCGATCTGCGCATAATCAATGGCAGGCACCCTGCCTGAAAAGAACTGATCGAGTTTTGCAGCCAGCTGGGGATTGGCAGCGGCCCAGCGCTTTTCTTCCTCTTTTTTGGCATTGGCCGCTGCGGCTTTTTTCTTCAGCACTTCCTGGTAATATTCGGCCACTTCGGGAAAGATCACAAAAGAATTTGCGGGATCCCCGCCCAGGTTCTCAATGGTCTTTTCAAAGGAGGCACCGGCTTCGCCAAGGGGCATGCCGTGGGTGGACGTCTTCCTTTCAAAGCTTTTCCCGTTGGCATCGAGGGCCCCTTTTCCCATAATGGTCTTACCGATGATCAGGGTAGGTTTCGACTTTTCCTCGTTGGCTTTAATCAGTGAAGCCCTGATCTCATCCGGGTCATTCCCGTTGATGGTCATCACATTCCACCCCCAGGACTCATATTTCATGGCGGTATTTTCAGCCGTCACGGCACTGGTTTCGGTTGACAGCTGGATATCATTGGAATCATAGAACATGATCAGGTTATGCAAGCCAAGGAAACCGGCCAGTCGCCCCGCTGCCTGCGATATTTCCTCCTGTACGCCGCCGTCGGAAATAAAAGCATAGGTTTTGTGCGACATCCACCCGCCAAAGCGGGCGCAAAGAAAACGCTCGGCTATGGCTGCGCCAACGGCCATGGTATGACCCTGGCCAAGGGGGCCTGAAGTATTCTCAATACCTTTTTTTACATCCAGCTCGGGATGGCCGGGGGTAGGACTGCCCCACTGGCGGAAGCTTTTCAGATCATCGAGGGTGAAATTGCCCGTAAGAGTGAGTATGGCATAGAGCATGGGCGACATATGACCCGGGTCGAGGAAAAACCTGTCGCGGTTGCGCCAGCCCATATCAGCCGGATCCCAGTTCAGGAATTCACTGTACAGTATATTGATAAAATCTGCACCACCCATGGCGCCTCCGGGGTGTCCCGATTTGGCCTTTTCAACCATGGCGGCAGCCAGGATGCGAATATTGTCGGCCGCTCTGTTTACGATTTCTTTTTTCATATCATCAGTACTTTAGAATTTTAGTTGAATCGACAAATATAGCAGAAAGATCTGTATTCATTGATTTGAAGGTTTGAAGATTTGAAGATTGTCGGGGAAGGTGGAACAGTGGAAAGGTGGAAATGTGGAAAAATGATACAGATCTTCTGGTAGGTGTATCCGGTAACCAGCAACCAGTAACCCGTTACCCGTAACCTTATTGAATGATCAACTTTTCTGTGAATATGGTTCTCCCCGTTTTCAGCAAAAGAATATAAACTCCGGCGTTTAAAAAGGATATATCCAACGGGATTTCATTTTTACCGATGGCACAGGTCAGAGAACCGGTATTCAGCAGTACGTGGCCTGCCAGGTCGGTTATGGTAATGATGGCCACCGGACTTTCCTGCAGATACAGGGAAAGGGTAAGCCGGTTATCGGCCGGATTTGGATAACTCAGGAAAGGGGAAGTATGCCCGTAATTATCCGGCAGAAATGTTGATGAACCGGCACAGCGCCTGATGTTATTCGTGATCAGTTCGGGCAGGGCTTCTGTATTATCAATGGTCGATGCATATTCATAGGGCGGACTAAGCACGCATGCCGGTGAAGTCGAATAAGATGTATTGACATAGATATTCTCACCCAAATCCACACCACCGGGAACCGGGCTGTAAAGCATGCCGATGCCGGTACCCGCGTTGTTGAAATAATTGGACTCAACCTTAACACAGGCATTCATGCGGGTATTCACGGCGGTATTGCATTGGTGAAAGTAATTGTTATAGATATGGGCTTTGCCAAAGCGAATACTCGGAAGCCTTGCGTTGCAGTTGAAAAAATAATTATGATGAAAAGTGATCCGTTGCACGCTGTCCTGGTAGCTGTCATCTCCTGAACTAATAAGGATTCCCTTATTGTGGTCATGGAAATGACACCATGAAACCGTAATGAAGGAGGATGCGTTTTTAATATCGAGCATGCCGTCATAATAATCTTCATTGTCATCGTGCTCACGGTCGGTGTAAAACTCGCAATGATCAATCCAGATGTTTTTTGATGCTGAGTTGAGTTCGAGCAGGTCATCGCCCGGCACCTTGGAAAAGGTAATGTTTCTGATGATCACATTTCGGGCCCCTTCGAGTGATATTTTGATCCCCTCGATATGGGCTGTATCGTTGGTCCCGGTAAAGGTTTTGTCCGATGTGATTCTGATCTCAACCGGACTGGTGCTCGTTATGAATTTGGAGAGCCTCACGGTATAAGGTTTTTCATCTCCCAGGTATTTCATCAGGTCATTAATGGTGTTGGCGTCAACAGTCTCTCCGGCGTCTCCGCCTGTGAGGATATAAGGCGTTCCGTTGTCATGCTGAACGGTCGCATAGCCTTCTGCATTTATAGCCTGACCAGTGCCTTGGGGATAAAACAGCGCTGTTATTGAGGTGTTTCCTGTAATGTTAAAAGTAAAAGGATTAACGGTGTCTGACTTCTCTCCCGACCAACTGTGGAAAAAGTATCCGGTTTTGGCTGATGCAGTTAAGGTTATGGCTTCTCCTTCGTCATAGAATTCTTTAACCGGAGTATAATTTAGGGTTCCGTAGTTTGTGTCACAGGCAGCAAGGCTGAAAATGAAAGAAGGTATGCACGGGGCCGGTTCAATATCACCTCCCACGATATGAAAATAGTCGATATTGGGCAAACCCTTGACCGTAATGGAGAACAGGTGAATCTTGTTCTGCCCAGGCTGCAAATACAGTGGTATGGTATCGGTTGACTGGTAAATGTTCCAGTAGTTACCACCGGTATGGGGAAATCTTACCGTATCACCGCTAAAGCTGTTATTCAACAGCAGCCGGGCATCCCGGCTGGTCGTATCACTGCCTCCCAGGGCATAGCGCCAGGTCACCCTGTACATCCCTTCGAAGGGAACCGAAAAACTCCAGCTCATACCCACGCCTATGCCATTGTCTATATTGGCATAGCCTATGCCTGTATATCCCCCGGCCGTTGCAGCCGAATCAACAGTCCCGTCCATGGTGCAGACCCCGGGGCTTTCTTCCTGGATGATCAGCCCTTCCTGGGCATCAAGACATGCGGGCTGCAGGACCAGGAACCCGCACAGTCCGTATAGGATACTTTTCACAACCTGCATTGGTCAATTGTTTTACAGGCACAAAGCTATTTAAAATATAACAATTGTATACCTTAATCACGTCTGATCTACATGTATCCACCTGGTATAATATATATTTCCATCCCAGGCATACAGCAACCCGATAAAATCGGTACCGGTATGAGCATACATTCAAGAAACAATGTTAAGTTTGTAATTTTTAAACAGAATTGAAAGTTATACCGGGTACTGTGGCCAAGATTTATTTTGGGATCAATAAGCAAAAAGTGAGATTTATTAATATACCTGCAATATGAAAAGGATTCTTTATTTGCCCTGTTTTGTCGTTTTATTCCTGTTAACAGGCCACAGTACATTCAGCCAATCCGGTCTTCTGACTCCTGCATCTGTCCATTGGCCATTGACTGATCCGTCAGCCGGAGGAACCGGACTCGACGCCGCCACGGAAGGACAGGTCACTGCCCCGGATGAAATCTTTTTCAACACTGAAATCAATCAGTATACCGGACCGGAAACCAGCCAGCGCATCCGCATGGCCAATACCGGCAATACCTGGCCTGCAAACTTAACCTATCAGCTGGATACTGTTTACGTGCAATTTACCGTTTCACCCAAGGAATCAAACCGGCTTACCATTGATTCATTATCCTTTAAGATAGGTGCTATGTCAACCTCGACCATGGAGGCCAACGTTTATTATTCCAGGGATCCGGCTTTTACCACGTACACTGCGGTAAGGCATACTGATGCCGGTTCGAACAATTATCTGCCATCAGGTTCCTTGATATTATTGTCAGCGACTGATCTGGAGGTCGTTGTGGAGCCCGGCGAGACTTTTTTTCTCAGGTTTTATCCCTGGCACGAAAACTCCAGCGTGTCCACCGGCAAATACATGTGCCTGAAGGATGTTCAGATATGGGGTCAGACCGAGAGCCTGCGCACACCGGCATCGGTTACCTGGTTCGGTAACGGTGCTGAAGACCCTGTTATTGAGGGTGCATTGCTGGCCGACAAACCTGCATACAGCGATTCGATGAAATTATATGATGCCACCACTGATCTTCAGTTAAACGGAACAGGCGCAACAGTAACCGCGGCCGCTGTTTTCCCTTCCTGTTCAACCTGGGCTGCCGAGGCCGATACGGTGCATTACCTTTATTTTGGCACTGCTGTATGTCCCAAGACAGGGGGTACTTTTCACATCGATTCCGTGACGATGAACATAGGGGGATGGTTTTCCTCCAACCTGAAGGCTGCGGTTTATTATTCCATCCATGCTGATTTTTCGGAAACAACACTGCTGAAGACGGATACCCAGCTTCCGGGCAATGCCATGGATCATTGGTCAATTCCATTGGACACCAACATCTATACAGGTCAGACCTTTTATCTTCGCCTTTATCCTCACAGTACCGCAGCAGCAGGCTGGGCCAAACTGGTTGCCATAAATGACCTGAAGATATACGGATCAACCATTGGTGTGACGGCTGACCCGCCAACCGTAACAACGGCTGAGCTTTCTTATTTATCGACCACTTTTATGACCTGTGGCGGGAATATACCTTCCGACGGAGGCGCCCTGGTAACAGAACGGGGAGTGGCCTGGGATACAGCAGCAAATCCAACCGTGAATCATTCCAGGACAATTGACGGCACTGGTTCGGGTGCTTTTGTGAGTCATGTTACCGGCTTGATTCCCGGCGAAACCTATTACCTGCGTGCTTATGCCATCAACATAGCCGATACCGCTTACGGGGAGGAACGTGTTTTTACAACCCTTGACTCAGTTCTGGTTCCGGTTGTAACTACGGCCCCTGTCACATCTGTTATGGTAACCACGGCTGAAAGCGGGGGTGAAGTGACCCAGTGGGGAGGGGATACGGTGACAGCACGGGGAGTTTGCTGGGATACCGCCGTTGCTCCTACCCTTGACGATCATTTTGTTGTGAACGGAGAGGGTTTGGGTTCTTTTAAAAGCACATTGTACCCTCTGGTTAAGGGCACCAAATATTATGTCAGGGCCTTTGCCACCAACTCGGCCGGAACCGGGTACGGAGAGGAACTGTCTTTCACAACGCAGAATCCGACACCCGATGTTACAAAGGTTGTGGCAAAGGATGGCAGTGGTGATTACACCACGGTTCAGGCTGCATTTGATGCGGTGCCTGATTTCTATACCGGGAAATGGACCATCTATGTTAAGCCCGGTGTTTACAAGGAAAAGCTGCTGCTGGGCAGGAACAAGTCCAATGTGGTTTTAAGGGCAGACCATCCCGACAGCGTGATCCTTACCTATGATGACTATTCGGGGAAACCGAACGGATCAGGCGGTACGTTAGGAACTTCAGGCTCCTACAGTGTGGGTATTGATGCCAGTGATTTCACCGCCATTAAAATTACTTTTCAGAATACGGTGAAAAATGACGGTTCTTTTGCCAACCAGCAGGCTGTTGCCCTGCGTGCCAACGGTGACCGGCAGGCTTATTATAACTGCAGGCTGCTGGGTTACCAGGATACATATTATACCTACGGACTTGGCAGGGTGTATATGAGAGATTGTTATATCGAAGGTTCGGTTGATTTTATCTTTGGCAAATCAACCGTTGTTTTCGACAGCTGCGAGCTTCTGGTCAACAGGAACGGCGGCGTTTATACGGCTGCCAGCACCGATGTGAATTCAACATTCGGTTATGTTTTCAGGGATTGCAAACTGATGACCGCAGCGATCGGTTTCGATGGCAGTCCCGTTTCATCGGTGTATCTGGGCCGCCCCTGGCAGGCCAATCCGAAGGTTGTGTACATGCATTGTTATGAACCTGCAACGATCGCTGCTGCCGGCTGGACACAAATGTCTTCCGGACTTAATCCCCTGTTTGCTGAATACAAATGCTATGGTCCGGGCTATAAACCCGATCAACGGTCAACCAACATAAATTATCCGGGTATTCAGCTGACCGATGAAGAGGCGGCTGCTTACACCCTTGGAAATATTTTATCCAGGGCAACCAATCCGTCCTTTGGCATTGACTGGCTGCCGGATGATATGAGCTTCAGGATGCCACAAAGTCTTACCTTTGATCCGCTTCCTTCCGGCAAAAAAGTGGGCGATGAACCCTTTGCCCTCACGGCAGCTGCCAGCTCAAATCTGACGGTTAGCTATACCAGTTCCAACACGGAGGTGGTGACCATCAGCGGAAACATAATGACTTTTGCGGGTTCCGGCACCACAGAAATTACCGCTTCTCAGGGAGGCAATTTCCTTTATCATGCTGCCGAGGATGTGATACAATCTATATCGGTCGGAGCCAGCGCCATTCATGAGAACACCCCGGCCACCGCAAAGGTGTTTCCCAACCCGGCCAGTGATCATATCTTTATTGAAAGGGATGGCTGTGAGCCTGCAATGCTTGCCATAGTGGATGCCACAGGTCAGATAGTAATACGCAGGATCCTGACTTCCGCAAATGAAAGCATTGACCTGGGGGGATTACCAAAAGGGGTATATATTCTTAAGCTGGACAACGACTTGTATAAGGTCATTATTGAATAGGAGCAGAGCTGCTGTATAGGGGTTACGAGTTACGGGTTACGAGTTACAGGTTACGGGTTACAGGTTACCGGTTACCGATTACCGTTTACCGTTTACCTTCTTCCTCTCGCTCCCGCTATCTTCACCAGGTTCTCAGGGTCTTCCTCTGCGGCTGAGCCTATCACAATGATATCGGCTCCGGCGTTGAAGAGATCGGTTGCTTCTTCCGGTGTGCGGATACCTCCGCCCACCATCAGGGGGATGCTGATATTCTTTTTCACTTCTGCAACCACCTGTTCGCTGATACGTCTGTCGGCTCCGCTGCCGGCTTCAAGGTAGATCAGTTTATGTCCCAGCATCTCACCGGCTAATGCAGTGGCCACAACAATATCCGGTTTTTCAACCGGAATGGGCCGTGTATTGCTGATATATTCCACCGAGCTGACCGATTTGCCATCAACAAGGATATAGCCTGTGGGGATTATTTCAAGTCCTGATTTTTTAAGGTAATGAGCTGCCAGCACGTGATTTCCGATCAGATAATCGGGATTCCTTCCTGATATCAGGGAAAGCAAAAGGATCCCGTCGGCCTTTTCCGACAGCTGAAGCAGGCTGCCGGGGAAGAGAATAACAGGCAAAGGACTTTTTTGCCTGATGAATTCCACGGTTTGGTCAATGCGGGAGGATACAAGGCTGCCGCCGACCAGGATAAAATCAATGCCTGCCTTGGCGGCAACGGTCAGGGTCTTTTCCAGGAAAGGTTCAGTCAGTTTTCCGGGATCGATCAGCAGGGCAAATTTTTTAGCCGGATTGGCCAGTATGGTATTGTAGATCATGCCAGGTTATTTCGAACTCCACACCACCACATAATTGTCAATCTTTATGTATTCCAGGACAAAGAGATCATTCCTGAACCGGTTTCTTACCCATCCCGTGAGTGATCCCTGCGGTTTCGGAAAGAAGGGCTCAATGGTAATGTTTTCCTTCAGCTGGATATCCTGCTTGTCGCATATTTTATAAAGGGCTTCCTTGGCGCACCAGTGAATGTACATATGGAAGGTATTCAGTTCGGCTTCCTCGGTAATGATCTCATCGCTGTTGATAAAACGGTGGGCAATCCGGCTGATGCGGGGTGACATATATTCCATGTCAATTCCCACCCGTTTTTTCCGGCTCAGCAATATGGCTGTCAGATCCTTGGAATGGGAGATGCTGATATTGTATGTACTCCCTTTAACATAGGGTTTCCGGTTGCCGTTGTAGGTTATGGTCAGGTCCTGTTGTGTCATCTCGTTGAGCAGTACCCGAACACTAAGCCATTCAAGCTTGCGGTCATAATTTCTGAAGTTCTCCACCACCTCCATCTCGGCGGGAAGAAGGACCAGGCGGCTGAGCAGGCTTTCATAGTCTTCCTGGATCTCCCATATGCCCAGCTGGCATTCACTCTCAAGTTGTTCATTCAGAATCAGAGCCACTGGTTTTTCATTTTAGTTCCACGTTAAAGTTTCGATCAGATGCAAAATGTCCTCTTTAAAAAAGAGGATCACCGGTTTCAGCGAATCGGCATTTGGCGGCACGCTGAAATACAGTGCTCCGCTCAGGAAGTTATGCAGGCTGTCCGTCGCAAAAAAGCTGACGGATGAGGCTGTGTTTCCGCTGATTTCATATATCATCCCATAAACCTTGCGCTCGGGGTAATAAAAAGGCCTGTCAACAATATCATCCGCCTTGGCGATATGCTTATAGGCCAGTATACGCACATCTTCGACATACAGGGCCAGGTTATTGCTGACGGGTTTATAGGTGAGGTGCAATATTCCTTGATAGGGTGGGAATTCTATATTTTTCCAGCAGGGTTCTGCATCTCTTCCGGTATAATCGACAAGCTTTCCGTAGACAGGATATTCAAAGGCAAAGGGACAGTCACCGGAGAAGGCACGGTATTCCTTTTCCGGAAAATCGATACGGAAGTAAGCTCTTGGCCTGGGGGTATTGGCCTGCTTGCAGCCGGCCATTGAACAGGACAAGATGGCAGGCATCATCCAACGGAACAATATGGCATTAAACCGGTTTCTCATTGTGCTTGACAGGTTTTACCCTGGTTACCTGGATCTGTTTGATTCTTCTGTTATCAACGGACTTGATGGTAAAACTATAATGTTGGAAGGAACAGGTTTCATTCTTCCTGGGTATTTCTCCCTTCAGCTCCAGGATCAAACCTGCCAGCGTATCGGCCTCACCCTTGACATCCCCGAACAGGTCTTCCTTTTCATCCATGATTTTAAGAAAGTCGTTCAGGGTGATTTTGCCTTCAAAAAGGTAAGAGTTTTCATCGACCTTTAAATAAAAGGGATTGTCTTTATCCGATTCATCGGTTATTTCACCGACAATTTCCTCCAGGATGTCTTCCAGGGTTATAATTCCCGAAGTGCCGCCGTATTCATCAATGACAACGGCCATGTGAATTTTATTATGCTGGAATTCACGTAACAGGTCACTGATCTTTTTTGTTTCGGGCACATAGTAGGGAGGCCGGATTAGTGATTGCCACCGGAATGAGCCGGTTTTATCGAGGTAGGGCAGGAGATCCTTGATATAAAGGATCCCTTTAATGTTGTCGAGATCGGTATCATACACGGGGATACGGGAATATCCCGATTCAACGATCAGTGAAA
Organism: uncultured Bacteroidales bacterium; assembly: GCA_964390385.1. Lineage (GTDB taxonomy): Bacteria > Bacteroidota > Bacteroidia > Bacteroidales > UBA10428 > UBA5072. Next base: position 2,386 of record CAYMJH010000019.1, on the reverse strand, counting down.
TCAGCCTGCGGAATGTTGTTTTGATGCCGGCGCCAATAACATCCACCCTGGAAGTCATGATCTCCCTGACATCTATGTTACCGAACTTGACAATGCCCTCTAGGATTGTCTTGTCCTCTTTGATGCTTTGTTCCGTAAGTTCCAATGCATCTGATAATTCATCGATGGAAAGATTTTTCCTGTGCTGTGAGAATCTTCGGTTCACGAGAGAAGTGGACCGGATGAGGAGATAATTGACGGGACGGAATATCCTTTCGGCCACAATGAGCGGCACTGCCATGAACATGGCAAATTTACCGGCATGCCGGTTTGCATATACTTTGGGAAGTATCTCCCCGATAAAAACAATGACCGCGGTAATCACCACCACCTGGATGACAAAACCGAGAATGGGGGCTTGGCTGAAATCAAACAGGGAATTGGTGATGAAAGCTGAAATTACTACAATACCAACGTTAATCAGGTTATTGCCCACCAGAATAGTGGCCAGCAGGCGGTTGGGCATTTCAAGCAATTTTATCACCATGTGACTGTTTTTTGCTTTGGAGTTGCGCAGGTTTTCCCTGTCAGCCGGTGTAAGAGAAAAATATGCCGTTTCAGATCCCGATACCATTGCACTGCAGGCCAGCAATACCATTACTGCCAGTATAGCTATCAAAACCTGGAGGGTGAAAGGTTTTGTGTATATCAGCAACGTTGAAAGAAAAACTTCCTGGCAACAATGCGTTTCCAATTCAGAGCACTAATGGGTTAACTGAAACAACCTAAAACGGCAGATCATCTGCTTCAGGGCCGGGTTCCGGAAGCGGGGTGTTTTCCGGTGGACGCTGTGTTGCAGCCGGAGCTGACATGTTGGCTGAATCCTCCCTTTTACCCAGCAGCTGTAAAACATCGGCAACAATTTCCGTTGTATATCTTTTATTGCCTTCTTTGTCATCCCATGAACGGGTTCTTATTCTTCCTTCAATGTACAATTGCGTTCCCTTCTTCACATATTTTTCAGCTACTTCAGCCAGTCCCCTCCATAAAACCACCGTGTGCCACTCCGTAGTGGTAACCCTTTCCCCGCTCTTGTTCTTGTAGACCTCACTGGTGGCAAGCCGGATATTGCATACCGGCGTGTTGCTTTCAATATAACGGACTTCCGGGTCACTGCCGACATGCCCTACCAAAATAACTTTATTAACTGACATGATTGTTTTTATTAAATGAGGGGTAAAAATACAAAATTTATTGATTTTCTGCGAAGCTTTTATCTTGTGTTGATAAGGTGCTGCTATTTAATGTTTTATGCTTAAATGACTGAGTTAAGGTACTTCTCTGTCAGCCTCGAAACGGGATAGTCATGGATGTTTTCTTCGTTGGTGCAGATGAAGCCCTCTGCCATTTTTGGCGGCCTTGTTTTAACCCGGATCTGATAGAAGCGCACATACAGTGTCTGATGGGTGAGCTGATGTATATAATAAGGTGTAACATGCCGGATCAAACCATCGCTGCCGTTGAGCAGGTCTTTCCATTGATCCTGCGCCATCAGCCTTTTGGGTCCGACGGCCCGGGGAGTTTCAATCAGGGGAAATTCGAACAGGGAATGCCAGATGTCTTTTTGCCGGCGCTGGCAAATGAACACCTTGCCTTGCCAGGATATGTGCAGGTAATGGAAATATCTTTTCCTGATATTAGCACCTGCCGTCCTGACCGGGAATTCGCTTATGCGGTGTTCCTGATATGCCTGGCAGAAGGTATTCACGGGGCATTCAAGGCAGACGGGATTTTTGGGAAGGCACACCAGGGCTCCCAGTTCCATGATGGACTGGTTATGATTGCCGGGATCCTTATGGTCAAGGATCTTTTCCGCCAGACGGTGAACTTCCTTTTTCGCGGCAGGGGATGTGAAGGGCATCCTTATGGCATAGATGCGTGAAAGCACCCTGAAGACATTGCCGTCAACCAGGGCCACCGGGATATTAAATGCAATGGAGACGATGGCGGCCGCCGTATATTCACCGATGCCCCTGAGCGACAACAGGGTATGGAAATCAGACGGGAACCGGCCGTTATACTCCCGTGAGATCACGTTGGCTGTGGCATGCAGATTCCTGGCCCTGGTATAATAACCCAATCCCTGCCATACTTTAAGGACATCTTCAAGGGTTGCCTGTGCAAGTTTGTCAATGTCGGGGAACCTGTTGATCAGACGGTTGTAATATTGAACTCCCTGATTTACACGTGTTTGCTGCAAAATAATCTCTGAAAGCCATATCTCATAAGGCGATTTTGTCCTGCGCCAGGGCAGATCTCTTTTATTTCGGGCATACCATTGGGCAAGAATTCTCGTTATGCGCTCCACACCTTTTTTTTTAAAAAAGTATTCAAAATTAATTCATTA
>CAYMJH010000018.1:25255-28481 GCA_964390385.1 uncultured Bacteroidales bacterium | reverse complement strand
AATAAGGCTTCGGCCGGAGCCGAAAAGGCTGCTGCCTTCCGGTTTCCTGCCCGGATCACCTGCCTGAAACCGTCTGTTGAGATTTTTCCCCTACCCACTTCCACCAGGGTGCCTACAATCGCTCTGACCATATTCCGCAGGAACCGGTCGGCTTCAATCGTAAAAACAATCACATTGCCGTTTTCGGTCCAGCAGGCATGGTTTACCTTGCAGATGCTGGTCTTCACCTGGGTATGGTATTTGCTGAAGCTTTTAAAATCATTGGTCTGCAGTAACAGTTCAGCCGCCTTGTTCATGGACTGAATATCGAGTGGCCAGTGGCAGTGCCACGCGAATCCGTTCATGAACGGATTCTTGTCCCTGGTGATATGGTATTCATAGGTTCTGGACAGGGCGCTGAAACGCGCATGAGCTTTTTCAATAACCGGGTAGATGTCGCTTATGACGATATCAGCCGGCAAAACACTATTGACACTGTATAAAAACTTTGATCTCATGACCGGGTTATAGGCATCACTGTCAACATGAGCCGTGAAGGAACGCGCATGTACTCCGGCATCAGTCCTGCCGGCTCCCACCGTCATTACCTGTTCTTTTAACACCATCGACAAGACCCGGTCCACCTCATCCTGGACGGTCACGGCATTGGGCTGTCTTTGCCAGCCGTGATAAGCAGTTCCTTTAAAAGCCAGGTCGATAAAATAGCGTTTCTTCATCCGCTGTAAAGATACAAAGGTTTAATAAGCAAAGCGTTGCCATTGCATACAAAAATCCGAACGGGTATGATTTTGTTTAACAATTTTTAACAGAATACAAAAAGGAGATTTTCAAATAGTTCACATCTTTGCATTCGCATAACAAAAACAGGGTGGTACGAATATTGTTGTTACTTATATGGAATCCAAAATGAAATATCAAATTTAAAGTGATATGGGTGAAATAGCTTTTCAGATCAGAGAATTGAATGAGAAAATCGAAAGAGAAAGTGCGTTTGTTGACATGGTCAACAATGAAATCAGAAAGGTCATCATCGGGCAGAAACACCTCATCGACAGCATGCTGGTCGCTTTGCTGTCCGACGGTCACGTATTGCTTGAAGGCGTCCCCGGCCTGGCCAAAACCCTCGCCATTAAGACCCTTGCTGATACCATCGATGCCAAATTTGCCCGCATCCAGTTCACGCCTGACCTCCTTCCTGCAGACCTTATAGGAACCATGATCTATAGTCAGAAAAACGAGGAATTCATGGTCCGCAAAGGCCCTGTGTTTGCCAACCTGATCCTGGCTGATGAAATTAACCGTTCGCCGGCCAAGGTTCAGAGCGCATTGCTTGAAGCCATGCAGGAAAAACAGGTCACCATCGGATCTCAATCCTTTGAACTTCCAAAGCCTTTTCTGGTGCTGGCGACCCAGAACCCAGTCGAGCAGGAAGGAACCTATCCATTGCCCGAAGCCCAGGTAGACCGTTTCATGCTGAAAATTGTCATAACCTATCCTACCAAGGATGAAGAAAAACTGATCGTCCGCGAGAACCTGGCCATGGATTTTCCCCAGGCCAGAACGATCATAAAGCCTGAAGATATTCAAAGGGCAAGGAATATGATCAAGGAAGTTTACATGGATGAAAAAATCGAGCATTACATACTGGACATCGTTTTTGCAACCAGGTTCCCGTCACAGTACAAGCTTGCTCAGTTTACAAACCTGATCAACTATGGCGGTTCACCGCGTGCCAGTATTAACCTGGCAAAAGCAGCCAAAGCGTTTGCCTTCATCAGGCGCAGAGGCTATGTTATTCCCGAAGATGTAAGAGCTGTCTGCCTCGACGTGATGAGGCACCGCATCGGACTGACCTATGAAGCCGAAGCAGAAAACGTTACAGCGGAGGATATTATAACAGAAATATTAAACAGTATTGAAGTTCCTTAATCTGAAATCATGCGCCTTATCATAACATACCTGTTGCTGATCTTCTCCCTCAATGCCACTGCACAGCATTATATAGGCATGAAGAAGGCAGATATTATAAAGATCATGCAGAAAAACCAACCTCAGTTTAAGCTGGATACTGGTTCTGTCAACCGCACCTTTAAATATGTCAAGCTTGTCGATAAGATCTCGGAACAGACCGTTCTTTTCTTCCTTGCTGAAGACAACACCTGTACCTATGTTAGGTGGATGTCGGACTATGCCAACCTTAATGATTGGATCGCAGTGCTGAACAGCAAGTATAAAAAGAAAGATAAAAATACCTGGAGTTATATCGATAAAGGCCAGGAATTCGTTGTTACACTCGAAGAGGGCGAGTGGTTTTTCACCATAGGGATTCGGAAAAAGTAACGACCGGGGGGAACCAGGATGGAAGCGTCGGAATTAATAAAACGGGTCAGAAAGATAGAGATCAAAACCCGCGGATTAACACAACATATCTTTGCCGGTCAGTATCATTCAGCTTTTAAGGGGAAGGGAATGACGTTCAGCGAAGTTCGTGAGTATCAGTTTGGCGATGATATCCGTAATGTGGACTGGAATGTGACGGCCCGCTTTAATCACCCTTACAGCAAGGTTTACGAGGAAGAACGCGAACTTACCGTTATGCTGCTTGTTGATGTCAGCGGATCACGGGATTTCGGAACCCGGCAGCAGATGAAAAAGGAAATGATCACCGAAATAGCTGCCGTCCTTGCATTTTCTGCTATCCAGAACAATGACAAGGTGGGGGTTATCCTGTTCAGCGACCGGATCGAAAAATTTATCCCACCCAAAAAGGGAAGGACTCATATCCTGCGTATTATCAGGGAACTCATTGACTTTAATCCGGTAAGCCGCAGGACAAATCTCACAGAACCATTGCGGTATCTGACCAATGCCATAAAAAGAAGAAGCATTGCTTTCCTGATTTCGGATTTCATGGGCTCTGATTTTGAAGAATCGGTGAGAATTGCCAGGAAAAAGCATGACGTTGTCGGGATCTGGATCTATGACCATCGCGAAACGGAACTTCCACCGGTCGGGCTGGTCAAACTCAAAGATGCTGAGACCGGCCATGAGCAATGGGTGGACAGCTCCAGCAGGTTCGTGCGTGAAACTTACCGCAATGCATGGAAAAGAAGACAGGAAGAAATGAAAGAGCTGTTTAAAAAGTCGGGAGTGGATTATATTTCGGTGGCGACGGACCAGGATTATGTTAAATCCCTGATCGCTCTTTTTAAGCACAGGGATTAAA
>CAYMJH010000018.1:13631-25245 GCA_964390385.1 uncultured Bacteroidales bacterium | reverse complement strand
ACAATTGTCTTGATCGCGGGCTTTGTTACCTCGATAGGCCCCGGCCGGCTTATGGCGCAGCTGATCAGGATTGATGCCCGTCTTGATACCCATACCATAGCGCTGGGAGCACGCGCGACAATGTATCTCTCCGTGGAAAAGCCTGCAGGGTCTTTCGTAGCATTTCCGGTATTCAAAGACACCCTGGCAGATGCCATTGAAATATTGCATGCAAGCGGACTCGACTCCACCTTGCTCCGTAACGGCAAGGTGGTTTTAAAGCAGGAACTTTCACTTACCTCCTTTGATACGGGCATGATGTACATTCCTCCCCTGGTTTTTGTCTACAGGTCGGGTTTTTTTTCAGATACAATCCGAACCGCGGCCAGTTATCTGGAGGTTCTGTCATTTCCGGTCGACTCAACCAATACCATCCGGGATATTAAAGGCCTCTATAAAGCCCCTTTAACCTTCAGGGAACTCTATCCCTATTTACTGATCGCCCTGGGTCTTGCCCTGTTGATTTGGTTTGTGCAATACTATCTCCGCAAAAGAAAACAGCATGAACCAATACTGACGAGGGTCAGGCCGGAGATTCCCCCTGATGTAAGGGCATTGAATGAGCTTGAACAGCTGAAAGCTGAAAAACTGTGGCAACAGGGAAAAATCAAGGATTACTACTCCCGGTTGGCTGAAATTATCAGGGAATACATTGAAGGAAGGTATGGCATTATGGCGCTGGAACAAACCTCATACGAGGTTCTGCTGAACATCAGGGAGGTGCTGGGAAAAGAAGACAATTTCAGGATCCTGAAGGATATGCTTCAGCTGGCTGACCTGGTTAAATTTGCCAAGGCAAATCCGGAACCTGATGAGAACCTGAACCAGCTTGAGAATGCCTTCCGGTTTGTGATGAATACACGCCCGCAGCCTGATGAAACCGTTTCACAGGACCACCGCCAAAGCCCGGAAAAAGTAACAGATGTAGTTTGATGTATGATGGCCATTGATTTTGCACATCCGCGATATCTTTACCTGCTGCTGGGGATCATTCCCTTTGTCATCTGGTATGTACTGCGCCATAAATCGCTGCAGGCTGAATTGCAGATATCTTCCACGGATCCGCTGAAAACAGTCGCCGGGACCGTCAGGGTCACCATGCGACATATTCCGTTTGTGCTTAGGATGATGACACTTGCCCTGGTGGCTATCATACTGGCCCGTCCGCAATCCACCGACCTGCATGAAAAAACTACGACGGAAGGCATCGATATCGTCCTCGCCATCGATATTTCGGGTAGCATGCTGGCACGGGATTTTTCACCCGACAGACTGGAGGCTGCTAAAGATGTGGCCATTGAATTTATCTCAGGACGGCCGAATGACAGGATCGGATTGGTGGTGTTCAGTGCGGAGAGTTTTACACAGTGCCCGCTTACCACCGATCACGCTGTGCTTATCAACCTGTTTAAGGATATCAGGAGTGGTATAATAGAAGACGGGACTGCAATCGGACTGGGACTTTCCAATGCCGTGACAAGGCTGAAGGACAGCGATGCGGTCAGCAAGGTGGTCATCCTGTTAACGGATGGGATGAACAACACCGGTTCAATTGATCCGATTACCGCTGCCGAGATTGCCAAAACATTCGGGATTCGGGTATACACCATCGGCGTCGGCATGAAAGGTATGGCACCTTATCCGTTTCAGGATGTTTTCGGGCGAACAGTAATACAGAAAATACCGGTGGAAATCGATGAAGCAACGTTGCAGGCAATAGCTGATATGACCAATGGTAACTATTTCAGGGCCACCAGCAACGAAAAACTGAGGCAGATCTATGCAAAAATCGATCAGCTGGAAAAATCAAAAATCGACGTGAAGGAATATAGCCGGAAGCAGGAAGAATACAGGCTTTTTGCAGGGATTGCGTTGCTGCTGCTTGGCCTTGAGCTGCTGCTTCGTTTTACGGTTTTCAGGGGCATACCATAATTTACAGGCATTAACATGGAGAAAGCGATATTCAGGTTTGCGCATCAGGAGTACTTGTGGTTGCTGGCCATTTTGCCGGCCATTACCGCCCTGTATTTATGGGTGGTATGGTCGAAAAAAAGAGCCTTGAAAAAATTTGGCAATCCGTTATTGTTAAAGGAATTAATACCTGATGCATCCGCAGGCCGGAACCACCTTAAGTTTATCCTGGTGATGCTGGCAACCGGCTTGCTGATCACTGCGATTGCCGGCCCGCAATTCGGATCTAAAATCAGGGAGGTCAAAAGAAAAGGAATTGAAATCATGATCGCCCTGGATGTTTCCAACAGCATGATGGCCAGGGATATTGAACCAAACCGGCTCGAACGTGCCAAGCAGGCCATTGCCAAACTGATTGACAAGCTTGAAAATGACAGGCTGGGTCTTATCGTCTTTGCCGGTGATGCCTATATTCAGATTCCCATTACCGGTGATTACACCTCTGCCAAGATGTTCCTCTCCGGCGTCAGCACAGCCATGGTATCACGGCAGGGAACAGCTATCGGCTCGGCTATCGAACTGGCGATGAAGTCATTCAACTCAGATGAAGAAGTCAGCAAGGCCGTCATCATCATCAGCGATGGCGAGAACCATGAAGGGAATGCCGTGGAAATGGCGAAAAGCGCCGCTGATAAAGGCATCGGCGTTTATACCATAGGGATCGGACTGCCGGAGGGCGTGCCGATTCCTGATGCAGATAATGCCTACATCAGGGAATACCGTCGCGACAGAAACGGCAATATCGTCACAACCCGACTGAATGAGCAAATGCTGATGGAAATTGCACAGGCAGGGAGGGGTAGGTATTTCAGGGCCACTTCCGGCAATATAGGACTGAATGAGCTCTACACTGTGCTGAATAAGCTTGAAAAGACAGAAATGGATTCGAAGGTCTATGCGGAATACGAGGAACAATTCCCTGCCATCATGTGGATCGTGCTGGGTTTATTGGTCCTCGACCTGCTCATCCTGGAAAGAAAAAACAAACGGTTGAAACATATATCCATGTTCAAAGTAGCTAAACCATGAAGTACTGGATGATCATACTGGCTTTTATGCTTTGGGGACAGGCATTTTCCCAGCCGGAACAAAAATTTATCCGGAAGGGAAACAATGAATACCATGAAAACAAATATGATGAAGCTGAGGTTCTTTACCGTAAGGCGTTGGAGAAAAATGTAAATTCGAGGAAAGCCGAATATAACCTTTCCAATGCCTTGTACAAACAGGAAAAATATGAGGCATCCGCTGCCAAGTACCATGGCCTGGCACAAGAAGAAAAGGACCATAATGAGCTTTCCCGGTATTACTATAATCTGGGAAACTCCCTGTTAAAAGACAATAAATTAGAGGAGGGCATAGAAGCCTATAAAAATGCCCTGCGGAATAATCCTGCAGATGATGATGCCAGACATAATTTACAGCTCGCGCTGAGAATGAAACAGCAACAGCAACAGCAACAGGATGGTAAGGATCAAAAGGATCAAAAGGATAAACAGGATAATCAGGAAGATAAAAATAACCGGGATAATCAGCAAAATCAAGAACAGCAGCAGGAGCAGCAGCAGGAACAAAAGGGACAGATTTCAAGGGAAGATGCAGAGAGGTTGCTGCAGGCTTTGGAAAATGAAGAAAAAAAGGTATTGCAGAAAGTGAAGGAGAATCAAGCCCAGGTAAAAAGGATCCCGGTTGAAAAAGACTGGTAAAAAAATGATCAGGTATGAATAAAACAATGATGCTGCCCCGATTTAAAATAGGATTCATATTATTCCCAATCCTGTTGTCAGTCGTTGTGAACCAGGCTTTGCAGGCGCAGGAGGTGCAGTTCATTGCAACGGCTGAACCCCGTGTGCTCAGGGCAGGAGAACAGTTCAGCCTGACCTATGAGTCCAATTATAACATGTCCGACATTGTTCTTCCGGATCTGGATAATTTCCAGTTCCTGGGCGGACCCAGCTTTAGTCAAAGCACCCAAATTGAATCTTCCCGGGGAAAGACTGTTTCAAAAACAACCTATAGTTATACCTATTATTACAGGGCGCTGAAAGAAGGCAAGTTTACCCTGGCTCCTGCTTCCGCAAAAATAAAAAACAAGACCTGGCAATCCAATGCCCTGACCCTGGAAATTGTGGGCAGTAATGCATCAGGGACCGCTTCGGGCGGGCAGAACGGACAGCCGGCTGGCGGAACCCCGGGAAAAACAGGCGACGATGTATATGTCAGGCTTATCATCAATAAAAAGGAAGCCTTCATCGGAGAGCACATCGTAGCTACGATCAAGCTCTACACCAAAGTGCAAATTGCGGGCATTGATGAACGCTTTAAAGGGCCTGATTTTACAGGATTCTACACAGAATCCGTCGAAGTCCCGCCATTGCGGAAATTTGAGCCTGAAAATGTTGACGGGGATATCTATTATACCGGCGTTTTACGTAAAGTGTTGCTGATTCCCCAAAAAACCGGGGAGCTTGTCATTGCTCCTTTTGATCTTGATATTGCGGTCAGGCAACAGGTCAAGAGAAGGTCAAACAGCTTCTTTGATGAGTTTTTCGAGCCCTCCGTCCAGGATATTCCCGTTAAGCTCAATTCCAACAGGATCGTTATCCGCAGCAAATCCCTGCCCGCAGACAAACCTGTTTCCTTTACCGGGGCCGTGGGCGATTTTAGCATCAGTTCAACGGTAGATAAATTACGGGTCAATACCAATGATGCGGTGAATTATAAAATCGTCGTAAGGGGGACCGGCAATTATAAAATCATCGATGAACCGCTGGTCACTTTTCCGCCGGATGTTGAAAAATATGATCCGGTCATCAAAACCATACCGGAAAGTCCCACAACCGGGGCAAAAACATTCGAATACCTGCTTATTCCTCACTACCCGGGAGAATTTACCCTGCGGCCGGTAGAGTTCACCTTTTTTGACGTCTCCTCAAAAACATACAGGACCCTGCGTTCCTCTGCCCATACGATCAGCGTTGATAAAGGGAAGGGAGATACTTTGCTTCCGGCTATCTCCGGTATGGCCAAGGAAGATGTGAAACTGCTTACCAGCGATATTCAATACATAAAACTGAAGACAGGCACCAGGGCTTTCAAGGGTCAATGGCTGGTAGACCGGTCAGGGTATTATTTGCTTTATCTGGCACTGGCCTTGTTGTTCGGACTAATTTTGTGGTTCCGGCGCAACCACATCAGGCAGACCAGTGACCTGACACGGGTGAAAAACAGAAAGGCCAGCCAATACGCCCGAAAGAGGCTGAAGAAAGCTTCAAGGCTGATGGGGGCCGAAAATAAAAATGCTTTCTATGATGAGTTGCTGAAAGCCATCTGGCTGTACCTGAGCGACAAGCTGAACATACCCATGGCTGAACTCTCCAGGGAGAGTGCACAAGCCGCATTGGAATCCAGGGGAATATCGGGTGAAACCATGGACCGGTTTTTCGAAATCACCGGTGAATGTGAATTTGCAAGGTATGCACCGGCATCGGAAGCCGGTAATGCAGAGCTGCTGCTTGAAAAATCAGTTAAGCTCATCGTAAGGCTTCAGCAGGAGCTCAGTTGATGATCTCTATTATGAAATTTTATATGCAAACACGGGTAATGAAGACAGCATTCAAATTGTTTCGTTGTAAAGCGTTGACACCGCTATGGCTTTCACTTGCATTGGCCATGGTTGTTTCGGTACAAAGCAAGGGTCAGGCTGATTCTCTGTTCGGGCTGGCCAATAAACAATATCAGCAGAATGAATTCACCCTGGCCGCTGCAACCTATTGCCGGTTGATTGAAAAGGGCATTAAAACCCCTGAGATTTTCTATAATCTGGGAAATGCATATTACAAGAGCGGCAGGCTGGGATATGCCATTTTGTATTATGAAAAAGCAAAACTGCTGGCGCCCCATGATGATGATATCGCCCGTAACCTGGCCATTGCCAATGCAAGGGTGCTCGACAAAATAGACGTCATCCCTGATTTTTTCATCAGGCGATGGTTTTATCAGCTGGTAAACCTTTTATCATCCAATACCTGGGCTGTGATCGCACTGGCAACCTTTGCCTCCATGCTCACTGCATGGCTGCTTTACTTGTTCTCCGGCCGCATAGCGGTTAAGCGGCTCGCGTTTTATTCAGCCACGGGCTTGCTGCTGATCTCTATGCTTTCTTACTGGTTTTCGGTGAAAAGAAAACAATATGTTGCCGATAGTTCTGCCGCCATCGTAGTGAAACCTTCAGTTTCCATAAAAAGCTCTCCTGATTTCGAAGGGAACAATATATTTGTGCTTCACGAGGGAACCAGGGTTATGGTAACGGACAGCATCGACAGCTGGAAGGAGATCAAGTTGACGGATGGCAATAAAGGCTGGCTTGAAAGCGAAACCATTGAGCCTGTTTGATGTCCTTTTATCTGAAAGCTATGTCAAAATCGCTGAAATATACCGGGATTCCATCCCGGACGGACACGGAATTAACCATAGCCCGCGGCGGCCCGGTATGGCACCATCGGATGAATTCTTCTACCTGCGCTTCGGAACCCTCCGCCTCTATATAGACACCGCCGTCAGGTAAATTCTGCACGAATCCTTTGATGCCGGATTGACCGGCTGCTTTCCGGGCAGCATATCGAAAGCCGACTCCCTGGACAAAACCCCGGATAAGTATTTTCTTGTGCACCATATTTTATTTAACTTTGGCTGTGTCAGTCCGGAATGATCTCGCTATCATCATGCTAAAGTTACTGGATTTATTCTTCATCACCTTCCATGCCTTGCTTGTTTTCTTTAACCTTTTTGGATGGATCCACCGGAAAACAAGGAAGTTTAATTTAATTACCCTGATCCTCACGGGTTCCTCCTGGTTTTTGCTGGGTCTGTTTTACGGGATTGGTTATTGCCCGCTGACCGACTGGCATTTTACCGTGCTGGCAAAGATGGGGGAGAAAGACTTGCCGTCTTCTTATATAGAATATATGATAGAAAGATTTTTACCGATGAATGTCAGGTCAGCTGTCGTCGATTTTTTTACCCTTGCATTTTTCTTTGCATCCCTGGTCATATCGGTGTCTCTGAATTTCCGGGATCGAATGCGTACCCGGAAGATAAGGTGCGAATGACATACCTGAATCCCATGAACAAACCGATCCCATTGGTGTTGTTTATATAAAGAAAAAGACAGAGTTAAAGTTCCGATAAAAAAACATGAAAACAGTCAGAGCATGAAAAAATTAGCTATCCCGGTAATCCTTCTGTTGTTGTTCCCGTTGCCAGCGAAACTTCAGACGGCAAAAAACTTTTATGATTTCACGGTGAAAACCATCGATGATGAAGATTTTGATTTGTCCTCCCTGAAGGGGAAAAAGGTCATGGTGGTCAATACGGCTTCAAAGTGCGGATTTACGCCGCAATATGGTGACCTGGAAAAACTGTACAAGGAATACGGGGGAGACAGGTTCGTCATTATCGGATTCCCGGCTAACAATTTTATGAAACAGGAACCGGGGACCAACGAAGAAATCGAGACCTTCTGCCGGGTTAATTATGGCGTTACATTCCCCATGATGGCCAAGATATCGGTCAAGGGAGATGATCAGCACCCTTTGTACCGGTGGCTGACAACAAAAGCCCTGAACGGGGTCATGGATGCGGAAGTAAAATGGAATTTCCAGAAATTCCTTATCGATGAAAAAGGGCAGTTGGTGGATGTGATGATGTCCAGGGAAAATCCGTATGATGACAAGGTCATCGCCTGGATTAAAGGTACAACCGAATAAAAGCTATTCTTTCAGGAATCCGTTGACTATATCGAGGAAATCCTTGATGTCGATTGGTTTGGTAATGCAATCATTGCATCCGACCGAAAAGCATTTCTCTTTGTCTATTTCCAGTATATAGGCAGTCTGGGCGATAATGGGTATTTTTTTATTGAACTGCCGTATTTGCCGGGTAGCCTCAAAGCCGTCCATTTCAGGCATTTTGATGTCCATCAGGACAAGATCTATTTTATTGATTGACTGGCACAGCTGAACAGCCTGGTAACCATTGGCGGCATGAAGGATCTGGGCATCACTGTCCTGCAATATAGCTTCGAGGAACCTGAAGTTGACTTCATCGTCTTCAACCACAAGGATGACCTTGTCTTTCCACTTGTATTCGGGAAAATGCTCATTTACAACGGATGAATAATCGTGATAGTCATAGGGCGTTTGTTCATAAGGTATGCTGAACTGAAAAGTTGCCCCTTTGCCGGGTTCCGATTCCACCCAGATCTTACCTCCCAGCAGTTTGACCAGATGCTTGGAAAGTGCCAGTCCAAGGCCTGATCCTTCATATTTACCGGCTGCCGTTTCTTCCGCAGCAAACCGGTTAAAAACATTTTTCTGTTGTTCTTTCGATAAACCAATGCCCGTGTCCTTGACATAAAATTCAATTTTCTCATCAGCAGGCATCCTGTGTCCGAATTCAATAAAGCCTTTTTCGGTGAATTTAATGGAATTGTGTATCAGGTTTGAAATGACCTGTTGCAGCCTTCCCGGATCTGTGTAAACGATCAGCCCTTTTTTATCAGGCAGCTCCAGTCTTATTTCCAGTATTTCCTTGTTCCAGGCCTTCTTTTGCTGATTGGCAATCACCAGGATCTCTTTCAGCAACACATTCAGGTTGCATTTGGTTTTGGTTATTTTTATCCGTCCGGCCTCGAATTTTATCAGTTCGGTAATATCGTCAATGAATTTCAGTAGCATATTGCCCTGGTTCCTTATCGTCTGTGCATATTCCCTTCTTTTTTCAAAATCCAGCTTCCCGATATTCAGCAGCTCTGAAAAACCGATAATGGAATTCATCGGGGTTCTTATCTCATGAGAGATATTGGTCAACAGGGTATTTTTCAGTCTTTCGACTTCCTCAATCCTGTCATTAGCTTTGGCAAGTTCTTTTCTGGCTTTCTCAAGGCCGGCATTATCTATGAGGATCCCTAAATAATAAATATTATCCGGTCCGGTTCTTTCTATCCGGGTTATTTTGCAAAGGCAATAGCGGGTTTCCCTGGAATCTTTTCCGGGTTGGATCCGGCATTCTACTGAAAAGGTCTGGTTGTTCCGGAGCAGGGAATTCATCCCCTTTTCCAAAGCGGTGATATCATCCGGATGAAAGCAGGCGAGAAAATCCTGTAAAGCAAGGGAAGGGCTGTCTTTTACATTAAGAATCTCAAGGGCCTTGTCAGAAAGCAATATAAAAGATTCGTGCAAGGGCTTGATCCAATATCCAAGTCCGCTTAATTCAATGACCTTCTGAACAAAATAGCTGTCCCCGGGAAGATCCTTCTTGGTTTTGACCTGTGCAGCCTTAAGTTTTTCTATTTCCTTTTCAAGTTGTTCGATCTTGCTTTGCTGCCTGGCCGATATCTTTTTTTTATTTCCCAGAAACATGAAGTTTCTATTCATTAAAATAATTCTACCTCAATATTTTGAATAAAGGCTGTATAGGTTATTTCATTTTCGACCTGAGCCCTGGATAACAGAATAAGCACAGGCTTTTCTTCCTTCTTTTTAGTTAAAATTTTAATCTCCTTCCTGACGCCGATTACTTTGTCATCTCCGGGATCCGTATAATTTGCGAGAAATTCATCATGCTCAATGATTTCATGTGAGAAAAGGATACCGACATCGTGTTGGAGGACTTCCTGTCGTTTGTAGCCCCAGAGTTCTTCAGCGGCATGATTAAAGAAGATGATCTTGTTGTCATGGCCGGTGGTAATAATGGCATCCAGGGCTCCTTCGAGGGTTCTCTCATTCCGGATCTTGATATGTTCTATTTCTTTGAATTGTTGTTGTATCTCCAGCCTGGTTTCGCGGAGTTTACGGCTAAGTTCCTTCTCGGATTCACGAAGCAGTTTCTCCTGTTTCTTCAATATATCCGTCTGGTTTCTCAGCTCGAGTTCCATTTGCTTTTCATTGGTGACATCCTGACCGATATAGACAATCCTTTCCACCTCCCCGTACATGTCAAAAACAGTACTGAAGGCGCCCCTGATCCATTTTTCAGTGTTATTCTTCGTTTTCGCCTTGAATTGCCCAAAAAAGCCCACGCCTTTGATGATGCTGTCCCATTTTTTGTTGAAACTCTCGGTTTCCATCTGATCCAACACGTCAAAAATGGTAAGGTTGGGGATTTCCTTAACGCTGTATTGAAATATGCTTTGGAAAACCTCATTGGCTTCAATCATATTGCCGTTGATGTCGAGCTCGAGTTTAATCCCCGAATGGTTGACCGAATCGATTATGCCTTCCATTTTCAGGCTGAGCTTCTTCTGCTCCGTTGTATCAATGGCGAGGAAGAGGATTTTATCCACCTCCTGGTCGTTTTTCCTGATGCAGGTGTAAGTAGCAATCGTCCAGAGCTCTTTGCCCGTGCGTGTGACGTGCTTCATATATCCCTCAAAATGCCTGCCTCCCTTGGCCAGGTCTTCCCATATCTTGCTAAACCATTCCCTGTCCTTTTCGCCGATAAACAGTTCGATCTTCCTGCCTTCGACCTGCGAGTTTGATGTATACTCAAGCTTGTTGAGGAATTTTGTGTTGGCATACAGGAGGGTACCGTCGACATTGTATTCAGCACGAATGAGAGTGTGGTTGACCGTGTTTTCAAGCATTAAGAACCGTTCAGCCTGCCGCGTGGCTTCTTCCTGTGTTGCCTGCAATTCTTCCAGGTTTTGCCGCATCTCTTCCTCCTGGGCTGCGAGTGTCTGTGCCTGGGCTTTCGATTCTTCGAGCAGTTGGGAGGTCTTTGTGCTGGTCTTTACGGCAGAAAGAGTCGATGCCACGCTTTCAGCCACCTTTTCTGCCATGGTAACCTGATGGGGTTCAAAAGGATTCAGCGATGCCAGTTCAAGCACTCCGTGTATTTCATTTTCACGCAGAATCGGAACGATCAGCAGGCATTTCGGATTTGCCTGACCAAGGCCTGATGTGACACTGATATAGTTTTCCGGTATCTGGGTGATGTAGACGGTCTTCTGTTCCTTTGCTGCAGTGCCGATGAGCCCATCACCCCAGGGTACCCGGTGATCCGCAAACTTTTTGCGATCATAGGCAAAGAAAGCCTTCAGGTCAAAGAACTTTTGGTTTTCATCGTTGTCGTTCAGCATGTAGAAACCGCCCTGGATAGCCTTGATGTAATTGGTTAACGCCTTGATGGTATTGAAGGCCAGTTGCTCCTCATTGTGAATGTTATTCCTGAGGATCTCGCCGAAATGAGCCATCCCTTCAGCCAACCAGTTCCTCAGGTCATCCTCCTTCCTTCTTTTGCCCTCTTCTTCCTTATTGGCTTTCAGCGTGTCCCTGAGGTTAAACAGGGATTTGCCAAGATTGTCATCTTCGCCAGTCAGGGCAAGGTCGGCCGTGAAATCATCATGGATGAGCTTTTGTACAAATTGACTGATCGATTTGGTGCGCTCACGTTCCGCATCAATTATGGCCTGCCTTTCAGCCAGAGCTTTGCTGAAATGCCTGATTAGCAGATAGGCGCCGGTTGACAGGAGTATAAAAGCCGCGATGATAACCCAGTGCAGGGGATTATGCTTAAGCAGGCCCCAAAAACCTTTTGCGGTATA
>CAYMJH010000018.1:0-13621 GCA_964390385.1 uncultured Bacteroidales bacterium | reverse complement strand
ATCGCTGATGATCAGATCGATGAATAATGAAGCCAGGGGAAAAATGAATAGCATGACGATGGCCAGTACCGTATATTGTGATACAATTTCTTTGTGGCTTTTTGCATTCATGCTGGTATGATTTTTCAATCTTTTGTGACAATCTAAAAATAATCAATATTTTTATAAAGTAAAAACCCGTTGAATGTGAATATTTATGAACAGGCAGGACCTATTAAAAAGCAGGCCGGCAAATTTGTACATTTTTTTATCGGCTTTCTTCATATGCAATGCCCTGGTGGCCGAGCTTACGGGGGCAAAAATATTCAGCCTGTCGGGACTTTTCGGCTCCGGGGGAAGGCTCGACTCAGACAACGGCATCAATATGAGCGTCGGCGTTATTGTATGGCCCCTTGTCTTTATCATGTCGGATCTGCTTAACGAATACTTCGGCAGGGCAGGGGTGCGCAAGATCAGTTTTATTACGGCAGGGCTGATAGTATATACTTCGGTGTTCCTGTTTGCAGGCACCAGTCTGCCTCCGGCAGCATTCTGGATCGGCAACAATGCGGTGGATGCCGCCGGAAATCCTTTTGACATCGATTATGCGTATAAAGTTATTTTCCGACAGGGGATCAATATCATCATCGGTTCAATACTGGCCTTCCTTGTGAGCCAATTGATCGATGCCTATGCGTTCCATTATATAAAAAAAGTGACAGGGCACAAATGGCTATGGATCAGAGCCACAGGGTCTACCGTCATATCCCAGGTCATCGACAGCTTTCTGATCCTTACGGTGGCTTTTTACCTGTTGGGGAACTGGTCTTTCAGGCAGGTGCTTGAGGTAGGGCTGGTGCAATACCTCTACAAGGTTTCTATCGCAATAATCCTGACCCCCTTGATCTATGTAGTGCATTTTTTTGCTGATCGCTATCTGGGTGCCGAAGTGTCTGCTGAGATCATCCGAAAAGCTGACAGCAACTGGTAGTCCGGTATATCATTGCAACCCCGAAATAAGCCTGCTTTCGTACTGGTAAACATGGGAAGCTATTTTGTCAAGCGGAAGCACTATGCTGGCTGCGCTGATCTTGATAGCCTCATTGGGCATTCCGAAAACGATGCAGGACTTCTCATCCTGGGCAACGGTATAGGCTCCGGCCTCTTTCATTTCGAGCAATCCTCTGGCCCCGTCGTCTCCCATACCCGTCATGATGATGCCTATGGCATTCCGTCCGGCATACCGGGCTGTGGAACGGAACAACACATCAACGGATGGCCGGTGCCGGTTTACCAGGGGGCCATCCACTACTTCAACAAAATATCGTGCACCGCTTCGCTTCAGCAACAAATGATGATTGCCCCTGGCCACCAGGGCTCTGCCCCGCATTACGGCATCCCCGTTTTCAGCTTCCTTTACCGAGATCCGGCAGAGATCGTTCAGCCGGTTGGCAAAGGAACGGGTGAAATGCTCAGGCATGTGCTGAACAATAACGATACCAGGAGCATCGGGAGGCATTTCCTGAAGAAAGTTAAGCAAGGCATCCGTACCTCCTGTAGATGCACCGACGGCAACGACGTTCTCCGTCGTTTTGATCATGCTTAAGGGTTTGGTCCCCGGCAGAATGGCATCGGCAGAGTATTTCGGCTCGGTGACAGGGATCCCGGTCGGGGTTGCCCTGCGCTTCACTTTGGCCTGTGCTGCGGCTTTTATGGCGTCACAAATGCGTATTCTCGATTCTTCCAGAAACTCACGGGTGCTGATCTGAGGCTTGGTGATGATTTCCACGGCCCCGCATTCCAGTGCTCTGATGCCGGTTTCTGTGTTCTTCCCGGCAAGGCTTGAGATGATCACAACCGGTATCGGGTGCTGGTTCATGAGTTTCCTGAGAAAGGTAAGCCCGTCCATCCTCGGCATTTCAATGTCAAGGGTAATAACATCAGGCAGGTCGTTGCCCATCTTTTTCGCGGCAAAGATAGGATCGGCAGCGGTTCCCATGACCTCTATACCGTCATCCGATTCCAGCAACGAGGTAAGGGTTTGCCTGACTACAGCGGAATCATCAACGATGAGCACTTTTATTTTTTTCTTCATACGGCTGGATTGATATGGTTCTCAAAGATAGTTTCAGAGACCTTCTGTGGGTATCATTTTTTTGATGAAATAGTGTTTGACCTCGCCTGTATGCGTTCTGAAAATGATCTTCCGGCCAAGTTTTCCGCCCAGGCTGGAAGACACTACGGGTATGTTTTTCTCCTCCAGGATCTCCAGCGCAATTTCAACGTTGCGCAAACCAATGTTGTACTGGGTATTGGACTGGACTGAAAGGACTTCTCCCCCTCCGAATACCTTGGCTACCAGGTTCCGGGGATTGCAGCCCAGCACCAGGATCTTTGAGATCAGCTTGTCAATGGCAACATTTCCATATTTGGGCGATTCCAGCCCGCTCCCGTTCCATAAGGGCAGCATGTAATGATTGATCCCCCCGATGGCACGGACCGGATCAACAATGCAAACGGCAACACAGGATCCCAGTATTGTGGTAATCTCACATGGTTCTGTACTGACCATAATGGCAGAAGGATACAGAAAATGCTTTACAATACCGCTTTCCGCTTCGGACTTCAAAATAAATCCTCCCTGAATAGTAACTCGTTGCCGTCCAGCGTAGTGCCTTCTATCTTGCCCTCAAGCCGGGGAAGGGTGACAATGAATTTGGATCCTTTCTCCTGGGCGGTCCTGAGCTCAAATTTACCGTGCAGCATATCAATAAATGCCTTGTTGATGGATAAACCCAGCCCGTGACCGCGAAATGCAGAGCTGATACCTGAATCAGTACGGTTAAACCGGTCGAAGATGGTTTGCTGGTTTTTTTTTGAAATACCCTCTCCGAAATCCTGGATGGACAAAGTCAGCTTGTCATCCTTAAGGAGCGTGTTCACCAGGACTTTACCCTTAACGTGGCTGAATTTAATTGCGTTGCTCAACAGATTCGACACGATAAGCCTTATCTTTTCTGAATCGGAATGGAAATAATACCGGTTGCCAAATTCTTTATTTGTAAAACGGCACTTGACCAGCAATGACTTTTTCCGGACTTCGTATTTGAAACTGTCAATGACGTCCAGTATCAGACCTTTAACATCCACATCAGAGATCTCGGGAAATATCTCACCGGCTTCGATTTTAGCCGCTGCAAAAATATTCTTAAGTTGAAAGTCAAGGGTGAATGCTTCGGAGTGGATCATGGCGACCATGGCAATCACCTTCTTCCAGTTCTCCTTTTTAACTTCCAGGATGCCCTTTGACAAAGCAAGAATGGAGGTGAAAGGATTTATTATTTCGTTGCTGATGTTGGAGATGAAATTGCTTTTCATCAGTTCAGCATCAATGAGCTTCTGATTCAACCTGATAAGGTTTTCATTCAGCCTGTTGAGTTCATCGCAGGAAACCCGGCAGTCTTTGGCCTTTTTTCGTGTCCCCGTTTTCTTTTTCGATAGGGTAGAAGATCTTCTCATGGAACAACAACTTAAATTTTGGTGAATACGGTCGGAATAACATGTCTCAGCGGTAAATTCAATCCGGCAATGGATTCAGAGTGACCCAGGAATAAATAGCCTTCCTTCTTTATTCTTGAACACAGCTTCAGGATAATCTTTTCCTGTATGTCCCGGTCAAAATATATCAGCACATTCCGGCAAAACACGATGTCAAATACGAAAGGAGTTGTATAACAGTCATCAATCAGGTTGAGGCGCGCAAACATAACCTTTTCCCTGAGCTCGGGAATAATCCTGACTTTCTTTTCTTCCTTGTTTTTGCTTCGTAGAAAATATTTGGTCTTGATGGCCATGGGGATGTTGTCTGTCCGGTCTTCATTGTAAATGGCCATCATGGCTGTCTTTAACATCCGCGTGGAAATATCGGTGGCATAAACGGAAAAATCAAAATACGGATTCCTGTGCTTATATTCCGAAAGAACAATCGCCAGTGTGTAGGCTTCTTCGCCGCTCGAGCATCCGGCGCTCCATACCTTCAGTGAGTCCTTCGCGCCGTGGTGGCACAGATCGGGCAATACGCTGTTCAGCAAGTATTCAAAATGATTATTTTCCCTGAAGAAGTCGGTTTTGTTAGTGCTTACGAGATCGATCATATGAATCACCTCTTCCTCCAGCCCTTTCTTGGAGAAGAGATAATCAGTATAATCGGAGAATTTTTCAAAGCCAAGGTCTTTCAGCCTTTTCTGAAGCCTGCTTTGCAGCATGATCTTTTTAACGGGCGGCATCTTAATCCCGAATTCACGGGTAATGAATTCGCTGAGCCGTACAAAGTCCTTATGATCCAGACTGGCCGGAGAGGTATCAATATGACCGGCATTGTCTCTTTGAGAGCTGCCTGAATAAAAATCTTTCATGGCGCAAGCAACTTTATGGTAATCCTGATTATTGCCGGTATGATGTTGCCCGGTTTGACTCTCCTACTGAACAGAATGCCTTATCTGATCAGTAACTTCCTGTATGTTGATCACATCCTCGCCGGTGAATATATTTTCCACGTTCAGGATCATGACGAAATCATCCGAGACCTTGGCCATCCCGTCAATATAAGTTGATTTATAACGCGATCCGATGGAGGGGGGTGGCATGATCGCCTCTGCAGGCAACTCGATCACTTCCTGGACCGAATCGACGAGCGCGCCTGCTTTTATGCTTTCCTTTTCCAGGTGGATCTCCAGCACCAGGATGCAGGTGTTGCTGGTATGTTCCGTAGCCGTCATTCCGAATTTAATACGGGTGTCGATCAATGGCAGCACACTGCCCCTGAGATTGATCACTCCTTTCATATAGGGTGGGGCTTGCGGAACTTTTGTTATACGGGTAAGTTCCAGTATATTCAGTACATTGCTGACATTGACGGCAAAAACTTCCTCGCCCAGCTTAAAAGTTAGGTAAGATTGTATGTCGTTTTTCTGCGGTCCTGAACCATTTGTATTCATGATTTAACCTCCTCAAATTTAGCGTTAAAATGAGTGATGATGCGGCTTGTATCGATGACCAGAGCAACCGTTCCGTCTCCCAGTATGGTTGCCGCCGATATGATTTCCTGTTTCTTGTAATGCTTCCCGATAGGCTTCAGCACAGCCTGGTATTCACCGACGACGGAATCGACAACCAGGCCAACCTGTTGGTTTTCGTATTCGATGAGTATGATCTGATCAATGTCCTGATTGTCCCGGTCAGGACACAGAAATTCCTGCCGCAGGGAGAAATACGGGATCCTTGCGCCGTCAAGAACGATCTGATTATTGAACGATTTTCCGATTTGTTTGTGCTGAACAGCATAAATCTTTTTTATGGCCATAAGGGGGATTATGTATCGCGTATCGTCGACACCAACCAGCAGACCGTCAATGATGGATAAGGTGAGCGGGATGATAAGGGTTATTTTGGTGCCCTTGTTCTTTTCTGAATCAACGGTTATTTCACCCCGGATGCCGGCAATTTTTTGCTTTACGACATCCATGCCAACGCCTCTGCCTGAAACATCGGTAACAACTTCGGCAGTGGAGAAGCCCGGGTGAAAGATCAGTTCCTGCAATTGCCTTTGGCTGACAATGGTATCCTCGGTTATCAGTCCCTGCCTTATCGCCTTGCTCCTGATTTTTTCCATGTCAAGCCCGGCCCCGTCATCCGTGATCTCAATGTGAACATTGGTGCTGGAATGATAAGCGTTCATAACGATCTTTCCGAATTCAGGCTTCCCCAGCGCCAGCCTGGTCTCCGCCGGTTCAATCCCGTGGTCAAGACAATTCCGGATGATGTGCATCATGGGATCCGTCAGATTCTCAATGATGGTCTTGTCGAGTTCTGTTTCGGTACCCTTTGTTTCAAACAACACCTTTTTGCCCAGCTCCCTGGAAAGATCCCTGACCAGCCGATGAAACCGCGTTACCAGGGTATCAATGGGCACCAGGGCGATTTCAAAGGTCAGGTCCCTCAGTTGTCTTGAGAGCTTCTGGGTAGTCTCCGTAATGGTATTGAGCTCATTTGAATCATTACCCTGCGCATACAGGCTCAACCGGGCCTGGGTGGTGACCAGTTCACTTACAAGATTCATTAATTGGTCGAGCTTGTCCGATGAAACCCTGATGCTCGATATGGAATAATCCTTGGATCCGAATCCAGGGGTATCCACTATGGCTTTTTTGACTTTCGAGCTTACGGGATCCTTGAATTCATCCGCGATTATAATGACTTCGTTTATTCCTATGTCATGGTCTTCCCTGTCTTGCTTTTCGATCCTTCTTATAAATCTTTTTTCAATCAGGAGGTTGCGATCACTGATCTTATTGATTTCGAGGTCGCAAAGGTCTTCAGCAAAAAGAAAAACGTCATGTATGGTGGTGACATCGGCTTCTGTGGCGAGAAATATCTCCCAGTGGGTATAACAGACAAAAGGATTAAGTGATACCAGATCCGGCACCTTATGCAAATAAGGTATTACCAGGGATTGTCCTAATCCGGACAACTCATCCACCAGGTAAAGGGGATTTGTGCCGTTGTCAAAAATATTCTCGTGGGGCCTGAAACTGATATAATAGGTTGCGGCATTTTTGGACGCCTCAGGCCCGGAAGGTGAAGGACGGATTTCTTTACCGTTGTTCTGATCCTGAATTTCCCTGATCTGTCCCAGAAGCTTCGCATGGTTATCGGCTACTTCACCCGGCAGTTCATTCCCGAACCGCAGCAGGGCTTTTATATGATCAACGGAATAGAGCGTCAGATCCAACAACCCATGTGTGATTTTCCTTACCCCGTTTCTTACGGCATCATAAAGGCTTTCCAGGTCATGGGTCAATTCACTGATTTTTTCAAAGCCAAACATGGAACCGGCCCCTTTGAGTGTATGCATGGCCCGGAAAATGATCTCGATATAGGCAGGGTTCCCGGGATCATTTTCCAGCAGCAGCAGGTTTTGCTCAATGGCCTGAATATGCTCTGTGGCCTCTTCAATAAATTTGACCGTAAGCTTATCCATTAGCGGACTACCTTATTAATGGCTGCAATAAGTTTGGCAGGCACGAAGGGCTTGATGATCCATCCTGTTGCTCCTGCGTCTTTGGCTTCCATCTTTTTAGCCGACTGGGATTCTGTCGTCAGAAAAAGAATCGGTGTGCGCTGATAATGCCTGATCTTCCTGATTTCCCTTATCAGTTCGATGCCGTTCATTTCAGGCATGTGCAGGTCCGTAATGACAAGATCTATATTCGCCCCGTTCAGAAATTTAAGAGCATCGGTTCCGCTGCTTCCAAGCAGCACTTTGTAGCCCTCATTTTCCAATGTGAATTGCACAATTTCGCGGATGCTTTCCGAATCGTCAACGAATAAGATAGTTTTGCTCATTGCCTTTATATTAATAGGGTGAATAATCTGGTGCTAAAAAAAATCGCTGAATCCGGCATGGGATATCAATGCTTTTACTTCTTCCGATAATTGCGTCTCAACTTTCAATGCTAAGTTCTTTTTTTCTGCGTATTTCCGCAACGCATGAATAACCTGTAAGGCAGAAAGATCAAGTTGCTCAATATGTTCAAGCCTGACCACCGCAGCCCTGGCATTACCCAGGTTCCTTTTCAGCTGCTGCGCAATTTCACCTGCATTTTTAATACTGAACTCGTTTTCAACTTTGATGATCCGTTCATCAATAGGTGTCAGCTTTACCTTTTTTGCCATTATCCGGGTCCTGTATTAGTGTATAAATTTATTAAAATTTAAAATATTTCCAAGGTGCCCTCATCTTCATTGTCGGTTGATTGGCGTTCGTCGTTGAATATTTCAATGCTCCCCTTGCCTTTGTTCTTTACCACGAAATCATGAATCCGGTGCTCACTTTCCATGGTATAACGCTTGCGCAGGGTATTGATCTCTTCTTTGCCTTCTTCCATGATCAAAGCATCGCCGGCCTTCATCTTGTCAGAAATCTCATTGAGACAGTTGATGATATACGCAATCTCCTTTTCAAAATGATCGTAATACCGAACTGACTCAATCGATTCTCTTAGCTCCGATGACAAACTGATGGCTTTCATTTTGGTACTGAAGAACTGAAGGATCTCACGGTTCAGATAATTTAATTCCCTGAACGCATTGGACAAATTTTTAACTTCCTGCTTTTGGATGCTTTCAAAGTTGCCCCCCAGGTAGTTTTCATTGTATCTTTTATGCAGCAGATTAATGCATTCAGTGTTTTCATCCAGACCTGATTTTACACCGGTGATTGTCTTTACTAACTCTTCGGCAACCTCCGACATCTGTTCTATTATTGATGCTGATTCATCCCCGCTTTGTATTCTTTGTTGCCGGATAAGATTGATCGCCTGCCTGAAATCCATGCAGGTCTTGTATATCAGCCTGAAACTGAAGGAAAAATTGGTGATCCTTTGAATAATGCCTTCCGTTTGAAGACGGAATATGCTGTTGATGGCATCAATTTCATTGTAAAGGTTCACTTCCCTGCGGATATTCAGATCAGCATCGAAATTATTCCCGTTCAGCGCAGTGTCAGGCGTTGAAAAACCCAGCAACATAGCATTGATTTCATCCATCCGGTCGCTGAGATGCAGAAATTCCGCGGTGATGATTTCCACTGCTTTCTGGTACTCCCGGTTCGCATAAACCATTTGGGCCGACTGAAGAAGAGCAATCTCTTTGATCTGCAGGAACAATTTGGCCCTTGTTAGTGCATAATCAGGCTGGCCTGTCTGATCAACCAATACGGAAAGCTTTCTAATGATCTCATTGTGGATCTGCTTAACATGCTCGATTTTCTGCTTGACGATGTCCTGGTATTGCAGGTTCGTTAGGATGACCGAAGTGCTCGCCCTGGTTTGTTTGAGGATCTCTTCGAGGGTAGCTTTAAACTCACGCCCCTGCTTCTGTTTCGTGAGAATGGTGTCACAAATGCTTTTACAGAAAGCCAGAATATGATGGGCACTGTCGAGATAGTTCTTTTTACAGGAATCAATCGCAATGGAGGAATTGCTGACGAACTTCTTAAGCTTCCTCAGGTTCTCGATGAAATTCGGATAGGAGGTGAATATATCCGCGATGTTCTTGTTAATGACTTCACCGTGACGGCCATGGGTCACCGGGTCGAGTTTTAGACTGGTGGCCAGCAACTTAAGCGTATTGAGATCCTGATAGAAGTTATTGACCGGGATAAAGATCTGTTCCAGTTTCTGCAATATCTGTTCATGGATCGTCCGGCTGAAATCAATCTGGCTTTCGAAACCGGCAAGACTGTCCTTTAATATATCGGTCGACCGGCCAACGACAGCAGCATGCTGCAGGTTAAGCTCTTCGTTGAAACCGGTGAAAAGCCTGAAGGCATTTGTCGACAATAAGTTAATCTCCTGGTGATATTTCCTGAATATTGAATTTAAATGAATGAAATCCTCTGAGGAAAACCTGATGATCGCAATGATTTTTTCGTCAATGGAATGGAAGGAAGAAATAATGGCATCTATTGAATAAGTATTCAATAACTTATCGATGATCAGCTTCTGGTTGTCAGCACTGCTGTCCATGCAGGATTTGCTTTTCCAAATAATTGAATGACAGTGAACTTTATCAGATTCTTCCTTTATAAAGTTACGGAGAACTGCAATACGGGTTTTTTTTTAAAAAATGATATTGCTTACCAGCAGAAGATGATTTACATCATAGGTAAGCGATGAGCGGAAAAGTTAGTTTTTACCTGCCTGCCGGCACCTCACCCAATCACCCCTCCTTCTCCAGGTTTACCGGGATTCGGAGGACAAGGCAAATCAATAAATCAACAAATCAATAAATACTATTATCCTTCCGCAATCACCTGCCCATGGGTCGGGAACTGGATGAGTTTTTTCACTGCTTTCAGAAATACCTGGTGATTGAGGGGTTTGGTAAATATGCCTTCAATGCCGAGCTTTTTGGCCATATAAAGGTAATAAGGTTTGCCGCCCGAAATGGCTATGATCTTAATACCGGGAAAGTCACGGCGAATATTCATGATCAGTTCAATGCCCTCCATTTTAGGCATGATGATATCCGTAATAATAAGATCAATGGGATACTGCCTGACGATTTCAAGACCTTCGACACCGTTTGTGGCCTCTTCTATTATGAAATTATCCCCCTGAAATAGGTTCCTGATAAGCTTTCGCATCATCAGGTTATCGTCAACCACAAGAATGTGTTTCATCATTTCGTTTTGTTTTGTGTGCATCGTTTAGCTTTGTGTTGTGCCGAAGCTGAATAACCGTTTTTTCTACAGCCTATACCAGATTAACGTCTGAGGTTAGTCAAATGTTTGATTATTTATAGGAACCATAAGGGTTTGGTGACCAATGCCCTGTTTGGGAGGACAAAAAAGCCCCTTGCAGATGCCGGGGCCGGGGAAATGCTGTATGAAAAGACCGGGATCAGACCTGATGCAGGACCGATTCTACCTTCTCGACCAGGTATTGGAGGTCTATCGGCTTTTTGATGAAATCTATCGCGCCCATTTCCATGATCCTGGATATGTTTTCCTCGTCGGTAAGCGCTGATACAATAATGACCGGCGTGTTTTTAGTCGTTTCGTTGCTGCGGATCTGAGCAAGAAAATCAAAACCCGATATCTTGGGCATTAACAGATCCAGCAGGATCAGATCAGGAGACTGTTTATCAATGATGGCATAGGCTTCCTTTGCATTAAGAGCGGTTTCGATGCGATATCCTTTTTCATCCAGGATAGCCTCAAGCAGTACTACATTGGTGGTGCTGTCATCAACTACCAATATCAAGGGTTGTTCACTGTTCACGATAGTCACATTTTTGAATCAGTTAAGATAATGAAAATACTTGAAATAAAAACCTCCTGATCTGTCAGAACCGGTTGGTTTCACAAATTTCAACGTCCCGGTATGCTTTTCAGGTTAAAGGTAGCCAAAAACAATGCAGCCTGTTGTTTTTTTATGCTGCATATTATATGACATTGGTTACCGGTTTTTGGTGATGTGAATCATCTTTTTATGCTCAAAATTTTATCCTCTTGTAATTTATTACTATATTTATTGATGCAAGCCAAAGTGCTATGATAACAAATCACTACCCGGAAGATTCCTGCACAATGCCTTTTTTTAAATACCTCTCAAACGAGGAACTGTCTCTCTTTAAAAACAATAGCAATATTGTTGTGTATGAAAAGAAAGAAGTGATCTTCAGGCAGAATACCAGGACCTCTCATATCATGTGCATAAAATCGGGACTGGTAAAAATATACAAGGAAGGCAGGAATAACCGGTATATCATCCTGAAGATCGCGGTTGAGAATGAGTTTCTCGGACTCATGTCAATTTACGGCGGCGATATGCACCAGTTCTCGGCATCGGCAATCCAAACCAGTGAAATATGCTTTATCGACATCAATGTGTTTAACCACATTTTAAGATCCAACGGCGACTTTTCCTTCCACCTCGTGAACCAGCTGAGCATGGACGGCCTTTTTATCTTTGACCGGCTGATGAGTCAGTCGCACAAACAATTACCGGGGCGGATCGCCGATGTTATCCTGTATTTTTCTGAAATCATCTTTAACAACCAGGAGTTTGAATTTCCGCTGACACGCAGGGAACTGGCTGAACTTGCAGGAACCACCAAAGAAAGCTTCATCCGGACGCTGGCTGAATTCAAGAATGACAAAATCATTGACCTGGACGGATCAAAGGTTAAAATTAACAGCTTGAAAATCATAAGAACCCTGAGTGAACTGGGTTGATATTTAGCATTCCACACCATGAGAATCATTATTGCCGATGATATCTTTATCAACAGGTTACTGATCACAGAAATCATCCGAAGCAAGGGTCATGTCATCATAGAGGCTGAGAACGGGCGGCAAGCCATTGAGGCATTGAAAACGGACCCGGCCATTGACATGGTGCTTATGGATATCGAAATGCCTGTTATGAACGGTATTGAGGCAACAAGGTATATCAGGGAATCAATGCCCTCCCCGGTGAACCGGATCCCTGTCATTGCCCTTACCGCTCACAATCCGAGATTATTTTTTGAGAATTACAAGGACGTTGGATTCAATCAGTTATTGACCAAGCCCTATTCGATCGAAAAAATTGTGAAGGTGATCGAGGAATTCCGTAAATAGCCTCAGACTATTCAACCGGATAAACCATCCCGCAGATCCTTTCCAGTTCCCTGCTGTCGGTTTCATCGAAATTACCGGTTTTCCTGCTATCAATGTCCATCACTCCGGTGATTTCACCGCTGCTGTTTCGCAGGGGTATTACAATCTCGGAACGCGACCGCGCGTCGCAGGCTATATGCCCGGGAAAAGCATGGACATCCGGAACAATAATGGTTTTTCCTTCGTTGATCCCGGCCCAGCATACGCCCCGGCCGTTCTCAAGTACCTGGCAGGCCAGCGGACCCTGGTAAGGTCCGACTACCAACTGTCCATGCTGCAACAGGTAAAATCCAACCCAGGAAAAAGACTCTGTTTTGTGATAGAGGATGGCGTTAATGGTAGCCATGCGGGCAAGCGGGTGAGAGCATTGTTTCAGCAAACCCTCAAGCTGTGCGTGGATCCGCGAGTACCGTCCGGCTTTATTGTAGGACATGAACCTTGATCTTTAAGGTAACAAAGGTAGTGCATTTCGTCGAATGACAGGATGAAAGATGAGAAGCCAGGCAGAAGGGCAAAACATGAAAGTGGAATATGGAAGGTATCTGTAAACAAAAAAACCCTCTGTGCGAGGGCTTTAATATATAGTTCATCATGCCCTGGTCAGGCAGGAATAAAATCATAGACACGCAAAACCTGGAATAAACAATGAGGAAGCGGCTTTATAATGATCCGCTTGTTGCCCTTCTGATAAAGGCGATAGTTGTAAAATGTAAAACATTGAAGATCGGTTGGGAATATTCCCATGCTCTCCAACTCATCTTCTGAAAGACAAACATTTCTTTTAAGGGTTTTCTTTAAGGTAAGTAGAGTTGTTTCCATGGAAGAGGTGTTTAATTGTGATCTAAAACTAATATATTTAAAAAGGCATGTCAAGTGAATAATGATGATTTAAATCATATACAAATAATGATTTAAATCATTATAAAAGTAATGATGACTTTTGATTGGTTTTTTGAAAATTTTATACAACCTTTAAATCCTTTAAGGCTGAATTGCAGCAAACAAAAGCTTATAAAAAATCAAAACTGCCCTATGATCAAAGAAATTACCTTGCAGGAACTGAATCCCGATCTCTTTATCCGGGAAAAAGTAGACGAAATCAATCAGATGGTTGGCGAAGAGATGGCGATCAATGCCCTTTCGGGGGGTGTCGATTCTTCAGTTGTGACCCTTCTGGGTCATAAAGCCCTTGGCCAGCGCCTCAGGACGGTTTTCGTTGAAAACGGGCTCATGCGGGAAGGCGAGTCCGGACAAGTTGTTGCGTTTTTCCACGACCTGGGCGTAACGGTGGAGGTTATTGATGCGCGTAAGGAGTTTTTCGCAGCGCTTGCCGGGGTATCAAATCCCGAGGAAAAACGCGAGGCTATCACGCAAACCTTCTATAATAGAAGCCCTTAAAACTTTTCGTTTTTCGGC
>CAYMJH010000017.1:18107-29154 GCA_964390385.1 uncultured Bacteroidales bacterium | reverse complement strand
ATCGGTAATCTGTAAGCTTGTCAATCTGTAAACCTGTCAATCTGTAAACCTGTCAATCTGTAAACCTGTAAATCTGTAAACAGGCACAATATTTGCCTTATTCCTTCGTTTTTTGTTTATTCGCAACCCTTAATGGTTTCGATGCATCCATTTAAAAAAAAGGAGAAGAGATGATGAACAGAATCGTGGCGTATACAGCCCTTGTCTTAAT
Organism: uncultured Bacteroidales bacterium; assembly: GCA_964390385.1. GTDB lineage: Bacteria > Bacteroidota > Bacteroidia > Bacteroidales > UBA10428 > UBA5072. The sequence goes on along the minus strand of CAYMJH010000017.1, from coordinate 28,943 downwards.
GACAGCGCTGGCGGCCTGCAGCAATAAAAGTTCCGAACAGGCTGCAGAACGGAAGAATTGTGTGCCGGAACCCGGAATGGAAGCCGGTTTGAAGTCTCAGATAGCGGGGACATGGAACTGGATTGAAACGGCCTATTTCTCGAAACAATATGGGCAGCTGACCAAAACGCCGCAGAATACCGGCAAAAAGCTGACCTATACCTTCACCGATGATACCCTCATTATTACATCCGACGGTAGAGTGGTGGATGAAATCCGTTATGAGATAGGGGCCCTGAAGGACCTCACGCATTTCCCGCAGGATAACACCCCGATCATCCGTTTATACCATAAGGATGACAACCACAGGATCTCCCTGCTTCATTTCTGCGGCGATGAGATTGTGCTGATGAACAGCTACAACAGCATGGGCGGGAACGTGACCTTGCGGAGGAATGGGTGAAGGGGAGAAGGGGAGAAGGGGAGAAGGTAAACGGTAAACGGTAAACGGTTAACGGTAATCGGTAATCGGTAATCGGTTTTATCAACGCTTGCCGATAAAGAAATACCGGATCCCGATCGCTGCATTCAGGTCGAAATCGGTACCCGGGATGAGGTTCATTACAGGTACGGCTTCGAGGAAGACATCGAGCCGGTCTTCAGCAAAGATATAGGCCAGTCCGATGGGCACCCTGGCCCCCAGGTAAATATCACCGCCGTGTGCCCGCATCCTTCCCCCCAGTCCGAAATACAGCGGCATCTTCCCCTGGGGAAGCCTGATGATGCTGAAATTATGCCAGAGGTAATCGATATGGGTATGCAATGCCCCTGCGCCGGGAAATGACCAGGCCAGCCCTGCATCGATGGCCGATCGCCCTGATATCCATGTTTTGAAGCTGATCCCGGTGGGTTCACCCACGATGATGCCGATCCCGGTGCCGCCTTGCTGTGCCTTCAGGCCAAGGGAGCATAAAAGGAAGGTAACAATGACTAACCCGGGTATCTTTACTCTCTTTTTCATATAAACGATGATGTTTGAAGGCACCAAAGATAGCAAATTGCCCAATCAAAATCGGACCTTAATCAGCCGGCGGTTTTCCTATATCTAAAGTTTTTTATCTTTGGAGATCATTTTGCCCGGAATTCAAACTACTATATTCTAACTTCTAACTACTAAATTCTAACTTCTAACTTCTATATTCTAAAACTAATATGAGCGTAATCCGTTTTGGCGTATCGCTGGATGCCGGAATCATGACTGAACTGGACGAGTATGTGAAGGAGAACCGTTTCCCGAACCGTTCACAGGCCATCCGGTCACTGATCGAGAAATACGGTGTTGAAAAAAAATGGCAGTGTGATAATGAAGTTGCGGGAGCTATCGTGGTTGTGTATGATCACCATAAAAGGGATATCAATGCAAAACTGAACGACATTCAGCATCATCACCAGGCACTGATATTGTCCGTTCAGCATCTGCATCTCGATCATGAAAACTGCCTTGAAACCATTGCTGTGAAGGGGAAGGCAAATGAGCTGACACAGCTGGCCGATCAGATCATTGCACTGAAAGGCGTGCATCACGGGAAGCTGGTGATGACACGGACATAGAGATCAAAGATTAAAGATCTAAGATCTAAGATTAAAGACCAGCAGACCAGCAGACCAGGAGACTGCATGACTGCATGACTTCAAGACCTGTCGTCAGGCAGACAGCCGACAACTGACAACCATAACAATCATAACAATCATAACAATCATAACAATCATAACAATCATAACAATCATAACCCATATTCCAGTGTAATCATTATTTTTGCCATAAGTAAAAAAAGATCGGAAAAATGAAAAAAACATATCTGATTGCCTGTTCCCTGCTTTTCTGTTATGCATCCTTTTTCATGACAGCCCGGGCACAGAAGCTATACACCACCTCAAGCGGCGAATGGATATTTCAATCGGGGATGATCGATCAGTTGGGGGAAAGCCTCAACACCAACCTGCGCTTCACCATGTGGTTCCATTTCAACGAGAATGTTCACCTCGACCTGGGTAATGTTGCCGGATTGTTCACCGGCCTTTCGCTGCGCAATATTGGTTTCATAACAGAAGAAAATGACCTGAAAACCAAATACCGTTCCTATAATCTCGGCGTTCCCCTCGCGCTGAAACTGGGCTCATTCAAAGACGAGCTGTTCGTATTCGGCGGCGGCGCTTATGAATGGATGTTCCATTTCAAGCAGAAGACTTTTGATGACGGCATAAAACGGAAGCATTCGGAGTGGTTCAGTGAACGCACGCCGTCTTTCATCCCATCGTTGTTTGCGGGTGTTCAGTTTCCCCATGGCCTGCAGTTGAAATTCACCTATTACCTGAAGGATTTCCTGAACCATGCCTTCCAGGGCCCGGGAGAATTCAGCGACTATACGCCTTTTACCAAAACCCGGCTTTGGTGTATTTCTTTTTCGATCCAGGTAAAGAACGAAAAACTGAAAAAGCCCGATTTTAAGGCAGACGAAATTGCTTCCCGATGAATCCTGCCTGATGTCCCTTCACCCTGTTTTGTTGTTATTTCGCTGAGTTATCAACAGCGGTGAGGGGATTTTAAATCCTATCTTTGCGATTCATTTATAAACTTTCAATGCGTAAAATTATGATTAGGACCAGTTTGGCCGCAGGAATTATCATGCTGATTATGACAACGGGATCCCCTGCCCAGGAGGCGAAAAAGATACCTTCGGAAAAGCCGAAGCTCATCGTGGGCATGGTGGTAAGCCAGATGCGCTATGACTATGTTTTCAGGTTCTGGGACAAACTCAGCGATAACGGCATTAAAATGCTGATCGACAGGGGCACTTTCTGCAGAAATACCAGCTTTAATTACCTGTATTCCCAGGAAGGAGTGGGCAGCGCCAGCATCGTTACCGGCACCACTCCCTCCAACCATGGAATTATTGCGAAGGAATGGTATCTCAACCTGCAGGATAAAATGGAAGGTTATACCGACGACCCGGGTCACAGGGCGGTTGGCGGGGACTTTGAGAACGGGCATCATTCTCCCCGTAACCTGATGTGCACAACTTTCCCTGATGAACTCAGACTGTCCAATGATTTCAGATCAAAAGTATTCTCCGTGGCCCTGGAACCCGGTCCTGCCATTTTTTCATCCGGGCATACCGGAAACAATGCCTACTGGTTTGATCCGCGCACCGGGAACTGGATCACCAGCACCTATTATACCGACAGTTTGCCGGCCTGGGCTGTTGATTTTAACAACAAGCGTATTCCCGACGTTTATATCGGCCAGGAATGGAATACCCTGCTGCCGATTGATCAATATACCGAAAGCCTGCCGGACAACAATAAATACGAGACCGGTTATGACGGGAAGATCACTTTCCCCTATCCCCTGTCAGTACAGTCAAAAGGAAGGAAAGCGGCGAAGGACTATGGGATGCTGATGAAAACCCCCATGGGCAATTTGCTCACCAAGGATTTTGTGTCTTCGCTGGTGATCGGTGAAGAACTGGGAAAAGACGATCATACGGATATTCTGATGGTATCATTCACCGCCATGGAAACCATCGGCATGCAATTCGGCCCCAACTCCGTTGAGATAGAGGATGCCTTTATCAGGCTTGACCGGGAGATTGCGCATTTCCTGCAATTCCTGGAATCCCGGGTGGGGAAGGAAAATATGCTTGTCATTCTGACTTCGGGGCATGGCGTTGCCCAGGTGCCGACTTACCTGATCGATTCCAGGATTCCTGCCGGTTACTTCAACCAGCTGGGCGCCATTTCACTGCTGAAGAGTGCGCTGAACAACACTTATGGCAGGGGAGACTGGGTGAAGGCATACCAGTCACAGCAGATCTTCCTGAATCATACCCTGATTGAAGACTCGAAACTGTCTCTCAGGGATGTCCAGGATTATGTTGCCCAGTTCATGCTGCAGTTTTCCGGTGTTGCCAACACTATAACCTCCTATACCCTGCAGACCACGAATTTTACCGGCGGTATTTTTGAAAAGATTCAGTATAGTTACAACCAGAAGCGTTCGGGCGACGTAATGATCAATCTTAAGGCCGGTTGGGTGGAAAAGGGAAACGGTTCAACCGACCATAATTCGTCTTATGCCTATGATTCCAAGATCCCGCTGATATGGTACGGATGGAAGGTCAGCCGGGGGAACATCACCCGGGCCGTTGACATCACCGATATCGCACCTACGATTTGCTCCTTCCTGAATATCAGTTATCCCAATGCCTGCACGGGAAGCCCGATACTGGAACTGGTGCAATAAAGAAGTGACGAGTGACGAGTGACAAGAGACGAGTAAGAGAAGTGGCGGCCTGGGCTGATACTGGCGCAAGGTCTGCTATACTGGCGCAAGCGTCCGCTTGTGCCTTCTGGCAAAGGCATATATAACACAAAATCCCGATAGCGAAGCGTATCGGGATAATTCGACCATCGGTTTTCAGTTCGCTGGTATGCTCCTGAAAACCGGGTCTCATTAAAAGAAAGGAGGCATTCTCTCAAATGCCTCCAACCTCACATTAAACAAAACTACTAACTAAACCAACTTGGGCAAAACCGTCTAAACCAATTTATTTGTATCGTTGTTTCGTATCGTTTGTTTCTACTCAAATATACGCAGGCTGATTACCGTTGTTTGATATATTGGATGAACGTAAGGAAAATGTTGATCAGTGTTTTCAATTGCAAGGTGAAATTAAAAAAGAAATACGAGATTTTTCATTCATACCTTGATAACCATCATAGTACTGTATTGAAATCCTTTATACTTTTATCCGAGCTGACCGGCCGGGAATACCCCGCCGGGGGAAAAACAGCAGTCATGCAACAGGGATAATGCTATTAATGAAAGATATTCAAATTTCATACCATGATGAAAAAAATTGCCTGTTTACTGATACCTTTATGGCTTTTTACTGCCTGCCGGCAGGATCAAAACCAGCAACAGATGTTTATCGCCGAAAAAACGAAAAAGGAGGCCATTGACAAGCTGATGGCCGGCAAAAATGAGGAAATGCGGCACCGGATTGAAGCCGGCGTAAACCAGACCGCTTTTTTCTGGCATCAGGGCGACGGATCAGCCGATTCGTTCATACAATTCTGCACGGCCAATTTTGTGGCTGATGAACAGCAGCGCGATACCCTGTTCCGCAAGATCAGCCGCAGTCTCGAAGTATTGCAGGGTAACCATAATAAAATGGGACTGGAGCTTCGCGAACCGCTTGACCTTGACCAGGGCCCCATTACGAATATCGATATGCTTTTTGGAAGCTATAATCCTGCCAGTCACCTTTCCGATGACCTGTTCGCCAATAAGATCTATTTTCACATCCTGCTGAATTTTCCTTCATATTCCCTGGCCGAAAAGCTTGAAAAAGGCCCCTCCTGGAGTCGGAAGGATTGGGCCTATGCCGCCATGGGCGATGTGGTGCAGTCGAGGGAACCTTCCTCACTGCTTCAGCAGATGTCCGGCGTTGCCACAGCGGCGGAAGCTTATATCTCAGAATACAATATCCATATGGGAAGCCTGGTGAATGATAAAATGGAAAAACTGTTCCCGGCTGACAAGGTTTTGATCAGTCACTGGGGCTTGCGTGACGAGCTTAAATCAAACTATAACAGTGAAAACGGGCTGGAAAAGCAGCGCATGATCTATGCTGTGATGAACCGCATCATCAACCAGGAGATCCCGGACCCGGTGATCAACAGTGACCGGTATGTATGGAATCCATTGAGCAATAAGCTTTCTGAAGGCACAAGGGATGTTGAAGCGGAACGTGAACCCGACACCAGGTATCAGCATGTGCTGAATTACCAGAAGCTTTTCTTTCAGCAGGATGCCTATTACCCCCAATACCCCACTGCCATTGCCCGGGCTTTTGAGATGGGAACACAGATTCCGAGAGAAACGGTTGAGGAATTATTCAAAAAGATTCTCAGCTCACCGGAAGTGCGGGAAACGGCAAGGCTTATTGAAAAGCGCCTGGGCCGGAAGCTTGAGCCTTTCGATATCTGGTACAACGGTTTCCGGTCGGCCAGCACCCTTACCGAAGCGGAACTCGACCGGATCACCATGGCAAAATATCCGGCCGTTTCCGATCTGAAGAAAGACCTGCCGGCCATTTTATTCAAGCTGGGTTTTGACAGGGCAAAAGCCGACGACCTGGTGACAAAAATCGTGGTCGATCCGGCACGGGGTTCAGGGCATGCCTCAGGCGCTGTCATGCGGGGCGATGTGGCGCACCTGCGCACCCGGTTCACGAATCGCGGGATGGACTATAAAGGATACAATATAGCCGTTCATGAGTTCGGGCATAATGTCGAACAGACCATATCGCTTTACAATATCGATCATTACCTGCTCAACGGGGTTCCCAATACCGCATTCACAGAGGCGCTGGCATTCCTGTTCCAGGAAAGGGACCTGGAACTGCTCGGCGTGGATAAGCCGGGAAAGGAGGCGGAATACATCGTAGCGCTTGATATTCTCTGGAATTCCTACGAGATCATGGGCGTCTCCCTGGTGGATGACGCCATGTGGGAATGGCTCTATGCTCATCCCGATGCAACTCCTGAACAACTCAGGGAAGCCGTGACCGGTATCGCCACCGAGATATGGAATACTTATTATGCCGATGTATTTGGCGTAAAAGACCAGGTCATCCTGGGCATATATTCCCATATGATCTCCTATCCGCTCTACCTGCATTCCTATCCGCTCGGCCATATCATCCAGTTTCAGCTGAAGGATTTTCTTAAGGGCAGGAATTTCGGCCGGGAAATTGAGAGGATCTATTCCCTGGGCTCCGTTACGCCCGATACCTGGATGATGGAAGCGGTGGGACAGCCCTTGTCGGTGGATCCGCTGCTGAAAGCCTCGGCTGAGGCACTGCAGTATTTTAAAACGGAGTGATATTACTGCAGTATCAGAGGATATCCGTCAACCGGCGGATATCTTCGAGCACAACATCTGCTGCGCTGAAATCAGAAGCCCGGGTCAATTCATTCACCACGATGATGCATTCAAGTCCGGCTGCCTTGGCCGAAAGCAATCCCCGTCGCGAGTCCTCGATCACAATGCTTTCGGCAGGTCCGGTGCCCATTCTTGTAACCGCAATTGCATAGGGTTCGGGATCGGGTTTAAAACGGGTATAATCATTTGGGGTGATGACAAAATGAAAATATTTAAGGAGACCCGTACGCGCATGAATGGCAAAGAAGTGCACGGGCCTTGAGCTGGTGACAACCGCCATCCTGTATTTTTCCGACAAAGGAGCCACGACTTCTTCGATGCCGTTAACCAGGATGTCTTTTGTCATCAGCAGTTCAAGATACAGATCATCCCTTTCTTTCTTAAGGTTTTGAACGGTTTCGGCAGGATATTTCTCCGGGTCAAGCAGGTGCCAGGCTCCTTTAGCCTGGTTAAGGTAAAGGTCTGTATACAGCGACGGGGAAAGGTCGAAACCGGCTTTTTCGAGAATCAGCCTGTTGGCTTCATAGTAATACTTTTCGGTATCGACAAGGATACCGTCATTGTCCCAGAAGATGGCTTTTTTAGAGGTAAGCAATATTAGTATTTTGAATATCCAACACAGCCTGTCCCGATGAATCGGGACAGGCTGTGTTCGATGTTTATTAGGGTTTGGTGATAACGACTACAGACTCTGCGCATTGAAGGTGTCTCCCTGGTTCGGATCGCCGGTCTGGAATCCTTTCTTAAACCAGCGAAGGCGCTGTTCAGAGGTGCCGTGTGTAAAAGCATCGGGAACAACGTAGCCCTGCTGTTCCATCATGATCCTGTCGTCGCCCACGGAGGAAGCAGCATTCAGGGCTTCTTCGATATCTCCTTCCTCAAGGATGTCTTTCATTTTCTGTGCATGGTGTGCCCATACGCCGGCCAGGAAATCGGCCTGAAGCTCAAGCCTTACATTGTATTGGTTGTATTCAGCTTCACTTAACCGTGATCTCAGCTTTTGCATCTGGTCGAGTATGCCCAGCTGGTTTTGCACATGATGCCCGATCTCGTGGGAAACGATGTAAGCCACGGCAAAATCGCCGGGTGCACCGAGCTGTTGCTGCATCTGTTCAAGAAAATCCAGGTCGATGTATACCTTTTCATCTCCGGGGCAATAGAATGGTCCGGTAGCCGCCGATGAATACCCGCAGGCTGACTGTGTGGCCTGGCTGAACAGCACCAGTTTAGGCTCCCTGTAGGTCTTGCCCGACTGGCTGAACAGGGTATTCCAGACATCTTCGGTATCCTTGAGGACTACGGAAATAAACTGGGTCATTTCATCGTCCGCTGGCGTTACGGTTCCTTCAGTCGTATAAGAACCGGAGGATCCCAGGTTGTTCAGCACCTGCAGGGGATTTCCTCCCAATATCCATACAATCAGGGCAATGATAATGGTTCCTATGGTACCTCCGGCCACAACCTGTTTTCCGCTCACTCCCCTGCGGTCCTCAACATTACCGCTTTGTTCACGTCCTTTCCAGCGCATAATTTGAAATTAATTAAGATTAATATTCCTTTACATTATTTTCCCGCATTCAGCTCATCCTGGTATCTCTTCAGCTCGGCCCAACTGCCTTCATGAGCCAGCAAAGCCTGCTTCGGCCAGGTTCCGGGTTCATGGATGTTGTACTGGGGTCCGCCTGTTTCCAGCAGGATCTCCTTTATCTTGCCGGGATCGGTCTGTGAAAGCTTCAGCCAGGTATTGATGCCCCTGCCTTTGAGAATGGATTCGATCTTTTCGCCGATCCCCTCAACGATCTTCAGGTCATCGAGCTGGATCCTTTTACCGAACGCACTAACAGCAGCAGCGGGATCATAGGATGCTCCGGCTTTTACCGATCCTGCCGCCATTAAGTTTTGCTTTTCACGCTGACAGGCGTCCAGCTTTATCTTTAACTGGGCAATCTCATCTTCGAGCACCGTACATTTCTGATGCTTGTATCTTCTGAGCAGGTAGCCGATGAGGAAACCCAGCAATGCAGCAACAATTAATACTACCAGTATAAATACCAGGTCGGAGGCAAATCGTTCAGTCATGGTTTTATGTTTTACGGGATTAAAATTTCTGCTCTGCGGTTTTTGGCACGGCCATCCGCCGTGCCGTTGTCAGATACCGGTTTCCGGTCGCTTTCCGCGGCCGTTTCAATGGCATCAGGTGCGATCCCGGCCGTAACCATCGCCTGCCTGGCAAAATCGGTGCGCATGGCGCTGACCTTTTCTTTGGCCCATTCAGGGCCGGTGGCATCGGAATGCCCGGTTACCCTCACTTTCTTTCCGGCATTGGCAGCCAGGTATTGTTTAATGAGTTCAAAATGATCCTTGTTTTCTGCCGTTATGGCACATTCGCTTTTATTGAAGTCAAAATACAGGACATGCAGGGGAGGGACCGGTATATCCGGTACGACAGCCGCGGCCTGTACCGTGTCGGCGGCAGGTACGACAGCCTCTGTGGCGGTCTTTCCCGCACAGCAGTCTTTTCTTATCTTGCATACATAAAAATAGGATGATCCTGCTATCCAAAGGATAAGCAGGAAAAACAAAAAAATAATAGCATTTCTCATACTTTCTCTTTTTATTAAATGTATGAAAAAAAAACTGACCGGACAATTTCTCCTAAAAAAAAGTGGAAGTAATACAATGATTGCCATTATGTCACCAATAATTATTATATTAAGATCACGAATTTTGCCTGATTTGACCAACCCGGAATATTGTTAACAAATGATCTGTTTATTATGAAAAGAAAGTTTTTTACCCCCTGGATTGTTTTAATCACAGTCTGCAGCCTTCCCTTAGCGTTGCCTGCTCAAAACCTCATGACACAGCTTGGAGATGATATTGAACTCGTGGTGGCGAAGGACGGAACAGGAGATTACCTTACCGTTCAGGAGGCTGTTGATGCTATACCGGATGACAATGCTGCCCGCAAGGTAATTTTCATCCGGAATGGGACCTATTATGAAAAGGTCGTGGTTCCTGCAAAAAAGACCAACATCACCATGATCGGTGAGCATATGGACAGCACCGTGCTGGTTTATGATGACAGTCCCGCCAAGGGAGACACCTTCTGGACCATGAATACGGCAACATTGCGGGTGGATGCCAGTGATTTCTGGGCCATGAACATGACGATCTCCAATTCAGCCGGAAATGTCGGACAGGCCCTGGCGCTTTTTGGCAACGGAGACCGGCAGATCTACACGCATTGCCGCATCACCGGATACCAGGATACCTATTATATAACCATAAGGGTCAGGAACTATTTCAAGGATTGCTTTATTGAAGGGGCAACCGATTATATTTTCGGCTTCGGCGTGGCCGTATTTGACAGCTGCCAGATCCATTCCCTGCCGGGGGGCTATATTACGGCTGCCTCCACTCCGAAAGACTACAAATTCGGCCTGGTTTTCAGGGACTGCAACCTGACAGCATCGCCGGGCGGGACCGGCATTTCGTTGGGACGCCCCTGGTTTGACTATGCCAGGACGGTATACGTAAAATGCTGGCAGACCAAAGGGATCCTTGCAGGGGGATGGTCGCCCTGGAGTGGCCGTGAAGCCACTTGTTACTACCGCGAATACCAGTGTTTCGGTCCCGGCTCCGATACTACCAAAAGGGTGAGCTATGGCAAACAGCTTACCGACCCTGAAGCGGAAAAATACGTCCTGGACACCATCTTCGCACTGTCCAATTTTCCGGTCGATGCCGTACACGATACGGCTGAGATATGGGTCCCCTACAGAAGGTTTGACGCCAACCCGGCCGTTCTCCGGCCTGAATTGTTTTTTGGCGTGGGGGCAGGGAGG
>CAYMJH010000017.1:9837-18075 GCA_964390385.1 uncultured Bacteroidales bacterium | reverse complement strand
ATGACCTATCCGGATGCCGACTGGAAAATCAATGTTGACCAGGATTCCCTTTACCGGCTCATAAAAAGCAATACGGCGATGGTGATGGATTCGGTCAACGGCGATCTTACCATTGAGGGACTGCTTTGCAGGAATGAGCCTGTTCCGGGTTTTAGTCTTTCCAAAACATTGTATGGCGTTGAGCTTACGGAGGCAGATTCCGTGCCCCCGGTTTGCTCGGCCATTTCACCTGACGGACTGGTTTTCGTAACCTATCCCAGGACCATACCCGGTTACACTACCGTTACGATAACCTCAAGGAATAAGCAGAGCCAATCCAAGTTCCTCATATATAATTCAGTAGATTCTGCTTTCTGGAACACGGGGCTGAAATTCATCACCTACAATGCCGGGAAAGATACCATTCATGTGGAACCCGGGATTTATGAATACAACGTGGTTCTTCCCGCGGGGACAGTAAATGCACCGGCATTGAGCCCCAGGATAGAAGTAGCCGGCGAAACATATGTGATCACTCAGCCGGATGCCCTGCCTGGCACTGCCAGGATAAAGGTCATCGCCATCGATACCGCCACCCATAAGGATTATCTTATCCATTATACGGTAATGAGCGGAATTGACGGTAAACTCACCGGACCTGAAGTGATGATCTTGCAAAATCCCGTCAGCGACCTGCTTTATATCCAATCTGAACGGCCGGTCAGGCGTATTGAAATCTATACCATGGCCGGCATCCATATCTCTACGGAGGAAAAAGGCGGTCCTAATGCATTGACGGTTGATGTGAGCCAGCTTAAACCGGGCCTTTATATTGCGAGAATAATACTTGAAGAAAATGCTGTCGTTACCCGGCGGATTGTGGTGGAGTGATCAGGTACTCTGCTCTTTGAGTATAGAAATATATCCACCCCCTGCACCCCCGCCAGCGGGGGACATCGCCATTTGAAACCGATGCGATTTTTTAATGAACTTGCACTTTTATAAACCTACATAGAAAATAGCTTATTCATAACATGGTAGTTTAAGCATTGAGATGTCCCCCGCTGGCGGGGGAGCAAGGGGGTGGACCTGAACTAAGTTTTTAATGATTAGGGAAATACCTCCCGGTTGGCGATATCCCAGATACTCAGAAAGCCCAGGCGAATGATGTCCGTCATTTTACCGATGTCTGCCTTGCCCGAATGATCGTATGGTTTATGATAGTCATCATGCCAGCCGGCCATGTAGTAAAATACGGGAATGCCCTTTTGTGCGAAAGCATTATGGTCGCTTCCTCCGCCCGGCTTTTCCCTGGGCCTGTAATCGATCTGCAGCCCCAGCGAATAGCCCTCGTTATATTTCCGGCTGATCTCTTCCAGCAGGCTGCATGACTTTGTATAGATCATGGAACACCTGGCCTTCGCCGAATCGTCTTTAGCACTGCGCGAAATCATGTCGTAATTGAGGTAGGCAACGATCTTTCCGGCCGGGGGATGGTTTACAAAATACTCCGAGCCGAGCAGTCCTTTTTCCTCTGCAGTCCAGGCCGCAAAGAGGATAGTGCGTTTAGGTTTTATCCCGGTAGCCATGCACGCTTTGGCAATGGTCATCACGGCCGTGGTCCCCGATGCATTGTCGTCTGATCCGTTGTAAATATAGCCGTCATACTTGCCGAGATGATCGTAATGCCCCCCCACTACAATGATCTCATCCGGATTTTCCCCTTCGATCATGCCCAGGACATTCCGGGCTTTAATAACCGTATTTTTTGCGGTTGTCCGGTACCATACCTTCCTGTTTCGCAGTTCTCCTGAACCGGGTTTCATGGTTTCCCGGGCCGTCGTTTCGAATGCTTCGAGGCTGACTTTTGTTCCGCCTGTCAGTTCGTTGGCCACCCTTTGGCTGATGATAAAAGCAGGAACAACCTTCGGCAATGTGTCGCCCGGAAGAAACATACGGTCATAGAAAGCAGATTTTTTCGGGACATCCCCCTCATAATCGCTGCTATTGTAACGGAACACATTAACAGCGAAACCCGGGGTGATATCTTTTACCGGATAGGCAAGCAGTACGGCAACTGCACCTTTTTCCATGGCGATATTGTTCCGGTCCATCTCATCGCGGTATTTGGTCCACTCATTCCCGGCCGGATGAAACCTGCGGTATGCCTCCGAGGTTGTATCACGATGACCGGGGTATCCGACCAGCCTAAGCACCACCTTCCCGTTGACGTCGATGCCTTTATAATCATCATATTCGTTTTTCTTGTTTACCAGTCCGTACCCCGCAAATACAACGGGGAACTCTCCTTCACTGGTGATGACAGACCTGTTTTCAAAGGTAAAATCCTGCTGGTATTTGAAACGGATCATCTTCCTTGCGTCTCGGTTTTCAGAGATGATGGCCAGTTCATGATCATCTGAAGGTGAAGCTTTCATCAGGGCAAACTCCTGGAAAAAATCCTTTCCCCTCTGCTCTGTTCTTTGCAGGTCATACAGGTCGGCTTTTCCGAAGTGGCTTACAGGATCCTCACCGGGTTGCAGACCGTATAGGCGAAACATGGAGGTGATATAGTCAGCGGCCAGGTCGATCCCCTTTTCGCCCGTTTCCCTGCCTTCCATCCAGTCGGAGGCCAGGAAGTCGAGCTGGGCTTTTACGGCTTGTTCGGTTATGGCATCCAGGCCTTTTTTCAGCGGTTCATCCTGGGCCTGAGCCGGGGATAATGAGAGGCAGATCAGCAATAATACCGGAGCATACTTCATCATGGCTATCGTGCAATTAAGTGAAATAATAAAGATATAAAAATTTTACCTCGACTGCATTTGCTTAAAAGCGATCAGACGGTCATAATCCCACGAGGAATCATAATGATAGACGAAAAAGGCATAGTCATTCACTGTTTCATAATGGTTGCCTTCCAGGTAACCCGGGTCGGGGGCTTCTGAACCTTCGGGCAGGTATACATAGAGGTAATTGTAATACCCCTGTTTCAGCAACAGGTTTTTTTCATATTGCCGTTGCCCGGGATCCCAGGCCATCCGGTAGGGGTCCCGGATGGACCAGTCGGACAGCTCACCGGCAATGTAAATTTCTCCCCCGGTAAAGGGGGTCTGGGCATTCAGGGCAAAATGCACAACTACATAGTCGGCTTCGGTATGCCGGTCCTGCGACCTTTCATTCTCCACATAAAACCTGCCGTTCAGGTCCTGCCCGGTGAAATAGGGATCATAGGCCCTGGGCTCCCCTTTATTAAGGTACACATGATGGAAAGGTGGCTGAAAATCAATGCGGTTGATGTTTTCAGCTTCATATTTCATGCTTTTGATATCGAAATAACGGAATTCATTCCCGCCGTCCATGACGATTTCGCTGTTTCCGCCGTAGGTCAGGGTTGCAGGTCCGATAAAACGGGGCTTCGCTATGATACGGTCCGCCCGGCTGTTCCCGTTTTGCTGTATCCGTATATGGAGATCGCCGGAAGGATTGAGGATGGTGTATCCTTCATGGCGTATGCTGAATTCTATCTCCTGCCCGGTGGCATAATTCTCACCTGCCGGTTGACGGATGGCGGCATCGAGGGTAACGGCTGATTCGGTAAGGTAAAACCGTCTGACCAGGACCAGGTCGCCGGGATCGTCGTTTTCGTATACCAGCAGGGCATAGTTGCCGCTGATCAGGGGTCTGGCTTCTGCTGAAGGGAAAACAAGATGATAATGAAAATAATCGCAGGTGGTGTTGAAGGAAGGCGAAACCTTATCAATGCGCCCCGAACCATAGCCTTCCAGGTATTCCTGCTGCTCCAGCCGGGAGGGCTGCCATTGATGGTTGCAGTGGACCAGTGTATAGGAAAAGCTTCGTGGCTGCAGGGACAGATCATCAAAATGCAGTTCCAGCCTGTCCCCTGTATTCAGGTTGATGACGGGCAGGGTAAGATCCGAACCCTCGCGAAACAGCAAAACCGTTTTGATATTTTCATCGTTCACCCGGTTTTCAAAGGGAACATTAAAATTTCCGGCTTGCGCTGAACAACTGTTTATTTGGGTTGTTAATTGGTTAACAAATATGGTTATCATCATCATAACAGGCCATGGCCCCATTTTCATATATCTCATAATACTGATAATCTTCATGGTATTCAAAGTGAAAAGAAATTTTATGTTCCTCCACCAACTATTTCAAAATTATCTAATTTTATTGTCCAAAATAAAAATATGCAACAATAATGCCGCAGGTTTACAAAATCAGAAAAGGGTTGAACATTAACCTGAAGGGGAAAGCAGAGAAAATATTTGTCAAGACGGAGCCGGCTGAGTATTATGCGGTAAAGCCTTTGGATTTTCATCTCGTTGTACCGAAGCTCGAAGTCAGGGAGGGAGATCCGGTGAAAGCCGGGTCTGTACTTTTCCACGACAAGGGCAATCCGGCCATTAAATTCACCTCTCCCGTCAGCGGTACGGTGACAGCCATAAACCGCGGCGAACGCCGCATCATTAAGGAAGTAGTCGTCAGGCCTTCAGCTGAGCAGGCATATGAGCAGTTTCCCGTTGGCGACCCTGCGGGAATGGACCGGGATGCCATTATTAAGGCCCTCCTTGGCAGCGGGCTATGGCCTTCCATTAAACAAAGGCCCTATAATATCATGGCCAATCCTGCCCACACGCCGAAATCCGTATTCATATCTGCTTTTGATACGGCGCCTCTTGCACCCGATTT
Organism: uncultured Bacteroidales bacterium; assembly: GCA_964390385.1. GTDB lineage: Bacteria > Bacteroidota > Bacteroidia > Bacteroidales > UBA10428 > UBA5072. The sequence continues at coordinate 13,383 of CAYMJH010000017.1, read as the reverse complement.
CGATTTTCTGATCAAGGGTTCGGAAAGGGAGTTTCAGACCGGTATTGATGTTTTGTCCAGGCTCACTCCCGGCAGGGTACACATTGACATCAGTGATGAATATCCTGCTTCTTCGGCTTTTTCAGGGGCACGGAACGCCCGGGTCAATTATTTCAGGGGGCCTCACCCGGCCGGCAATGTTGGGGTTCAGATCCACCGGATCGATCCGGTCAACAAGGGAGAGGTAGTATGGACCGTCGGGCCGCAGGAAGTCATTATGTTCGGCCGGTTGTTCGAAAAGGGCATTTACGATGCCGCAAAAGTGGTTGCCCTTACCGGTTCGGAAGTTATCAGGGCCAGGTATTATAAGCTGATCAGCGGTGCCTGCATAAAAAGCATTACGGGAAACAATGTCACGGAAGGATGCCATCGCTATATCAGCGGTAACGTGCTTACCGGCACAGAGATCGAACCCATCGGTTACCTGGGTTATTATGATTCGCAGGTAACCGTGATCCCCGAAGGATTTGAACCGGAATTCCTGGGATGGGCCATGCCGGGATTCGGCAAGTTCAGCCTGTCGCGCACCTTCTTTTCCTGGCTTTCCCCCGGGCGTGAATACAGGGTTAATACCAATCTTCACGGTGGAAACAGGGCCTTTGTGGCAACCGGCGTATACGAAAAGGTGCTGCCCATGAAAATATATCCCATGCAGCTTTTCAAGGCCATTATGATTGAAGATATTGACCTGATGGAAAAACTGGGTATTTATGAGATTGCCGAGGAAGACGTGGCCTTGTGCGAATTTGCGTGTCCCTCCAAAACGGACATACAATCCCTGGTAAGAAAGGGCCTCGACCTGATGATCAAGGAAATGAGCTGATTGTAAACCTAAATATTGCATGGAATGAAGTTTCTGAGGAGGTATATTGACCGCATCAAGCCTCAATTCAAGAAAGGCGGGAAGTTTGAAAAGCTGAGTTCGACTTTTGACGCATTCGAGACTTTTCTTTTCGTTCCCGGCAAGGTGACGAAAAGCGGTTCTCACATCCGCGACAGCATCGATATGAAGCGCATGATGGCCCTGGTGGTGATCGCCATGATCCCCTGTTTGCTGTTCGGTATGTACAACGTGGGGTATCATCACTATAACCTTACCGGCGAAGCCAAAACCTTCTGGCCAATATTCGTTTTCGGTTTGCTGAAGGTACTGCCCATCGTCGTGGTTTCTTATGTAACGGGGCTGGCTATTGAATTTATCTTTGCCCAGGTCCGCGGCCACGAAGTAAACGAAGGATTTCTGGTGACCGGCATGCTGATTCCGCTTATCGTGCCGGTGAACATTCCCCTGTGGATGGTAGCTGTTGCAACAGCCTTTGCCGTTATCATCGGCAAGGAAGTCTTCGGCGGTACCGGTATGAATATCCTCAATCCTGCCCTTACGGCAAGGGCTTTTCTTTTCTTCGCCTACCCGGGCGATATGACGGGTGACAGGGTCTGGGTAGCCGGCATCCGGGCTTTGCCCGATTCGTCATCGGGGGCTACGGTGCTGGGCCATATGCTTGAATCGGTGACCGAGAATGAAACTTACCAGGCCGCAGCATCGAAATTGCCCGCTGACCTGGATGCATTTCTGGGTTTTATTCCGGGCTCCATAGGTGAAACCTCAAAGCTGGCCATCCTCATCGGTGCTTTCATCCTGATCTATACCGGCGTTGGCAGCTGGAAAATCATTATATCTACCGTATTGGGCGGACTGGCGATGGGCTGGCTGCTGAATGCATTTTCAGCCAATGCCTACATGGAACTGCCTGCCTATAAGCATTTGCTGTATGGCGGATTTGCCTTCGGAGCCGTTTTTATGGCCACCGATCCGGTTACGGCCTCGCAAACCGAGACGGGAAAATGGATCTACGGTTTCATGACGGGGGTGCTGGCCATCCTGATCCGTGTTCTCAACCCTGCCTATCCCGAGGGCATGATGCTGGCCATCCTGCTGATGAATGTGTTTGCCCCGCTGATTGATCATTACGTGATTGCATCCAACATAAACTGGCGCAGGCGCCGGATGAAAAAAACGACCCTGAAATTGAATCAACAATAAAGCTGAAGGATCATGAAGGTTCAGAGCAACAGTTACACATTTATCTATTCCTCCGTCATCGTCATCGTGGTGGCAACGCTGCTTGCGCTGGCCGCAACGGCACTCAGGCCTGCCCAGGAACGCAATGTGGAAATTGAAAAGAAGCAGAATATCCTTTCGTCGGTGAGGGTCAGTTCCACCCGTGAAAACGTGCAGTCGTTGTATGAGCAGTATATATCAGACAGCTATACCCTTAACAGCCGGGGTGAGAAGTTGCAGGGCGTTGACCCTTTTACCGTGAACCTGCGGGAAGAACTCAGGAGACCCGCCCATGAACGAAACCTGCCTGTATATGAATGCTCGAAAAAAGACAGCTTCTTCCTGGTGATACCCGTTTACGGCAAGGGACTGTGGGGACCGATATGGGGGTATGTGTCACTGCTGAAGGAAAAGCCTTCCCCTGCGGATTCTGCTTTCTTTATTCCCTTTAAGCGGATCTATGGTGCCGTTTTTGACCATAAGGGAGAAACACCCGGCCTGGGGGCAGAGATCAACCAGCCTTTTTTTCAGCTTCCCTTTCGTGACAAAGAGATTTTCAACCGTGAGGGCAGGTTCAGCTCAATAAAGGTCGTGAAGGGGGGAAGCGATCCGGATGCCCGGAATGAAATCGACGCCATATCGGGCGGGACTATCACCAGCAAGGGCGTTCAGGCGATGCTCGACACCTGCCTTGTCAGCTACCAGACCTATTTCAAATCCTTTAAAAACTAGCAGCATGGCGTCAAAAAACCTGAAATTACTGATCAATCCGCTTAATAACGAGAATCCCATTACCGTGCAGGTCCTGGGCATATGCTCGGCCCTGGCGGTTACGGTGCAGGTTAAACCGGCCCTGATCATGGCCCTGTCGGTTACCGTGGTTACCGGGTTTTCCAACCTGATTATTGCCTCGCTGCGGAACACCATTCCGCCCAGGATAAGGATCATCGTGCAACTGGTGGTGATTGCCACCCTGGTGATCCTGGTTGACCAGTTGCTGAAAGCCTATGTTTATGATGTAAGCAAAAAACTTTCAGTCTTTGTCGGTCTTATCATCACCAACTGCATCATCATGGGCAGGCTTGAGGCATTTGCTATGGCCAACAAGCCGTGGGAGTCCTTCCTCGACGGTATCGGCAACGGATTCGGATACGGGATGATCCTGGTTATCGTTTCCGTATTCCGCGAACTGCTGGGAAGCGGTTCACTGCTCGGCTATCAATTGATACCGGAATCCTTTTATCAACTGGGCTACAAGGACAACGGGATGATGATCCTCCCTCCCATGGCCCTGATAACCGTGGGGGTGATCATCTGGATACAGCGGAGCAAAAACAGGAAACTGATAGAAAAATAAGGGTTCAACAGGATTAGAGCGAAACATATGGAAAATTTATTCGACCTATTTGTCCGGAATGTCTTTATCGATAACATGGTATTTGCCT
>CAYMJH010000017.1:0-9827 GCA_964390385.1 uncultured Bacteroidales bacterium | reverse complement strand
CCTGGCGGTTTCAAAAACATTAAAGACTTCCATTGGACTGGGCATTGCCGTGATTTTCGTGATTACGGTGACCGTCCCCGTAAACTGGCTGCTGGAAAACTACCTGCTGAAGGCCGGTGCATTGAAATGGCTCGGGCCGGCTTTCGCCGGTTATGATCTAAGCTTTCTGAGCTTCCTGTTGTTTATTGCCGTTATCGCTGCCATGGTGCAGCTGATCGAGATGGTGATTGAAAAATTCTCCCCCGCACTGTACAATTCATTGGGGATCTTTTTGCCGCTTATCGCTGTGAATTGCGCTATCCTCGGTGCTTCTTTGTTCATGCAGGAACGGGAATACGGCACCATGGCCGAAGCCGCCGTCTATGCTTTCGGCTCAGGCTTTGGCTGGGCCCTTGCCATCATAGTCCTTGCCGCCATCCGGGAAAAGATCCGGTATTCCAATATTCCCGCACCTTTGAGGGGACTGGGTATTTCCTTTATTCTTACCGGTCTGCTGGCGATCGCTTTCATGGGATTCATGGGCATCAAAATATAGGTTACAACTGAACAATTGCTATTGATATGAACATTGGTCAAATTATTCTGCTGAGTATTGTCGTTTTTCTGGGCATCATAATGCTGCTGGTTGCGATGCTGCTGTATGCCAAAACAAAGTTGACCCCGTCGGGAACCGTCAGGATCACCATCAATGAGGAAAAGGAGATCGAAACCAATCCGGGATCAACGCTGCTGGCAACACTTTCACAACAAAAGCTTTTTCTGCCCTCGGCATGCGGCGGCGGAGGCACCTGCGGATTATGCCGGTGCCAGGTTGAATCGGGCGGAGGATCCATTCTCCCCACAGAAGTCGGGTTCTTCACACGGCGGCAAATCCATGATAACTGGCGCTTGGGTTGCCAGGTGAAAGTTAGGGAGGATATGAAGATCAGGGTACCGGAAGAAGTGCTGGGGATCAGAAAATGGGAGTGCGAAGTGGTCTCTAACCACAATGTGGCCACCTTTATCAAGGAATTTGTGGTAAAGCTGCCCCCGGGTGAATCGCTGCATTTCAGGTCGGGAGGATATATTCAGATCGATGTACCTCCCTACGAGATGTCATTTCGCGATATAGTGGTGGAAGAACAGTTCCGGGATGAATGGGATAAATACAGGATGTGGGACCTGAGGATGAAGCATACCGGGGAAACATTCCGTGCCTATTCCATGGCCAATCATCCGGCTGAGGGGAATATCATCATGCTCAACATAAGGATCGCCACTCCGCCATGGGACAGGGCCAGGGCTGCCTTTATGAAAGTCCCTCCCGGCATCTGCTCGTCCTTTGTCTTCTCGCGTAAACCGGGAGATAAGGTTACGATCTCGGGGCCTTATGGCGAATTCTTCATCAAGGACACCGGTCGTGAAATGGTATACATCGGGGGAGGCGCAGGTATGGCTCCCCTCCGCTCGCATATTTTCCACCTTTTCCGGACCCTGAAGACCAACCGCAATGTCAGCTATTGGTACGGGGCCAGGTCAAAACGGGAGATCTTCTACGAAGAAGAATTCAGAAGTATTGAAAAGAAATTTCCGAATTTCAGGTTCAATATTGCGCTTTCCGAGCCTAAACCGGAGGACAACTGGAACGGATACACCGGCTTCATTCACCAGGTGCTGTATGATGAATACCTGAGCAAGCACGAAGAGCCTGAAGAGGTGGAGTATTATCTCTGCGGCCCGCCTGTTATGAACGATGCGGTGCAGAAAATGCTTTACAACCTCGGCGTGCCCGGGGAGATGATTGACTTTGATGATTTCGGGGGATAGGGAAGTGACGAGTGACGAGTGACGAGTGACAAGTAATACAAGAACCAAGAATATAACCTACTGTCTACTAGCTACTAGCTACTAACTTCTATATTCCCATCATGAAAAACAACCTGTTCCGCGGTCTCATCCTTGCCCTTGTCATAGCAGCCATCCTCTTTGTCAGCCTGAGGAATACCAGGGGGCAATATTTTAAGCTCACCGGCCTGATCCAGGGTACCTCTTACCACATCACCTACCAGAGCCGCAACGGAGAAAACCTTCAGCATGAGATCGACTCCCTGCTGGCCGACTTTGACCGTTCCTGTTCCATTTACCTCCCCGGTTCCGTCATCTCACGGATCAATCGAAATGATCCTGCCGCTGAAGCTGACGAGATCCTGGTTGAGATCTTCAAAAAATCGGCCGAGATCAGCCGGAAAACCGGTGGCGCTTTCGATATCACAGTCGGACCGCTGGTGAATGCCTGGGGTTTTGGTTATACGTCAGCATCGGACATTGACAGCAGCCTGATCGACAGTCTCATGCAGTTTGTAGGAATGGACAAGGTAAGGCTTTCGGGAAGCAAGATCATCAAGGCAGATCCTGGCGTAATGTTAGATGTAAACGCTATTGCACAGGGCTATTCGGTTGATGTGGTTGCCCGTTATCTCGATAAGAAGAAAATAAGAAATTACATGGTGGAAATAGGGGGGGAGGTCAGCACCAAAGGGCGGAATGACAAGGGAAATATCTGGCGTATAGGCCTCGACAGGCCGCTGGAAGGCAATGTTACACCCGGGACCGACTTGCAGGCCATCCTGCAGCTCAAGCGAAAATCCCTTGCCACTTCAGGGAATTACCGGAAGTTTTATGAAAAGGACGGCGTTAAATATGCCCATACCATTGATCCGAAAACAGGCTACCCGGTGATATCAAACCTGTTAAGCGCAACGGTCATTGCCGGTGACTGCATGACAGCAGACGCCTGTGCAACGGCCTGCATGGTCATGGGACTGGAAAGATCGATTGAATTCCTGAACCGAAACAAATCGCTGGATGCTTACCTGATATACAACGATGAGAAGGGTCGGTATAAGGTGTATTCATCAGAAGGATTCAGCCGTTACCTTTTGCAGGAACTATAGTCCTTATTGTCTGGTGCAGCATTGCTCAACACCGCGACCACATCCGGCAACCATCCCATCCTGGGCTGTATTTCTACCGCATGTCCCTTGCTTTATGGCATTTTTTCTGCCCGCCAGGACACCGATGCCGATTGACAAAAGCGCAAGGGCTATGAGTACAAGACTGGCAATGAAAAGTGTAATGAAATTCATAAGACTGGTGATTTGTTGCTTGTATAACAAACCGGGATGAAAAATGTTTGTTTTGCCGGGCTTGTCTTAGTGCATTTTTTCACCTGCCCCCGGTGCGGGGGCGATGGTAAGGTCTTCGGGATTGATTTTGGCTGTCGGTTTTGATTTCCTGTAAAGACGCTTTTCTTCACCTTTCGGACAGGCCAGTCCAAGCTTCCGCATCTCCCTGTTTCGGCCGATCTCAGTCTCAGGAAAGCTTTTCTTCCTGAAAAAGATGTTGAATCCCAAAAACAAAAAGGAACCCAACACAATCGCCAGAACAATAAGCATAAAATTCATCATAAGACACTGATTTTCATGTCTGCATCATAAATTTTCACTTTTCGTTTTTCACTTTTCACTGCTTTCCCTCGTCACTTGTCACTTGTCACTGCATTTCCGGTCCCCTTCCTCTCCTCCGCTGCCATCTTCAGCTGCTCATACCACGCATCACCGTATTTTTCACAAAGGGCTTGTGCGGTAAACACATACACCGGCATTTGAAGGGATTCACCCAGGGTTCTGGCCGGGTCACAGATGGGCCAGATGTCGTAGTTCACGGCATCAAAAACCTTGTTTTTTTTAATGCGCACGGGGTACAAATAGCAGGATATCGGTTTACGGAATGTTACGGCTCCGGCCATAAAAGCCTTTTCTATTGCACATCGCGCGATACCCTTCTCGAAAATGGCAAAAGCGCATTCTTTCCCGTCAATCAGCGGTGTTACGAGCTCTTTGTCACTGTCAATTACAGCAGTTCCCTCCTTTTCAACAGTTTTAAGGCCTTCCGGGCTCATGAAAGGCTTCAGTGCACTGAAAATCTGATCGAGGATGACCTTTTCGTTTTCATCCAGCGGGGCCCCTGAGTCTCCCAGTACGCAGCAGGCCCCTTTGCATTTTTCCAGGTCGCAGGTGAATGGCTTAGTGACAAGGTCGTCACTGATAAGGGTATCCCCTATCTGAATCATTGGATTAACCGGATAAACTGTAACTGATGCAGCATCTGATCACCCTGCCGGACAACGATTGTATAAACGCCACCCGGTAAACCGTCCGTATGGATCGTTGTAAGCGCACCCTTGATCAGGCCTTCGCCGACCAGCTGGCCCGCGGAGTTAATGATCCTGTAATCAGCCTTTATCCAGTCCCCGGGAGTGGAAAGAGTGACCTGGCCGACCGCGGGGTTGGGATATAAACTAACCCTGCCGGTTGTGACATCATACAGACCTGTTTTGCCATAATAATCCTGGCTCAGGTTTTCGGGGATGGGGGCTCCCTGGCCGGGCGCGTAGGCACCGCTTACATCCCAGATAATATAGTCAAATAAACCCGAATGGGAATAGCTGGCGCTTTGATCACCAAATTTAAACCAGTTGTCAGTACGCTCTTTGGTAGAAGTTCCCGCCAGGAATGGGGTTGGATTTTCATCAACATAAAGCGTGAAATCTGCACCACTCATCACGAACCTGTAAAGGTGCCATTCCGAGGTTTTATCAAGGTAGGCAACCAGGGCAGGTGATTCCAGCCGCACCGAATCATCATAGCCGATCTGGAGCTTTGATCCGATAGCGCTGCTGGCATTCCTGACATCAATTTCGGCAATGCGGACGGAGGACGTACCGGCAATGCCCCTGATCCTGGCAACAATGGTGGCCTCAGTTCCTCCGCCGATTTCCCAACTCATCTTGTAGGTTTGTTTCCCTTCAATAACGCTGTGGTCATACTTGAACAATTTGTTGCCCGTGATGTCGGGATCATCCACCACCTCGGCAACGAATCCGGCGTCGGGAGAGTTGTCACTGGCCGCAAAGGCCGGGGTATTGTCGGTTGGCAGTAAACCTCCGTCATAAACAACCCAGGCCTGGGTTTTGCCTTCCGGGCTGAACGCCAGGAATACCAAGGCAAGGCTGCAGAATAGGGGGAGCATGGACTTTTTCATGATCACAATATTTAGTTAAGGTTAAACATTGTTTGTTCGTTAAGCAGCAATATAATACCCTAAACATCGATACAAACCGCTGCCGGAACCAAGGTAGGATTTTTTTATGAAATGCACAGACAATTATTGGCTTAATAAGGGTGACAAATTATCAAATGTCCGTTAACGGTGAACAGTAAACGGTAAACAGTCAACTTACTTAATAAACCTGAATGATGTGTACATTCCGCCGGATGACCTCATCTGCCCGCAATAGACTCCTGCCGGCAGGCCGGCTATCTCAAGGACATGAATATAAGGTCCTGACGGGGGTATGTTAATTTCCCCGGTCATTACCTGTTGGCCTGCCATACTGAAAACAGCCAGGGTCGCCGGGCACTGTGCCTGTGTGTTGAATTCGATATACAGCACCTCGGACGCCGGCACCGGATAGAAATCCATGATGATCTTGCCCGGCCGGTTTGGTATGCCTGTCTCATCATTCGCGTCAATGGCAATCTCCCGTGCGTAGGCGATATTGCCTTGGTTGTCATATACTTTCAGGATTACAGTGTATTCGCCTTCCTCGGTATAGGTATGATTGACGACAGATCCCTGCGAAACGTTTCCGTCGCCGAATTCCCAGACGCAATTATAGCCTGCGCCATAAACCGGCATGCTGAAGGCATATTCCAGTCCGTATTTCTCGTATTCCCAGTTTCCCCAAAGAGTGTCATACGGCATGGACCCTCCGCCGCCGAACAGGAAGGATCCGGTTAAATAGCATCCGTCAGGGTCGATGGCGGTTACCTGGTATTCCGTGTTGGAGCAAAGTCCTTCCACATGATCTTCTTCAGCGCCGGTCGACCACCAGATTGATTTTGCCTCCGCCGTATTGCCGGAAGCATCGAGAAGGCTAATGGAAGCACTGCCCTCGCAAGGATAGGCCGGACCCACGATCATTTCAGTTTGTATGGAAAGGCGGTAATCACAAAGGCCCGGCTCGGGATGCCTGCCTTCAAAATAATCAGTCAGGCAATAAGTATCCGAGCATTTGGAAGCATCGGTGGTGGTAAGGCATATGGTATAATATCCGCTGAATTCATACCGGTGCGTCGGTGACTTTTCAAAAGAAACGGTACCGTCACCCAGGTCCCATTGCCAGTGGACAATCGTCTGCGAAGTATCGCTAACAAACTGATATACAGGCGGCAGGGAAGAGACCCAGTCGAGTTGGTGATGCCAGAAATAGGCGTGGCATTCGGATACTTCCTGAATGCAATCGATGCGGACTATCTTTCCGGCCATGCAGGCGCTGGCAAAGTTGCTTAACTCGGTGAAGGAGAGCATAACCCGCTGACCGGGTCTGAGTACGAAATCGGGTACGATTTCCACCGGCTCCAGTATGGGCCCTTCGTCAAGCTGAATGACCAGTCCGCAGGCATCAAGTCCGCTGTAATCAAGAACGGTGCCGAAAAGGCTGCAGGACTGTTGTATCCCCACCCAAACACTGTCGCAATACTGACCGGTGCAGCTGTCGGCCGTTAATATCTCAAGGCATACGGTATAGACTCCGGGGCCGGCATAGGTATGGAAAGGATGCTGTTCATACGATTCCGTTCCGTCACCGAAAGACCAGTGCCAGGAGACCGGGATCCCTTCCGATTGATCGTAAAACATGTAGGAGTATAAACCAGTGAAAACAAATGAGTCAGGCGATATGACGGAAGAAACTAATGCCGGATCGAAAGGATACCCGGTCCAGTTTGCCTTGCAGCCTTCAACCCTGCCCTCAAAATAGGCAGTGGTGCAGGAAGTTGCCTTGCAGCCCATGCTGTCTTTCGCCGTAAGGCATACGGTATAATAACCGCTGTTTTCAAACCGGTGAAAGGTTGCATTTTCATATAGGCCGGTGCCGTCACCGAAGTCCCAGTAACACCAGCCCAGGGTATCAATTGAAGAAGGGATGAAGCGGTATTGGGGAGGATAACTTTCCAGGGTTTGAATATCAAAAAAGATCTGGCATTCCGGCTGTGTGGAATCGAATACATAACCGGCCGTGGATTGCGGACAGGCATCATTTATCAGCGCGATAAACAATATTGCCGGGATAATGAACTTTTTCATATGATTAGTTTTTTCTTCATCTTAGTACAGATGAATTAAATCATAAATAAGTTGCGGGGAGGGGATATTTTTTTTAATGTTGTATCAAAGTTACTACAAACTTTATTCTTTTCAAAATCTGAGCCTTATGCCAAAAGTAACCGTAGGAGCAGTGTTAACCAGGACTTTCAGCCGTGAAGAAAGGATACTGCTTACCCGTCGCAATATCGAGCCCTTTAAGCATTTCTGGTGCATTCCGGGTGGTCACATCGAACAAAATGAGAACGCAGTTGAAGCGGTGATCCGGGAAGTCAGGGAAGAAACCGGACTTGACATGCAGGGACCTGAATTCATGGGATTCCTGGATGAGATATTTCCTGAACGCGGTGTCCATAATGTAGTGTTGCTCTTTTGCGGCAGCGCGGCCAATGAGGCTATGGCTGATCCGGGCGAGGTGTCGGATATCGGGTGGTTCCCGGTTTCAGAAGCCATGAATATGGAACTGGCCTTCCGGCACCGGGAAGCTCTTGAGCTTTACCGGCAACACCAGGCGAAGACTCAGAAAGCAAGATAAAAATCCCTTGTCAGTTCGATATATTCAGGCGAATACTCCCCATTTCCCCTGCGAATGATCAGTTCCGTTTTTTCAGGCCGGCTCTCCCTGTCACGGCGAAAATCCATCATAATCCTGGAAAGCCTTGCCATGGGCGTTGATCTGACCATAACCATCCGGTGGCAATACAGTTTTTGGATAGTTGCCAGATCCGTGAAATTGTCTTTTTCAACATAGGGTATAATTACACAAAACCTGCCCTGCTCTGTCAGCAATAACGATGAATGGTAAAGCAATTCTTCAAAACCCAGTTCGACATCATGCCTTGCCTTTGATTTCAGTTTATCCTCCGGCTTCAATGCATCCCTGAAATAAGGCGGGTTGGATACGATCAGATCGTATTGCCGGCCGCAAACCGAAGCAAAATGCCGGAAAGAATCATGGTAAACCTTTATCCGGTTTTTCCAGGGGGCGTGATCAACATTTTCAGATGCCTGCAGGCTGGAAGGTCCGTCAATTTCAACAGCATCAATGAAGGCCTCCGAACGCTGGGAGATCATCAGGGCGATGAGGCCCGAACCGGTGCCGACATCCAGGGCTGATCCTATGTTATTCACATCGGCCCATGCCCCCAGTAAAACGCCGTCGGTGTTCACTCTCATGGAACACCGGTGGTGGTAGACCGTAAACTGTTTGAACCGGAAATAGTTGTTGGACATGGTTTTTTATAAGAGCAAGAATCAAGACAAAAGAACAAAGAACAAAGAACAAAGATAACCGACCCTCCTTCTCCCGATTTACCGGGATTCGGAGGGCGAAGCAACCGACAACCGACAACCGACAACCATAACAATCACAACAATCACAACAATCACAACAATCATAACAATCATAACAATCATAACTCTCATAACCCTTATAACTCTCACAACCCTCACAACCCTCACAACAGGTAAACCAATTACAGCAACTACAAACTTTCTTTATTCGCTCCCATCCCGAAAAGCGCGAAATCATATTTCACAGGGTCAGCCGGATCAAAAGTTCGCAATACGCCTGTAAGCTCTTCCACCGCCTGCCAGTCGTTCAGCCTTCGTTTCAGCAGTCCCAGCTCACGTGCAACGGTGCCGCTGTGCACATCAAGGGGCAGGTACAGGGCAGCGGGAGGTATTTTTCTCCAGAGGCCGAAATCAACGCCGTTTTTGTCGCGGCGAACCATCCAGCGGAGAAACATATTCAGCCGTTTGCCCGATGCTCCATGACCAACATCGGCGATGTGCTTTCTGGTCCTGACTGGTGAGGATTGCGTGAAAAAGATGCTGTGGAAATGAATCAGGGTGTCCCTGATGTTTTGGTGTTCTTCATACAGCCCTTCAAAAAGTTGCTGAAGCGATCCGTAATGCAGCAGGATATCCTTCAGCGACCGCATGAAACAAACGTTGTCAATGCCGTTAAAAGTACGGTGGCAAAAGCCGGAAAGCTCTTTCTCATCCTCGGGGACCATATGGCGGATGAATTCATAAGGATGGTTCTGCATCAGTCGCATCAGCTGAAATGATTTGCTGATGATGGTCTTTCGCTGTCCCCACGCCAGGGTGGCGGTTAGGAATGCCGCGATTTCTATGTCGCGGGCATGGGAGAAGCTGTGGGGCACCCGGATAGGATCGGTATCGATGAATTCAGCGCGATTGTAAAAGGCTGTTTTTTCTTCCAGCAGTTCTTTGACGCGGATCAGCTCATTTTTCATGGGAAAAGCCCGGATCGGGATTACCGGATGATTTGTCCGTCACGCATGGTTAGGGTCCGGTCAGACATCGCAGCCAGCTCTTTATCATGGGTTACGATAACGATGGTCTGTTTATATTTGTCGCGCAGTGAAAAGAACAATTCATGCAGCTCTTTCCTGTTTTGCGAATCGAGGTTTCCCGAGGGCTCATCGGCCAGGATGATGTCCGGGCTGTTGATCAGCGCCCGGGCCACCGCCACCCGTTGCTGCTCTCCGCCTGACAGCTCGGCAGGCTTATGCCCGAGCCGGTGCCCCAGGCCAAGGAAATCGAGCAATTCCCCGGCTCTTTTTTCCGTTTCGGGCCGGGGTGTGTTTTTAATA
>CAYMJH010000016.1:18368-30031 GCA_964390385.1 uncultured Bacteroidales bacterium | reverse complement strand
TCAGTTGTCAGCTGCTGCGCCCGCCGTATCCCGATTAATCGGGAGAAGGTGGGTCAGTTGCCGGTTGCTGCGCCCGTCATATTTTCGCACCAACACGCGCACTTCTTTCTTGTTCTCCCCCCTGGGGGAGCCGGAGGGGGCTTCCTACTCATACCTCAGCGCCTCCACCGGATTTTGTTTTGCCGTGCGATACGCCTGCCAGCTTACTGTAAGGAGGGTTAACATTAGCGCCATACCTCCAGCCCATAGAAAAACCCACCAGGCAATGCCGGCTTGATAGGCAAAGTTTTCAAGCCATTTGACCATAAAAAAATAAGCGACCGGGCAGGCCAGCAGGTATGCGATGAAGATCCACGCGACAAAGCCTCTGATCAGCATCTGCAATATATTTCCGGTCTTTGCGCCATTCACTTTGTGTATCCCGATTTCCTTGGTACGGCTTTGTGTTATGAAAAGGGCCAGTCCAAATAGTCCCATGGAACATAACAGAATGGCAATTACCGTAAAAACAGAAAGTAACCGGGAAACCTGTAACTCTTTCTTATAAAGTTTGTTAAAGCTGTCCTCCAGAAAGAAATAATCGATCGGCCAATCGGGATTTATGGAATTCCATACGGCTTCAATTTTTTTCAGGGTATGGTTTATGTCACCGGGGTGTATTTTTAGCAGGATAAAATTACAATAGGGCAGAAAGGAATGCCGGTTGATGAAAATACATGGGATCATGGGCTGATGAACGGAATTATATTGCAGGTCCTTCACCACCCCGACAATCTTTCTGTCTTTTCCATCCCAGGTATTTTTTACCGTTTTATCCAGCACGTCAGTGTCACCGAGCAGTTTAATGAAAGTTTCATTTACGATCACCGCCAGGCTGTCTGACGCGAGCTCCGGGTTGAAATTACGCCCTGACATGAATTTTGCTTCCAGCAATTCGAGATATTCATGATCACAAGTGATGAAACCCGCACTGGGAACCTTCCTGGGTTCTTGGAGGGAAACCTCCGGCCATCCGTAATTCCAGACTCCTTCCGTAGGTACGTTGATGCCCCCGGACACCTTCATGACTTCAGGGATTTTCAGGAATTTCTCCTTGAAAAGAAGGAAATTCTTACTCATGTTGATATCATAGAAATTCCGTAAAACAAGGATGTGCTCACGGGTAAAACCCATGTCACTTTTACGGATAAAACTGATCTGTCTGGATACTAATATGGCTATGATAATCAGGGATATGCCAATACAATACTGGAACACAACCAGGGATTTCCTGACATTGGCATGCAGGAACCGCCGGATCCGGTTGGTCGGATCAGCAGAAAAGGATATGCTTCGCTTCAGCATATCCATCGGTTTGAACCGGGACAAAACCAGGGAAGGGTAGGCTCCGGCCAACAACACGGTCAACAGGGTAATTCCGGTTATAACAACGAACAATGACGGATTTTTAAATACATTGATAGAAAAGTCCTTGCCGATAAAATTTTCATATTCAGGCATCAGCACGATGATGAGATCATAACTGATGATCACGGCGATCAATACGATGAACAAGGTTTCCGATAAAAACTGATAAACCAGTTGAGACCGGGTGGCCCCGGTGGATTTTCGGATCCCTACTTCCATCATACGTGAAGAAGCCTGTGCTGTAGTCATGTTGATATAATTGAAACAGGCAATAAACAGGATGAGGCAGGAAATGACAGTCAATCCGATCACCGTATGGATATTGCCATAATCCCCTTCCGAACTGCCTTTTAACTGACCGGAATGAAGGTATATTTCGGGGAGAGGCTGAAGTCTCAGCTGCACACTGTCAGTGACATTGGACATGGTCGCTTTGTCACTCCGGATCCATAATTCCGTGATCTTTTGCTCAACGGACGGGTAATGGCTACCGGGTATCAATTCAAGGTAAATACTATTGCCAAAATTTCCCCAGTTGTCCAGTACCTGGGGATCCATGGCACGGAAAGTGGAAAATGAAGCGATCCAGTCAAACCGGATATGACTGTGTTCCGGGATATCTTCAAAAACACCGGTAATGGTGAAATCAAATTCATTGTTAATATTTACGGTTTTCCCGACAGGATTTTCGTTCCCGAAAATTGCCTTTGCCTTGCTTGCTGAAACAGCTATCTGATAAGGAGCCGACAAAACATGGCCGGGATCACCTTCCATCAGCTTCCACCTGAAAAAACCAAAGAGGTTGGAGTCGGCATAGGCGAATCCTTTTTCATAGTAGTTTTCATCGTTAATCCTGATTTTTGCAGTCCTGATCCTTATTTTCAGGCCGCTTTTTACTTCGGGTATCTGATCCAGGATAACCGGCAGAAACCTCGCCGGTTGACCGATGAGGTAACCCTTCCCATCGAAATTATTGCCGTACAGCCTGAATATGTTTTCAGCATTTTGGAAGTGTTTGTCATATTTTAATTCATCCTGCACATAGAGGTAGATCAGCAGGCACGCTGTTATGCCAATGGTCAGCCCGCCGATATGAATGACGGTAAAAAGCTTTCTTTTCAGCAGGTTCCGGATGGCGATAAGGATGTATTTTCTGAACATGTGGGATATATTGGATGATATGTTGATTTGATGATTGGTCGATTGGAATGGCAGTCTCTTAGTCTGCTGGTCTGCTTTGTATTCACTTGTCACTTGTCACTTGTCACTCGTCACTACTTGTCCCTCGTCCCTACTTGTCCCTCGTCACTTGTCACAAAAATTGATACTTCAAAATTGACTTTGTTCAGGGCCGTGGTTTCTATTTCGTCAGTGCGAAAAACTTTAGTCAGCTGATTTGTTTTGATCATGATTTCATGTTTGCAGGATGTTTTGCAAGGGTTGTGCCACTTGTTTTAACCTATAGATTATCAAGAAATTAGCAAATCCTTATCAGAAATATTTAAAAATTGTGTTCCAAAATGATACAGGTATTGTATGAGTTTGGAACAGAATGCATAACTTTCATGCCAGTTGAAGGAGACCAATATCCTTACCATGAGCAAACAGAGCGGAAAAATACTGATCGTTGACGATAATACCAGTGTATTAAACTCGCTGGAACTTTTTCTGAAACATCATTTTGAAAAGATACTGACGCTGAAGAATCCCAATCAGATCCCTTCCTGTCTGGAGAAGGAACCTGTTGATGTGGTACTGCTGGACATGAACTTCACCGCCGGTGTGAACATCGGCAATGAAGGAATATACTGGCTGAGCAGGATACTTGAACTCGATCCGCAGGCTGTCGTTGTCATGATCACGGCCTACGGGGATATTGAGCTGGCTGTGAAAGCCATCCGGGAAGGGGCTTTTGATTTCATCACCAAACCCTGGGATAACAATAAGCTGCTGGCGACCTTGCAGGCCGCCCTGCAACTGAGGTTCTCAAAGAAGGAGGTAAAAAAGCTTCAGCTTAAGCAGAAGCAGATGCGCGAAGACCTGGGCCGCGGCTTTTCTACAATCGTCGGTGACTCCGCGGTGATGAAGGAGTTGATGACCAGGATCAGCAAAGTGGCCCGGACCGATGCAAATGTTTTGCTTATAGGTGAGAATGGAACCGGAAAGGAGCTCGTGGCGCGTGAAATCCATCGCCTTTCACATCGTCATGAAAATAGTTTTATAAATGTGGATGTTGGTGCCCTTACGGAGACCTTATTTGAAAGTGAATTATTCGGACACAGGAAAGGAGCCTTTACGGATGCCGGGGAAGACAGGATCGGACGCTTTGAATCCGCTGATGAAGGTACCCTTTTTCTGGATGAAATCGGGAACCTCGGTATTTCCCTGCAATCTAAATTACTCAGCGCCATTGAACAGCGGAAGGTTACACCGTTGGGCAGTAACCGGCCCGTGGAGATCAATATCAGGCTCATCACGGCAACCAATAAGGATCTGAAAGAGATGGTAAAAAACAACCTTTTCAGGGAGGATCTTTTTTACAGGATCAATACAGTGCAGATTGAAATTCCCCCGCTCCGCGAAAGGGGGAACGACGTGATTAAACTTGCCGAATATTATCTTTACTATTATGCAAGAAAATACGAAAGGTGCACCCTGGAATTCAATGAAAAGACCCTGGAAAAACTACGAAATCATGCATGGCCGGGCAACGTAAGGGAACTCCGGCATGCGGTTGAGAAAGCAGTGATCCTGGCTGAATCGGACGAGCTGGTGCCGGAAGATTTTAATTTCAGTCCGGTTGCCGATGCCATGCCCATTAAAAACATGAGCCTTGAGGAGGCAGAAAAAACACTGATCGCCACAGCCCTGAAAAACCACAGGGGCAATATCAGCGAAGCTGCGCGTGAATTGGGGATCGGACGGCAGACGCTGTACAGGAAGATTGGGAAGTATCAAATATAGTGACAAGTGACAAGTGACAAGTGACAAATGACAAGTGACAAGTGACAAGTAGGGACGAGGGACAAGGGACGAGGGACAAGTGACAAGTGAATAGAAAGTAGGCTATTAGGCTGTTTGACTGTTAGGCTGTTAGACCTGAAGACCTGAAGACCTGAAGACCTGAAGACCAGAAGACCTGAAGACCTGAAGACCAGAAGACCAGGGAGACTGCTTTTTAAATCAACACATCAAAAGATAATTGTCATGCTTCATCATCGGTTTACACTTAATATAATCATCCGGGTGATATTGCTCACGCTTACCTGTCTGGCCATTGCCTTCTCAGCCCTGAGACCCGGAAATGCATTCATTACGGTTAATATCGGTGTGGTGCTGATCATCCAGGTTTTTGCCCTGTTGCATTATCTTAACAGGGTCAACCGTGATCTGACCGGTTTCTTCGGTGCCATCAGCAATGACGACTCCACCATCCTCTATAGAAGGATTGCACCCGCCCGCTCATTTGAAAAACTTTATACCCTTTTTGATGAGATCAATACAAGAATGCAACGGCTCAAGATTGAAAATGCACAACGGATGTTCTATTTCCAGCATCTCGTTGAATATGCCGGTGTCGGACTGATTTCATACAGTGGCCAGGGTAAAATTGATATTTATAACCCGGCAGCCAAGAAATTGCTTGGGATTCCATTCCTCAGGGACATCTCTGAACTGACGGAAGCAGATCCTTCATTGCCCGGGCTGGTAAAGGAATTGAAACCCGGAGAACAGCAACTGATACGGATCAAAGTGAAAGATGAATTGATCCCCCTTGCCGTAAAGGCCAATGAATTTATCATCCAGGGCGAGACATACAGGTTGCTGTCTTTGCAGGATATAAAAAATGAACTGGAAGAAAATGAGCTGCTGTCCTGGCAAAAACTTATACGAACCCTTACCCATGAGATCATGAATTCCATTGGTCCCATCTCGTCTTCCATAAAAACCATCAAATATCTCTTTGGATCGGAAATTCCGGCTGAAGCTGATAAAATGCCGGAAATAGCGCCTGAAATATTGAGTGATACCTTAAAAGGTCTGGATATTATTGATGAAAGAACCCAGGGCTTGCTCGATTTCGTTGAGAAATTCCGCAGTCTTACATTGACTCCTTCCCTGCATTTATCGGTTTTTTCCGTGAATGAATTATTGCAGCATATCGAAAGACTGTTTGCCTCCGAAATCGAATCGGGTAACATCCAATTTACCGTACGGGTCATGCCCGATTCAATGAAGCTCACAGCTGACAAGCAATTGATCGGGCAGGTGATCATCAACCTGGTCACCAATTCCATCCAGGCACCGGAAGGGACAGCAAGAAAAACAATCAGGTTAAATGCCTTCCATGACTACCAGGGGAAAGCCCTGATACAGGTGATTGACAATGGTGAGGGCATAGCACCGGAAAATGCTGATAAAATATTTGTTCCTTTCTTCACCACCAAGGAAAAAGGATCGGGAATCGGTCTGAACTGGTCAAGGCAGGTCATGAACCTCCACAAGGGTAAGATCAGCTTCACCTCGGTGCCGGGGGAAACGGTGTTTACGATTATGGTCTGAACTAGGATTTTTAGGATTTGGAGGATTATAGGATTATTGTCTGGACTAGGATTTATAGGATTTGGAGGATTATAGGATTATAGGATTTTTTATAGTTTTTGTTGTCGGGGTGATGCAGATTATATACTCTTTTGAATTCCAAACTTTTTGCTCCGAAATTCAACAGTAATCCAATGGGTAAATGATAAGCTTCACAATAATTCTATGCGTTATTTCTTCGTATTGCATATAACATACAGTCTTATAATCCTATAAATCCTGAAAAATCCTAAAAATCCTAGTTCAGACTTCTATGCAACCTCGGGCTTCCTTGTCTGTAATATTCCGGAATTTCCGGAATCCCGTTGCCATTGCCGTCCGGTTGCTGCTGCAGGTACCATACCAGGGCCATCCACTCTTTTATCTCCTGGATGCCCGGCATATCGGGTTCATCATCAATAACGGCATCGACTATTGATTGCAGGGGTTCTCCTTTCTCATTTTTCAGGATTACCTTTACAAGTCCCTTGCTTAATTTTTTAATGATACCTACAAACTCCAGGATGTAAGTATTTGCTGTAATACTGTATAGTTTATTATTCTGTTTTGACCAGTCAACCGGGGTATATCCTTTTTCGGCATCGCCGGTCTCGATGGATGTGATTTTCTTCAGCAGCCCCTTTGTGGGATCATAGGCAGCCCTCAGTCCCCCGAAATAGATATAATTGTCGCGGCTGGATGAGGGAGCCAGGTAGAGAATCTCCAGAATACCCTTCAGCTCTTTCCCCGTCACGTAGATGCATGCCAGCGGATACCCCGGTATATCGTCATTACCGCTGCCAAGCGATACAACCCTGAAGAGATCTGCAACGGATTGTTTTCCTGTTGTGCCCGGCAGGATATTGTCGCGGACCAGGCCCGCAGGAAACAGGGTTATATCGGTTCCCGGTTTATTATGACCGTTCACATAGGCATACAGGGCATCAGCAATCAAAGGACCCAGGTTGCTGTTTTCCAGCAGCGTGTCTTCCTGGCATAACAGGGGGAACGAAGTCTCTGTTACCACGGAATTATAGGTCAGGTTCAGCGGGGCAAGAATTTCATCGGATATCTTTTTTTCCTGTTCTGCGATCATCCGTTGTATCTCCGGATCACCCGTGATATCATCAGTAACGGGGATGATGCAGGCATCGGTACGGGTTATCTTCCCGTTGCTGAATTCGATTTCGAGCTTTCCAAATCCGGCTCCGTAAGCCCCCGTCTGGACGATCGGGATGCCGTTAACCACCAGCGGCTTTTCGATGCGTGAATGCGTATGCCCGCTGATGATCACATCGATCCCGGGAACTTTTTGTGCCAGCAGGATGTCTTCACCCGACCATCCCCCTTTACCATCCTTCTGTACACCTCCATGGGAAAGGCAAATGACCAGATCGACCTGCTCTGTTTCCTTCAGCATACGGGTATATTTTGCAGCTGTTTTTACCGGATCGGTGAATTCAACCGGTCTTGCCAGCGGTGCATCGCCGATGGCGCTGTTGCCGAGCATGCCGAAGATTCCCAGCCTTAATCCGTTTTTTTCAATGATGACAAAGGGATTCAATATTTTCCGTTCGAACAGGCTTTTTAAACTATCATCGGCATTGTCTTTTGATGAAAATGTTACATTGGATGCAACCAGGACAGGAATATCATTGGTTTCAGCACTCCGGGACAGGATCTCAGCCAGTGCGGCCGGACCAAAGTCAAACTCATGATTGCCCAGTGTTACAACATCATAGCCCATTTTTTTCATCAGCGGCAGTTGAAAACCAGTGGATTGCTCCAGCATGGGGAAGAAAGTCCCCATCAGGAAATCGCCTGCATCGAGAACAAGCACCTGGTCACCGCTCTTTTTCTTTTCTTCATCAATCAACGTGGCAATGCGTGCAAAACCACCTACCGTGTAATCATCATGGGTTTTGTCCGGGGAATAATCTACTTCGGGACTGAATCCGTTGAGCCTGCTGTGCAGATCATTGGAATGCAGGAGGATCAGTTTTCTGACCGGTTGCTCCTGAGCGGCAGCGGTAAGGGTTGGCAGCGTCAGTAACACAATACCGCCAAGGATGCTTTTCAGGATGGCGAATGGTTTATTGCTGCCCCCGGATGTCTTGGAGTAGTTCATAGGGTAATGCTTATTGTCAATAAGATCAATGATTACAGAAATCGTCATTTAAAAATAGTTCATTTTGACTGGATTTTAATAATAAAAAATAGTATCTTAGAATAAACTATAGTGAATACGCTGAGAATAACCTAAATCATATCCTATGAAAGCTATAAGATTTTCTTTGGCCCTTTGCATTTTCTTGAATCTGACCGCTAATGCCCAACAGGCAATCAACCTTACCGACGGTCCGGTTACCTTTAAACACGGTACTCATCCCGGTTTTGTCCTGACTATTCCCGAAGTTTCGCTCCAGGGGGCAAAGGATGCATGGATAGCATCACTGGAAAAAAACACCCAGTCGAAGGTACAGGTTGAGGATGCAGAATTGTCAATTTTCGGATCCCTGATCAGGGACATATATGACGTACCTATTAATGTATA
Source organism: uncultured Bacteroidales bacterium (assembly GCA_964390385.1). Classification (GTDB taxonomy): domain Bacteria; phylum Bacteroidota; class Bacteroidia; order Bacteroidales; family UBA10428; genus UBA5072. The sequence continues at coordinate 21,489 of CAYMJH010000016.1, read as the reverse complement.
CAGCAAGCTCAGTGAAGCGGATAACGCTGTTCAGCTTGCTGTCACTTTTGAACCGAAGAAGAATGAATTTATCGACGCTGCCATGGGATCGGCATATGATGAGGCCCGTAAATACCTGCTGGCTTTTGCCAGGGATCAGTACACGGGCCTTGTTAAGGCTCAGTTGCAGGAAGAGGAAAAGAAACTGAAAGAGCTCGAAAAGGCTATGAAAAAGATGGAAAGCGGAACAAAAAAATATGAAAATACAATCGAGAAGAACAATAAAACCATTGAATCGTTAAGCTCAGCCATTACGACTGATCAAACCAGCCTTACATCGCTTAATACCGAATTTGCACTTCAAAAAAGCCAGTATGAGACCATGGCAGACGGAGCTGCCAAGGATGAAAAAAAGAAATTCATCGCTACCATGGAAAAGAAAATCAAGGGTCTGAACAAGAACATCAGGAAGAATGAAAAAAAGATAGAATCGCTTAAGAATGATGCGGAAAAGGCCCGGAAAAAATCTGAAGAATGCATAAGGGGACAGGAAAACGCGAAGGAAATCATACAGAAGCAGAAAAATGAGGTGGATTCATTGAACCAAAAGCTTAAAAGCATTCAGTCGATGTAATTGCCCTGTTCACGAACCTTTCCGACAGAATTATAAATATTACCACAGCATGAAAACTTTACTTTTCCCGTTTATCTTTTGCTTCATCTGGAGCCAGGCAACCCTGGCACAAAGACCCATCACAGTCAGAGAAGATAATGTTACCTTCAAACACGGTACCATTCCGGGTTTTCTGGTAACCATACCCGAGGTTTCCTACAAGAAGGTGGAAGGAACCTGGCTTAAACTGCTTGAAAAAGGAACCAAATCAAAGGTGCAGAATGATGAGGGAGAGCTGACCATTTTCGGGGCTCTCATAAAGGAAATTGGGGGAGCTCCCATCAATGTATACAGCTATGTAAAGGACATGGACACCGTTATTCTCCTGGCGGCTTCGTTTGAAGTGAAAAAGAATGAATATGTTGCTACTGGAGGCCGGAATGAAGAAACCGTCAAAACCCGTGATTTTCTGATGAATTTTGCCAGGGATCATTACCTAGAACTGGCAAAAGAACAGCTCGATGTTGAAGAGAAGAAACTTTCCAAACTCGAAGGCCTGCTGAAGTCGCTGGAGAATGAAAAAAACAAACTGGAGAAAATGATCCAGTCGAACAATACCAATATAGCTTCCACCAATGATCAACTGGTTATTCTTCGCACCAATCTGACATCACTGAACGATGAAATGCTGGCACAGAACAATGAATTTAATGCCATGGAAGAGGGCGATGCCAAGGCTGAGAAAAAGAAATATATCGACGACCTGGGTAAACAGATCAAAAAAACCAATAAGGATATAGAATCGGGGGAGAAGAAAGTGATCAACATGACAGCAGAAATCGAAAAGGCTCAGGTTGATACGATCCCGAATAATCTGAAAGAACAGGAACAAACCCGCAAGGCCATTGACGAACAGCGGGAGGTGGCTAACGCATACCGGGCCAAGTACAACAACATAAAAAATTACAAATAAAGGCTTTTATCCCGAAGTCTGCTGGTCTAATAGTCTGTAGTCTGCAGCCTGCTTTATATTCACTTTTCACTTTTCGTTTTTCACAGTTAACGGGTTGCCGATTTCCTTCTTTCCGGTATCCCTAGCAGGGTCATCATCCATTAGCTTATCCCGCGAGAATTCCGCCATGGGCTTATAATTGCCACTGTCCAGTTCCGTGAATCTTAAGTTATATCCTTTAATCCCGATGATCAACGAGATGGCGGTTTCTACATGTTTCCTGAGCGGACTGATGATCCATCCCAGTTCTGACGGCCCGTTCTCTGTCTCCCTTTCGGTTTTCACCCTGATCTCTTCCTTGATCTGATTGGCCAGCTTGTCAAGTTTCGGATTTGTCTTCCAGTGACGGCTGCCAAAGAACGGTTTATTGTATTCCAGTATTTCGGCAATTTCCCAAACACAATTCCTTTTGGAGAAGGACAGGAACTGCGGATTGGCATTGGCAATACAGATCTCCTTTCTTTCTTCATCCACCTTGAAGAGGAGTTTCCTGAAATCAACGCCATATTTGGCCACAAAGTCAACATGCAGCACTCCGATAAACTGCACGCTTTTATCCCCTTCCTGAAGCTCCCGGTTTACGGTTCTTTTGAAATTCGTGTCCACTTCTATCAAACCCAGGTCGAGGATGCTGTTTATTTCAGAAATGTTAAGCTTACGGTTTGATAATTCGGCAAGATCTTCCTTTAGGGTGGAATTCTCTGATTTCATTCGCCGGATTTCCTGGTTCAGCAATTCAATCTGTTTTTCTTTTTCTTTCAGGAACAGCTCCCATAACAGGAAAAAGAATGCGGCAAGCCCTAGTATGATCAGTCCGGTTGCAACGATCTTATTGGTTAACAAAATGATGCCGACGATTGCCAGCAGGCCGGCAATCAGGTAAAACCTGAGGCTTTTAAATTTGAGCATTTGTTTTATATTGCATCGCTATTCTATCAATAAATATACCAAATTAAATTAACAGACTGATGTTGTAATTGTAAATATCCTGCCGTATCTTTTCGTCATCAGAGCCAAGAACCAAGACAATAGATCAAAGATCAAAGATCAAAGATCAAAGATCAAAGAAAGTAAAAGCATATGATAAAACTGACTTCAAGGATAATATTATTGTTCATTCAGATATCTTCCTGCGCCATGACGAATGCTCAACCCTTTCCTGAACTTCCCGGCCGGATCGACGGCTGGTCATTGTCTGAAACAATGGTCATCGACAGCCGGCAGTCCTTGTATGACTATATTGACGGCGGGGCTGAATTATATATATCCTATGGTTTTCAGAGCGCGATCAGCTGTCGCTATGTTGCAGCAGGACAACCTGAAGTAACGGCTGAAATATTCGACCTGGGCAGTGCTTCGGATGCATTCGGAGTGTACAGTCAGACCCGTGACAGGGAGGAAAAACAATACGGTCAGGGTTCCTATTATGTAAACGGGGCGCAGTTCTTCTGGAAGGGAAGGTTCTGGGTTTCGCTGACAACGTCCGAGACAACGGATGAGTCGGAGAAAATGCTGCA
>CAYMJH010000016.1:0-18358 GCA_964390385.1 uncultured Bacteroidales bacterium | reverse complement strand
GCTGCATGCATTGGCAGGATTGATCGACAATGCCATCGGCGAGACCGGTGACCCTCCTCCCATTCTTTCCGTGTTACCTGCAGCGGGGCTTGTCCCGGGTGGATTCATCTATTTTCATCATTACATCTGGCTTAATTCCTATTATTTTATTACCACGGACAACATCCTGGAAATGGATGAAAACACGCCTGCCGTGTTGGCTAAATACGGACTTCCGGATGAACGGCTATACCTGCTGGTTATTGAATATCCTGATACGGTAAAGGCTGACCGGGCTTTTTCCACTTTTGGCCGGCATTTCTTCCCCGAAGGACTGACAGGCAACTGCACGCAGATGGAGGACAAGACCTGGCTGGCTGCCGGCATGTTTCATCGTACGCTGGTAGCTGTCTTCAATGCGGCAGAACGGGAAAAGGCGATGGAATTGCTCAAAAGAACAGAGGATTGCCTGAAATAAGCAGTTGCGGTTGTCCTGAACCAGACCTTCCTGGGTCAGAAGCGCCTGGAAGGATTGGAATATAATAGCTCAGGGATAAAATCATTTATCAAACCGTGCATCGAACACGGGAAATTTGTAACTTCCTCCCATTAAAAAATAGCATCATGAAAAAAAATATCATCACCCGCCGCAGCCTGCTCAAAAAGGCTGCCGCACTGGCAGCCGGAAGCGCCATCCTGATGAATTTCCCGGCAAAGATGCTGGGTGCGACCGGCAATAAAAAAAGCCGTGTTGTTCTGATCCGCGACAAGGCAATTCTTGATGCCGACGGAAAAGTGAATGCCGGGGTCATGCAGGATATGCTTGACAAGGCTTTGTTGCAGCTTACCGGCAAGTCCTCCGTCGGCGAAGCCTGGAAAAGCATTATTAAACCTTCAGATATTGTAGGTATTAAGAGCAACGTATGGAGGAACCTGCCTACTCCGCCCGAGCTTGAGAATGCCATAAAGAAGAGGGTGATGGAAGCCGGAGTCGCAGAGGACAAGATCAGCATCAGGGACCGCGGCCTTTTGTCCGACCCTGTTTTTACACAATCCACTGCGCTGATCAATGTCAGGCCTATGCGCACCCATGCCTGGTCGGGAGTGGGAAGCCTGATCAAGAACTATATTATGTTTGTGAACAACCCTGCTTCTTATCACGACGATTCCTGTGCCGACCTTGCCACCCTGTTCGAACTGCCCGTGGTAAAAGGCAAATCACGGTTGCATATCCTGGTGATGCTGACCCCGTTGTTCCATGGCGTAGGTCCCCATCATTTCAACAAGGAATATACCTGGCCTTACAAGGGCATCATCGTTGGCTTTGACCCGGTGGCCGTTGATGCAACCGGATTGCAGATCTTGCAGGCCAGGCGGAAGGAATACTTTGGAGAGGACAGGCCGCTGAATCCGCCTGCAAAGCATATCCTGCTGGCTGACACCCGCCATCACCTCGGTACCGCCGATCCCGACCTGATCGATCTGGTGAAGACGGGATGGGAGGAAGGGGTGATGATATAAGCCCCCTCCGGCTCCCCCCAAGGGGGAGAGGGAAGGCCCCCTCTGACTGCTGCGGGGAAAGGAGCAAAGATCAGTATTTCAGTTATCAGCCAGATGTTTTAATATTTTATAACCTGTACGCGCATGGTTGATCCGGCGAGGATAATACGCCTGATGGTTTTTTTGTTTTCAGTCCCCTTAACGGCATTATGTCTGTCGGATCATGCGCGGGTTTCGGTTCTGACTTTCGAGCCCGGTATCCCATACTACACTATTTTCGGACATACAGCCATACGGATCACCGACAGTGCAATGAAAACGGACCGGGTCTATAATTTCGGAACCTTTGATTTCAGCACCCCGCATTTTTATCTGAAGTTCATGAAGGGCAATCTTATGTACTACCTTACCGTGGATGACTTCGATGATTGCCTGTTTTACTGGCTTCGTGAAGAACGGAAGATACATGAACAGGTGCTGGATCTGAACAGGCGTGAAAAACAGGTGCTGTTCAGGCAACTTGAGAAGTGTTATCATTCCAAAGACAGGTATTATCATTATGATTTCTTTTACAACAACTGCGCCACCAAGGTGAGGGATGCCGTTTTTTATGCACTGGAAAGACCTGTTAGCTTTGATACCGGGCAGTATGGCTGCAAAACTTTCAGACAACGGCTTAAACCATACCTTGCAGGCCGGTACTGGATCGACCTGGGTGTCAACCTGGCCCTGGGGAAAGAGGCGGATAAACCGGCAGGAGCCTGGAACACCATGTTCCTCCCCTCTTATATTATGTCTATCCTTGATGATTCAACGTTAGGTGCTGAAAAGCATATCCTGCTTGACGCTTCGGCTGGCAAAAAGCATCGTTTCAATTATTCAGCCACGGTGGCCCTGGTCATCACGGCCCTGTTGATTATCCTGTCTTTTGTGAAGGCTACCAGAAAGATTGTCTTTTTCCTGGTACTTTCCGTTATTGGTTTTAACGGATTGTTCCTGTTCATAATCAGCATGATTTCGGAGAATACCGGTTTCTTAACCAATTTGAATTGTTGTTGGATGGTTCCGGCCCTCTTTGTTATGCTGATTCGAACCAAGCGGGTAAATGACCCGGTTAAAATATTGTATTGTGCATTGCTGCTGCTGATAATATTGTTCTGGAACCGTTTGCCGCAGGCATTATCCGTTACTTTTATCCCCTGGATAATTGCGTTGATGGTAGTGCTCGCCATGGATCTGCGGGTTGTTAATAAAGTCCACAGTCCGCGGTCAACAGTCCACAGCAAATCTTAAAACCTGCCTTCCGGCAGGCAGGTCTTCAAACTTTCATATCCCGAAGTGTTCAGTCAGATACTTCTTCAGCTCACTGTAATCATGCATTACGGTGAATTCGGGGAAATCGTCGATCACATTTTGCGGAGGTCTGAAAAGGATGGCCTTATCCGCTTCTTTCAGCATGCTGACGTCATTGTATGAGTCGCCGAAGGCGATCACTTCATAGTGCAGACTTTTCAAGGCCTCCACGGCTTTTCTTTTGGAGTCTTTCTGACGGAGCTTATAACCGGTTATGGTGTCATTTTCATCCGTTACCAGGGAATGGCAGAAGAGGAGCGGCCAGTTGAGCTGGGCCATTAGAGGACCGGCAAATTCAACAAAGGTATCCGAAACCACCACAAACCGGGTATGGCGTCTTAGCCATTCGATCATTTCAAGGGCTCCCTCCAGGGGCTTTATAGTGCTGATAACCTGCTGTATATCCCTCAGTTTCAGATTCTTTTCTTTCAGAATCCGGATGCGGTAACGCATCAATTCATCATAATCCTTGATGTCCCGGGTAGTCAGCCGCAATTCTTCGCAGCCTGTTTTCAGGGCAACGTTGATCCACACCTCGGGAACCCAAACGCCCTCAAGATCGGAACACACAGCATGCAGTCTTTTCATGGTGATGTGGCAATTAAAATTGTGCAATGAATTAAGAAGTACATATGGTTACCTGGAAAATTTGTCCAGCAGGTATGCTTTAAATTGACTATATTCTGATTTAAGGGTTTCCCATGACTCAACTTTCTGATCCAATCCCTGCATGCATGCCGGAAGGGGAGGGTCAATACCGAGCAATCCATTTATTTCTTCCGGGAATTTGGCCGGATGGGCGGTTTCAAGGCAGACTGACAGCTTCGATGAGCCGGTCTCGCCGGGAAAGGCTTTGTAATATTCCTGCAGTCCTGCCCATGCCACTGCACCGTGAGGCTCAAGCAAGATCCGGTGCCTTTCGTAAACAGATCTCATGGTAGCTTTTGTGTGCAGGTCACTGATGCTGACGCTGTACATATCTTTTTTAAGTCTGGCTGTATCAGGTTCCTTAACGATGGTGCCATGTTCATTCATAACACCGCCGTAAAGGGCTATTATGCGGGCCATGTTGCTCGGGTGCCCCACATTCATGGCACTCGAAATGCAATCTTTTGAAGGGACGATGGTTTTGTACTGTCCGGTCATGAAATACACCGGTACCTCGTCATTCTCATTGGTCGAAACCACGAATTTCTTTGCGGGCAGTCCCATATGCATGGCGATGAGCCCACCCATCAGATCTCCGAAATTGCCGGAGGGAACGGAAAAAATAATCGGTTCCCCGTCCTGTTTCTTTAGCCTTGACCAGGCATAAAAATAATAGAATGACTGGGGTATAAGCCTTCCGATATTAATGGAATTGGCAGAGGAAAGGTTCAGAAAACCGAGGACGGGATCTGAAAAAGCTTTTTTTACCAGGGCCTGGCAGTCGTCAAATTTGCCTTCAATGCCAATAATTCTGACATTTTTTCCCAGGGTGGTCATCTGCTTTCGCTGGCGTTCCGTAACCTCCTTTTCAGGAAACAGGACAACGACGCTGATATTTTCAAGTCCATGAAAAGCATTGGCAATGGCACTCCCTGTATCCCCCGATGTGGCAGTAAGGATGAGCATATCGCGGTTTTCACGGTGCAGGAAGTATTGCATCAGCCGTCCCATCATGCGTGCGGCGAAGTCTTTAAATGAAGCCGTCGGTCCCTGGTCGAGGCGCATCAGGTATTTCCTCTCATAAACAGGCTCCAGCGGAATCTCAAAATTGTAAGCATCCTTCGCCATGGTGAACAGGGCTTCATCCGGTATTTCATCCCCGAGGAATTGCTTCAGCACCGTAAAGGCAATCTCAGCATAGGTTTTGCCGGAAAAAGCCGTCAGTGAATCCTTGTCCAGGCATGGCAGTCTTTCAGGCATATACAATCCGCCATCAGGGGCGAGCCCTTTTAACAAGGCTTCCTTGAAGGAAACAACCGGGGCATTCAGGTTGGTGGAATAATATGATATGGGTGCTGGCATCGCTGATTTCAATCCGTGAGATTTATAAATCCATCAGGTTAAAACTATCTTCCGTGAATTCAAGCAGCGAAGATAGCTTTAAGTCACAAAAATCAAAGCGCCTGTCCGTAAAATCTGCAGGATCGGGAACGGAGACCACCTTCATCCGTGCAGCTTTGGCCGCAATGGCACCGTTGAAGGAGTCCTCAAATGCCAGGCAGGTACGCGGATCTGCCTGAAGCTTGCGGGCTGTGGAAAGGTATACGCCGGGATGGGGTTTCCCGTATTCCTCCTTTTCACTTGAGTTCAGCACGTCAAATTCACCCGCTATGCCAAATTTATTCAGTGCCGTTTCTATCAATATCCGGGGAGACGAGGTGGCAACTGCAACCGGCAGGGATTTCCGCTTTACCATTTGAAGGGTTGCCAGGAATCCTTCTTTTAGCCTGACTTTCTCCTGCATGGTTACCCGCATACCTTCGATGATCTCACCGTAAAGCCGGGTGAAATCCTTACCTTTCCAGGGTTTTTCGGCATACCAGAATTTTATGGTATCGTTGGTATCCAGTCCCACGGTTCTGCGGCACATCTCGGTAGTGAGATTCAGGCCTATGCCGGCAAAGACCTTTTTCTCCACTTCTTTCCACAACGGCTCTGATTCTATGATAATCCCGTCGAGGTCAAAAATTACTGCGCTGATCATTAAATAAACGTTACACGTTGGCAATCCTGATGATATCGGCAAAGACCCCTGCAGCCGTTACTTCGGCACCCGCTCCGTAACCTCTTATCACCATAGGCTGTTCATGATACCGGTCGGTGGTGATGAGGATGATGTTATTGCTGCCTTCAAGCGGATAGGCCGGATGCATGAAGTCAACCTCAGCCAGCTCAATGGTGGCTTTCCCATCGTCGAGCCGGGCAACAAACCGCATTTTTTTATTCTCCCTTTCCAGTTTTTTGCGGCGTTCCTCAAATAATGTATCCTGTTGCTGAACCGCTTCCCAGAAATTCTCCGGCGAGCCTTCAAAGCAGGCTGCGGGCAGGAATGGTTTTATGGTGATATCGTTGTCCTCAAATTCATAGCCACATTCGCGGCAGAGGATCAGCAGCTTTCGCCTCACGTCGGTGCCGCTCAGATCGATCCTCGGATCAGGCTCGGAAAACCCTTTCTCCTTGGCCATTTTAATGGCCCGGCTTAAAGGTATTGTTTCACTAATAGTGTTGAAAATGAAATTCAGTGTGCCCGACAACACTGCTTCGAGCCGGATGATCTTATCACCGCTGCGGATCAGGTCATTCAGCGTGCTGATGATGGGCAATCCGGCTCCCACGTTCGTTTCGTAGGTAAATCTTACATTTTTTTCCCGGGCTGTATTCTTCAGGTCTTTATATAAGGCATAGGCTGAAGAGCAGGCAATTTTATTGGCTGTGACGATGGAAACAAAAGAACTGAGTACGTCCCTGTAAACGGTTGTGACGGCGGCATCAGCCGTGCAATCGATGAAGACACTGTTGCGGAGGTTCAGGTATTTCATCTTTTGAATGAACAGTTCTAAATCCGCTTTTTCCCCTTGCCTGTCCAGTTCCTCGCGGTATTGGTTAAGGTCGATCCCTTCGGGATTCAGCAGCATCTTCTTTGAGCTGCTGATGCCAATTACGTTTATTTTCAGGCGGTGATCCTGCAGCAGCTTATCCTGCTGGGCGTTGATCTGTTTCAGCAGGTTCCCTCCAACCGTTCCGATACCGGCCAGGAAAAGATGGAGCTCTTTGTAATGGGAAAGGAAAAATCCTTCATGGATGACGTTCAATGCTTTCCGGAGGCTGTCCTTTTTAATGACGATGGAGATATTCAGCTCAGATGAACCCTGGGCCGTGGCAATCACGCTTATTCCGTTTCTTCCCAGTGATGTAAACAGGTTTGCAGAGATACCGGGCGTATTTTTCATTCGTTCTCCCACAATGGCTATGATGGACAATTCACGCTCGAGCCTGATGACAAGCTCATTCCTGAGTTTTATCTCGCTTTCAAACTGGTGCTCCAGTGCTTTGATCGCCCTTTCCGTGTCATTCGGATGGATGGCAAAGGTGATCGTATATTCCGAGGATGCCTGCGTGATAAGAATGATATTGACGTTATGATCGGCCAGGGTTCCGAAAAGCCTCGATGATATTCCCCTCACGCCAACCATGCCGGGTCCCATAAGGGTAATCAGATCAGTTTCATCCATGGATGAAATACCCTTTATCAGGGAACTGCCCTTTGATTTTGACTCTTTGGAAATGAGGGTTCCCGGGGCTTCAGGATTAAAGGTGTTCTTGATGGCGATTTCTATGTTTTTCTGGTAAGCCGGCTGAATCGTAGGAGTATAAATTACTTCAGCGCCAAAATGAGAGAGTTCCATGGCTTCAGCATAGCTTAACGAATCAATAGCGAATGCCTTTTTAACCTTCCTGGGATCTGCGGTCATAAAGCCGTCGACGTCAGTCCACATCTCCAGTCGTGGGGCATCCAGAGCAGCGGCCAGAATGGCTGCCGTATAATCCGATCCGCCCCGGCCCAGTGTAGTGGTCTCCCCTTTGTCGTTGCTGGCGATGAAACCCGGAACAACGGCTGTCTTTTTGTAATTTTTAAAAAACGACCGGATGAGCCGGGTGCTTAATGGCATATTAACGACGGCATGGCCAAACGAAGAATCTGTTTTGATCATGCCCTTTGCATCCACTACTTCAGCATTGTCAATGACCTTGCTGATGAGGTAGGACGCCATGATCTCCCCGAAGCTCAACACCTTGTCCTGGATTTTCGGCGTGATATCGTTCAGCAGGTATATCCCGTTGATAATATTGCTGAGTTCTTTGAGATAGGAGTTTATTCTCGACTGCACTTCAGTCAGCAAAGGCTCTTCAAACAGCAATTTGATCGCTTCCAGATGCTTGATCTCAATTTCATTGTATACCCTGAAAAAGTTCTTGTCCTTCGCAGCCGCATGGGTACAGAGTTCAATAAGCTGGTCGGTGACGTTATGCAGGGCGGAAATGACCACAATTAACTGCTCCGGCTGGGCTTCAATGATCTTTTTGATCCTGAGGATATTCTCGGCGGTTCCTATAGAAGTGCCGCCGAACTTTAACACTTTCATCGCACCATTGTTAAGAAATTAAACCCTAAAAGTAATACAGGCAAGGGGATAAAAAAAATGAACGGGGACAGGATTTTAATGATTTCTTTTCACTTCCTCCAATTTCCATCCGCTGAAAAACCCGCTTTCCGGTATGCCCTTCAAGTGCTCCCGGGTGTCGTCATAAAAGCGCTGGATCTTATACCGGTCATGATCCGCCATATTGAACCAGTCCTCATTCCTGAAGTATATATCAACCGGCAACACATAAAAGGAGGATTTACCGTTGAGGTCAGCACGATAAACCCAGTAAGGAAGATAATCATAACCGGAAACTTCAGTGCCACGCGAAGTTTTGGCAAGTTCCATGCGGAAGATTATGCCCCCGTCCTTATATTGTGCACGCTGGTTTGAAACAAAATTGCCGAGTGAATACACCACAAGATTATATGCAGCGGTATCAAGCGGATTGGGATAATGCTTTCGCACCGGCTGGACAACATGGGGATGGGAGCCAATAACGGCATCAGCCCCGTTACGGAAAAGGAAGGAAGCGAGTTTTTGCTGCTGCAGATTTTCGGTCCGCTGGTATTCTTCTCCCCAATGCATGGTGACAACAACAAAGTCGGGATTGGCCAGTCCGGCCTTTTGCAGGTCAGACCTGATCACCATGGTGTCAATACGGTTAATGATACCGGGCGGTTGGATAACCAGTCCGTTGGTACCGTATGTATAATTCAGCAAGGCGATCCTTATGTTATTTTTTTCAAGGATAAGGGGGTAGTTGACCGCACGTTCATCCGCATTGCGGAATGTCCCGGTATGGATGAGGCCAAGGGTATCCAGTACGTCCAGGGTACGGTTAAATCCTTTGACCCCCCTGTCAAGGGCATGATTATTCGACTGGACCATGACGTCAAATCCGGCTTCCGAGGCAGCTTTGGCCAATGCATCCGGACTTGAGAAGGCCGGATAACCATTATAAGGAGGACCTGCAAGGGTGACTTCCAGGTTACCGATGGCTATATCGGCATCTTCGATGAACGGACGTATGTAACGGAAAGTAGGTTCGTAATCGTATGTTTTTGTCGTTTCATCCCAGGCACCTTTGATCTGTTCATCGTGACCCATGATGTCGCCCGCGAAGACCAGGGTGAGGGTGGAGGTGTCTGTGTTTTGAGGAAAGCAGTCATAACCAGTAGTTACCAGCGATGCAAAAAATAAGAATAGGCTTCGTAGCATGCAGTCTCTCAGTCTCCTGGTCTGCTGGTCTGCTGGTCTCATAGTCTTCTGGTCTGCTGGTCTTCTGGTCTTCTAGTCTTCTGGTCTAACAGTCTAACAGTCTAATAGCCTGCATTTACCGTTTACTTCTTCACTACCATCCCCCGCTGGCTCCGCCGCCGCCAAAGCTGCCTCCGCCACCGCCTGAGAAACCGCCGAATCCGCCTCCGCCAGAAAATCCTCCGAATCCGCCTCTCCCTGATGTGAAATCACCGTATTTGCCTTTGCTGGAATGGCCTGATGATCCCATCATCGACATGAGCACCCACCAGGGGATGGACTGGCCGGGAGAATAAAGGCGCTTTTTTGATCGTATGGAGCTGAATATGACAAAAAGTATAATGAACAACACGATGAAGGGAACAAGGCTGCCTTCAGATCCTGTTCTCTTCAGGTAATCGTCGGCTGTAAATTCGCCTTTTGTCAATGCAATCAGCGTATTGGTGGCATCATCGATGCCTTTGTAATAATTGCCCTCCCTGAAAGCGGGTGTCATTTCATTTTCGATGATTCGTTTGGCGATGGCATCGGGCACGGCACCCTCAAGTCCATAACCGGTCTGAATGGTCATCTGACGGTTCTGCGGACTGATCAGGATCAAAATGCCGTTGTTCCGTCCCTGTTGTCCTATGCCCCATTTCTCGCCAAGGCCAACGGCAAACTCGTCAACCGGATAGCCCTGCAGGTCATCATAGGTAACCACATAAATCTGGGTGGAGGTTGAATCATTGAAAGACAGCAGCTTGTTGTTCAGCGTTACCTGCTGGTCCTCCGGAAGCAGTCCGGTAAAATCGTTTACCAGTCTGAGCGGGACCATGGGATCAGGGAATTGCTGACCATGGGAAACGGAACAGCATAATACAAGCGCCAAAATGATTTGAAAGTGCCTCATGGATTGGATATTAATTCTCTCCAAACGATATGGTATTCGACAATTCATTCGTATCATCAGCCTGCCTGGGGAAAAAGGATTTCATCTTTTCTCCTGTCATCTGAATTCCTGCCTTCAGTCCGCCGGCAAAATCTTCCCGGCTGAAATGCTCCTGAACGGCATCCCTCACAGCGTCCCAGAATCCTTCCGGAACCCTGGCATGGATGCCTGAATCGCCCAGCACGGCAAACTGCTTTCGATCAACGGACAAATAGAACAGGACGCCGTTACGTTCCCTGGTGTCGAACATGTCAAGCAGTTTGAAAAGATAAGCAGCCCGGTCGAGTATATCTCCTTTGCACGTATTCTCAATATATACCCGGATCTCACCGGAGGTTTGCTGTTCAGCTTCACCTATGGCCTCTACAATGATATCCTTTTCTTCCTGGCTGAAAAAAGTCTCTGCTTTCATGGTCTTTTTGTTCAGAATTCCACCTTGGGAGCCTGGGCGGCCTGAGGCTCGGCGTCAAAATACGGATTTGCTTTAAAGCCCAGCATACCGGCAAACAGCACGGGAGGGAAACGTTTTATGTACTTGTTGTATTCCGTGGTAGTGTCATTGAATTTTTTCCTTTCAACGGCAATGCGGTTTTCCGTTCCCTCAAGCTGAGCCTGCAGCTCTAGAAAGTTCTGGTTGGCTTTGAGTTCCGGATAGTTCTCCACTACCATGAGGAGCCTGGAAAGGGCAGAGCTCAATTCGCCCTGGGCCGCACTGTATTGCTGTATGGATTCGGATGAAAGATTGGCCGGATCAATGTTGACGGATGTCGCCCTGGCCCTGGCCTGAGTGACCCTGTCGAAAGTCTCCTGTTCGTGCTGGGCATAGCCTTTGACCGTGGCTACCAGGTTGGGTATGAGGTCAAGGCGCCGCTGATACTGGTTTTCAACGTTGGCCCATTCGCGGCTGACCTGCTCGCTATGGTTTACCATACTATTGTACATATTTTTGCATGATGCGCCAAGGATCAATAAAACAATGATTATTACGATCCACGTGATAAGCCGTTTGTTTTTCATTGAGTTTTTGGTTTTGTGTAGAACAATTTTCCCTTTCGATCGTAAAATTAATTAGTTTTTTTTTCTAACCCTATTTATTACTGTCAAAAACAATTTGGCATAGTTTTGGTAATGATATTGAAAAAGTAAACCATGAAAGCCGGAAAAACAATAAGAACGATACTGCCCGCCAGCCTGATGCTGATGGTCCTCACCCTTTCCTGCGAGGAACTGGCAGATCTGAATGCCGAAGATATCCGTGAAAGACTTGAGGGCCAGTGGCAATGCGACGAAACCAGTGAATACTTTAAGTCAACGGCTGAAGTATTCTCTGTTTATATTTCCCCCCACCCGGATGACTCCGACAAGGTACTTATCGATAACTTTTATGAACTGGGCTATAGTGTATCCGCAGTTGCCACTGTTTCAGGCCGTAATTTATATATCAACACCCAAACCATTGGTGACGGTTTTACCGTTATCGGGTCCGGAACCATTTCTTCCAACTACAGCGTGATTGAATGGACTTATTCGGTGGAGGACGGCAGCGGAACAAATGACAATGTTAAAGCCACCTATACAAAACTTTAGGTTGGACAACAGCATAAAACACTTTACAGGGTGGTTTCTTGGATTCCACCCTTTTTTTTTGTATCTTTTACAGCTGTTTAACCATAAAAATCTCACCCATGTTGGCAGAGCAGGACATAAAAAGTGCATCAACAGATGTGCATGCCCTAAAAAAAATACTGGTCCCGGTTGATTATTCCGAATGTTCGGTATTTGCATGCCGTTATGCCCTTAAAATTGCAGGCCGTTTGGAGGCGGAAATCAGGCTTTTTCATACCTATTACTCACCTGCTTTTGACCTGATTGAACTGGCCAGTGCGGTGCAAACCCAGACCCAGCTAAAGGAAGAAGCCCTCAGCAATCTCGAGGCCAGCGAAAAGGAAACCGCGGAAAGCTTCGTCAGAAGCCTTAAGGATTATATTGCGGAAAACAACCTGCCTGATATCGGTATCAGCTATGAGATCAAGCCGGGAGTTCCCGAAGACGAGATCAAACGATACAGTGAATGGTATGAACCCCAGCTGGTCATCATGGGCACCCACGGAAAAGGAAGCGGAATGGGCAATATCATGGGCAGTGTCACGGCCGCCGTGATCGGCAGGATTGATTACCCGGTGCTGGCTATTCCTGATAAATATAAGTTCGTTGGTGAAAAGAATGTGAAAAATGTAATGTATGTTACCGATTTCGATGAATCCGATTTTCTCTCCATACGAACCCTTATGCATCTCACCGACCCGCTGGGACTGGATATTTACTGCACCCACATTGGCGATGATACCAAATCATGGGATAAGATTAGGATGGAAGGATTGATGGCTTATTTCAGGACATCTTACGGAAAAACCAGGGTTGATTACAGTTTCATCAGTCAGAAAAACCTGCTGGAAGACCTCGATAATCTGATCATGGAGAAAAACATCCACATCCTTTCGATCACATCACACCGGAGAAACATCATGGAAAAACTGTTCAGGCCCAATATGACTAAAAAGTTGTTCTATCATACCAGCATACCACTACTGGTTTTTCCTTCCTGAGTCAAAACATATTGGCTTCCCAGATAACCCAGGCGCTTACGGCAAACTTCACAAATCTGGCGAGGGTTATCAGCAGGTAGTTCCTGAACGGGTAATCCACCGCACCCACCAGCATGGCTGTGCCGGAAAACGGCAGCGGCGTCAGGGCAGCTACGAGAATCAGGTATTGCCCATAGGTTTGCAGCAACTGCTCAGATCTTTGTAAATAGCGGTCTTTCAGGTACTGGTAAAAAAGTGTGTTATGCAGGTATTTGCCAATGCCGAAAGCGGCCGCACCGGCCAGGTATGAAATGACAGTAAGGATCAATGCCAGTCCGATATAGCCCGGCAGGGTATCGCTCCTCAAGGCCCAGATCAGAAAAACCTCGGGCGGAATGATGCCGATGACCAATTCCGACAGGCTGAAAACAGTGAAGACCAACCAGGTTTTCTGAAATACCGGCTCGAATTTTGCCAGGGTTTCCCTGTCGACCGTATGCTTGGAAAAGATAAACAAGGCAACGATAACGGCCAGCCATAGGAGACCTTTCATAAGATTGCGAAAAAAAAACCGGGTTCTTGATTCCTGGTGATCCATCGTCGTTGCTTTAAAAATGCCCTGACCCAAAAGCGATGAAGGATCAATGCAGTTTAATCCCGATCATATGAATGAATTCTTCCCTCGTGCGACTGTCTTTCAGGAAAATACCGGTAAAGGCCGAGGTGGTCGTAACGGAATTCTGCTTCTGCACTCCGCGCATGACCATACACAGATGTTTTGCCTCGATGACTACGGCAACTCCCAGCGGATTTAAGGTTTTCTGAATACAATCCCTGATCTGCACGGTAAGCCTTTCCTGCACCTGCAGACGCCGGGCAAAGGCTTCAACCACGCGCGCGATTTTGCTGAGCCCCGTGATATAACCATTGGGTATATAGGCTACATGAGCTTTCCCAAAAAAAGGCACCATATGATGCTCACAGAGAGAATATAACTCAATATCCTTTACCAAAACCATCTGCTGGTATTCTTCTTTAAATGACGCGGCTTTCAGGACCTCTTCGGGATTGATGAAATAACCATGGGTAAGATATTGCATGGCCTTTGCCACCCTTTCCGGTGTATCAATCAGGCCTTCCCTGCAGGGATCTTCGCCCAGGTTCAGCAAAACCTTTCTGTACAGCGAAGCCAGGGATTTGGTTTTCCTGCCGTGAAACCTGTCTATCCTCTCAAAACCGGCTTCGGCAATCCATTCAATGGGTTTACTGTGATCTTCCATCTTTCAGCATTGTTAATATGGGTTACATTGGTATATTTATCTTCAGGTTCGCAAAAAATTACTAATTTAGTATGCCCTGTCACAGCAAATGTAAGAACTTTTCAATTGGAATAAATGCTATAAATAGCCGGTGAATGAAAATATTGATTGTGGCTGCCTCCAGCACGGAGATCAAGGAGATTCGAGACCAACTTACCCTGGTGAGCAAGATAACACCCAACCTGTCTTCCTATAAATACGGGAACCTGAATATTGACCTGCTGATAACCGGTTACGGAAGTGTCTTTACGGCCTTTTACCTTACCAAAACCCTGCATTCGCACAATTACGACCTTGCCATCAATGCCGGCGTCGCAGGCAGTTTTGACTATTTTCTCGAGCAGGGATTCGTGGTCAATGTTATCCAGGACCAGTTCGCCGACCTGGGTTTCGAAGACAAGGACGGATTCTATACCCTCGGTGAAAAGGAAATGCTCAATGAGGATTCCTTTCCTTTTACCGGAGAGATCATGCGCAGCCTGGGCAATTTCGAGATCGAGGAGATTGAGTCCATGATCCCGGTGAAAGCCATTACAGTCAATACCATCCACGGATCGCAGGAAAAAATACAGCGGCTGAAAAATAAATATCATGCTGAAATTGAAACCATGGAAGGCGCTGCATTCTTCTATGTCTGCCTGATGGAAAAAGTGCCCTTCCTCCAGATCCGTTCCGTTTCCAATTTCGTTGAAATCCCCAAGGTGGAAAACTGGTACCTGCCGCTGGCCCTAAAAAACCTTACCAAGTCGATGATGGATATTTTCGGGGAACTGAGGATCGATTGAAGAAGTGACAAGTGACAAGTGACAAGTGACGAGTGAATAGAAAGCAGGCTATTAGGCTGTTAGACCAGGAGACCAGAAGACCAGAAGACCAGCAGACCAGAAGACTAGCAGACCAGCAGACTAGAAGACTTTTTTTCAGTTTTCAGGCAAAATTCACTTTCTTTGTATCATAATCAATCCTGAAATCATGATCATTGTCACCGGCGCTGCGGGTTTTATCGGGAGTAACCTGGTTGGGAAACTCAATACTGAAGGCTATTCCAACCTTATCATGGTGGATCAGTTCAACCGGCCGGCAAAAACCGGGAACCTGGTCAATAAAAGCTTTCACGAGAAAATCGACCGCGATGATTTTATCCCCTGGCTGAACGATCATTACCGGGAAGTCAACTTCGTTTTTCATATCGGAGCCCGCACCGATACGGCTGAATTTGACAAATCCGTCTTTGACCGCCTCAACCTCGGTTATTCAAAGGATGTATGGAGGGCCTGTACGGAATATGCCATACCCCTGCTTTATGCTTCTTCAGCTGCCACCTATGGGCTGGGCGAACATGGCTATGATGACAACCATGAGGTGGTTGAAAAGCTGAAACCCCTCAATCCTTACGGGGAATCAAAGAACGAATTCGATAAATGGGCCCTGCGGCAACACTCCTGCCCTCCTTTCTGGGCCGGGATGAAATTCTTCAATGTTTACGGGCCCAATGAATACCATAAAGGCCGGATGGCCTCCGTGATCTTTCACGCTTTTGACCAGATAAAACAAACCGGCCGCATGAAACTGTTCCGCTCCCACAACCCGGAATTCAGGGACGGTGAACAGAAACGCGATTTCATCTACGTGAAGGATGTTACGGATGTTTTATATTTTATGTTTAAAGACAGGCCTGTTTCCGGCCTTTACAACCTGGGAACCGGCAGGGCCAGGACTTTTCTCGACCTTACAAAGGCCGTCTTCCGTGCCATGAACCTGGAGCCTGCAATTGAATTCATCGATACGCCAGTTGACATCCGCGACAAATATCAATACTTCACTGAAGCCACTATGGAGAAACTCCGCAACGCAGGGTATACAAAGCCTTTCCATAGCCTGGATGAAGGGGTGGGGGAGTATGTGAAGAACTACCTGGCCGGCAGGGAGTATTTTTAGTCTTCACAACTACCTCTTCACAAACGTCCCCTGGGCAACCGTGTATCCCGAATCCGAACAGACGGTAATGCGGTAAATCCCGGGTGTCAGCCAGGCAGTTTCCAGGATGCAATACCCTTCGGAACTAAAAAATACCTCCTGCTCCTCCATGATACGGCCGGCTGCGTCGCAGATCCTTATGATACAATCACCTTTCCTGTCCAGGGTGATAAATTTCAGGTTCAGCAGGTCCTCTGCAGGATTAGGGAAGATCATAAGTTCAGGCGAAAGGTATATCCTGTCCTTTATTCCGGTGGTCCCGTGGTAAACGATGGTGTCTCTCAGGTACAAGCCCCTGTTCCCCGCTTCGTCCACAGCCCTTATGTATATGAAATAACTTTTAAGGTTTTCCAGCGAGGTAACGGGAATGGTGAAGGTGACTGAATCGAGGGTGACGTTGGGAGCAGGGCTGAAGTCGCTTGCGGAAAACAACGGGCTCATTACGGAATCTTCATCTTCAAAATAATACTCGAGTGAAGTTATGTTCAGGGGCTCCGAGTGCAGGTTAAAGAAAGTGCCTCTCGAAACCGGTGTCCAGGCGCCGCTGTTTGACCTGGCCATAGCCTCGATATAATGCACTCCCTTGGCAATATCGCCGAGGTCAATCTCAAATGTATATTCGACATCCGTGGAGGGTGACACGAATGAACGTGAGACCCAGGTGCTCCCTTCTGACAGCGGATCGATACGATACCGGAATCCTTCAATGGTATCCAGCGGCCAGGGCTTAATGAAGGCCTTCGGTGTCAGGGTTGACCAGCCTTCGGTGGCATGCTTCACGCGGAACAAGGCCTGGTGGAATCCCGGCAACAGGTTGTTCACCGGCAGGCTAGCCACGATGGTCACCTCGCCGGTATTGGGCGCAACGGTCAGGGGAATCCCCTTTCCATAGGGAACGGCAGCGTCATCCATGGAGTATTCCGCCGTTATGATCTGGGGCACGGCCCTGAAAGCCAGTCCCAGTAAAAACAGGGTGAGGATGGTTCGCATGGTTAATAGCTTTTAACTTTAATGGTTACAGGCAGCTTATTGTCTTCGGTGGAATAACCGCTGACGTTCAGCTCATAGATCACCGGTCCGGCCGGCAAACCCGACAATTGATAAGGCTGGGGACCGCCAAACGCGCCGCAGTCAATCCCGCCTTCACCGGCGCCGGCAGCGGGACTGCCATCCTTCAGCTGCCATTTGCCGTCGGTGCTGTTGGAAAGTGCGCCCAGGAACAGGGCTTCTTCCGAAACACTGGCCTGGTTATGGTTATCGGTGCCGAAATGATCGGAAATGGAAAGATTGTAACTTACATCGGGATCGGGCAGGGCAGGCAGTTTTACATTTTCTTTACCGGGTTTGCAGAGGATATTGTTTTTCATATCAAAACCGGTGGGGATATCAATGGTTTCGGTGTTAAAGATATTATTAAGAAATACTCCTGTGCTGCCATTGTTTATTGAAATCGTGGCACCAAGCATGCAATTCACAACGACAAGATTGGTGACGATAACACTGGAAGCATAAATTGAATAACTGTATTGGTTGATATCAAAATAGCACTCCGATAGTGTGATGTTTTCACAATTTGCGTAAATGTAGATATTGCTGGCATGGCATCTTCTGATCGTGATGTCATCTTCCCTGATATCGAAATAGGAATCTAAACCCATTACGACAGAACCCCCGGATCCGCTGGCAAAAGAAACGTTATTGGCACGTGCAGGCATTTTGTTGGCTGATAATCCCGGATTTTCATCTAAAAAATAACCGGGCCCTTTAATGGTAAGCTTTTTTGTTATATGGATACCGGTGTAAGTATCCGGCGAACCTTCCACCATGATGGTGTCTCCGCTGTAAGCAGCATCGTGGGCCTCCTGGAGGTCGGAATAAATTTTGGCGGCAGGGTTGTCGGACAGTTTGTTGTTAACCCGGTAAGTCCCGGCGGTAAGCAGTGCGGAGGAAAGTCCGCAGACGAGTGAGGTGAAAAGGAAAATTTTTTTCATAGGGATAAAATTTAGGTTATTGTGTTATTAATGAACAAAGTCCTGATGAAATCAGGATTATCCAGCAGGCGGAAATAGAAAACAGACATATGGTTGACGGAAAAAACCGGAAGAGGAGCAGAAAATGAAACGGTATCGCTCAAAAACGTATCTTGTTGAGCAGGCGTAAATAAAACGAATGCCTTTCATGGTGGTTGGGTTGGTTAAATAGTTAAGTTTAATGAGAACGTTACGAAGGACTATCAAATTTAACCAAATCAGGAATAAAAGCCAAGAAGATTTATAAAAAAGAGGAAGAAGCGAAAGAGGTATCAGTGAACAGTGAAAAACT
>CAYMJH010000015.1:15657-30584 GCA_964390385.1 uncultured Bacteroidales bacterium | reverse complement strand
TCGGGTATGGAACCACAAAAAAAGCTACTCTTACAGGTGCCGTGGCAGCGGTAACCGACATTAAGAATCCCATTCGCGCAGCCAGGGCGGTGATGGAGCATTCAAAGCATGTCATGCTCTCGGGTGACGGAGCCTCGCAGTTTGCCAGGGAACGGGGACTGGAGATCGTACCGCCTGAATATTTCCGGACGGAACGCAAATGGAAAGAATTGCAGCAGCTCATTAAGGAGGAAAAAGAGGGTACCGTGGGCTGTGTGGCACTCGACAGGAAAGGTAACCTGGCAGCGGGAACTTCCACGGGCGGTATGGCCAACAAACGATACGGCAGGATAGGGGACAGCCCGGTTATCGGAGCCGGGACCTATGCCTGCAATGCCACCTGCGCCATATCATGCACCGGGCATGGGGAGTATTTCATCCGCTATGCAGTGGCCCACGACATATCAGCACTGATGGAATACAAGAGGCTGTCCATTGACGAAGCTGCCCGTTTTGTGGTAATGGAAAAACTGGTAAGGGCAGGAGGGGAGGGCGGTGTGATAGGAGTGGACCCGCTGGGCAATGTCACCATGACCTTCAACACCCCCGGGATGTTCCGGGCCTTTGCCAGGGCGAACGGGGAGGAAGGAGTTTCTATATTTAAACCACATGAGGACACAAAAGGACACATCAGTGGTGAATTCTAATAGTAGAATGCGCCTTGACTTTAGTCTTTTTTCTTTGCTCTTTGTTCTTTTATCTTGTTTCTTGGCTCCCTGGTTCCCTGGTTCTTTTCCAGTTGTGCTTAAATAAAATAAGGCTTCGGAGTGAATCCGTCAGCGGCACAACGTCGCCAACACGGGTTGAATGGCCGGGGTCATGCCACCGGTAGGAATATTTCGGGTAGGCTTTGCCGAAAGGTACGGCTGTGACGATCTGGTAACGCTTCAAACTGTCAACCTCTATCACGTGAAGCTCGGTGTATAACTCCCATAACTGGTCCGCCGGTATTTCAACCCGGTCCGATAACCGGTTTACACGGCAACCGGGCAACAATAATAGGATGAAAAAGAATTTCTTCATTCCTGATCAGCTTTTGGCTTGTCAGCGTTTATGACTTCACCGGTCATTTACAGGGAAATGTCCGGATATCTGGCCTGCTGTCTTATCAAAGATCATAAAAAAAAGGGAGGTACGCAACAGGCTTACGCCGGATGTATGAAGATCAGGCTCTGACCCTGCTGATTTATTACAGGCATCATTTTAAACTCATCGCACAGCAATTTCATGCCGGGCTGGAATATACTTTCGGTATTAAAGTATTAAATTTGCCCGTAGACTGGGCAGATGGCCCTGATTCTGCCGGTGATCATAGGCCCGGTGCGAGATTTGATTGGCTGGTATCACATTTAAATAACCGATTTTATGAAGGATATAATAATTCCCGCTGCCCTTTTCCTGATGGCCTGTATCACTTTCGGGTCATGCACTACAATCCCCAAAGGGGCAATAGCAGTTAAACCATTTGATACGGAAAGATACCTGGGGAAATGGTACGAGATCGCGCGCCTGGATTTCAGATTTGAACGCGACCTTGACAATACTACTGCCAGGTATTCGTTGAACAGTGACGGGACCATTAAGGTTGATAACCGTGGATTCAATACCGTCACCGGAAAATGGGAACAGGCTATTGGAAAAGCAAAACAGGCAGGTTATCCCGGAGAGGCAAGGCTTAAAGTATCATTCTTCGGGCCCTTCTTCTCTCCATACAATGTCATTGCGCTGGACAGCGAATATCAGGTTGCGCTTGTGGCAGGTAAAAACCTTAAATACCTGTGGATTCTTGCACGACAGACAACGATTCCCGAAGAAACCAGGCAAAACTACCTGAAAATTGCCAGTGACCTGGGCTATGATACAAATGCCCTGATTTGGGTGAAACATGATAAAAGCCGGGAGGAGGATACCCATCTGCCGTAAAATACCGGCAGCCCAGCAATAAACCGAAGAGATTTTAAGACAACCTCTTTTATGTCAAATCAATAGGATTCATTATTTTTCCCTGTAGAGGTACGGAACCAGGAATGTCCATACGGCTACCGCTACGCCGATGAAGAAACCCCCGATTAGTTCCGTGTCGCCGTTTACAAAGCTGCCCCCGGTGGCATATACCCAGATGATGTAGGAAATGGCCGAGATGAAAACCAACGGCCATTCGATATCCCACTTCTGTTTGCCGTCAGCGCCGGGAAACAAAACGCGGGTTCCCATGATCCTGACAAAAACCACAAGGACCAGGCCGAGAAATGCCAGCCCATGTAATGGTGTGTTTTCAAGTCCCCCTTCTCCGGGGGCCGTTGAACCGGCAGCAAAATTCACCAGCGCCAGGTAGAGGCTTATTACCTCTGCAGGAACCAGGGCAACCAGCCTTTCAAGATAGGTCTTTGGGATGGCGGTTCCCTTTTTCTCGGCTGCTATGGTTTTTGGGCTTTTGATTCTGAGCAGGGATTTCATAACCATTTGCATTAAGTGTTGGTATCATTTTTCTCTCCGGAATCCGGGCTGCTTTCTTCGTTTTTATCCCTGTCCCTGAATTCATTCATCATCTCGTCGGTTTTATCCGCGATATTCTTGCCGGCCACCCTGGCTTTTTCAACCAGATTGTCTGCCGTGGCCTTCATTTCATCTGCCATTGCTTTCAGCTTTTCCCTGATCCCGCTTTTTTCGAGTTCGTCCAGCTTGTCTTCAACATAATCCTCCGCTTTGCCCATATATTCACCTGCCTTTTTATACACATCGCTTGCGGTGACTTTATTGGCTAATACCCTAAGAAAATCTTCCGTCTTGTCGGCCAGCTCTTTGGCCTTGTCGGCCAGTTCCCTGGCGCTTTCCCTCAGGCTCTCGTCTTTGGGAAACTTTTCCTGTGCTGATTCCTGTGCCATGGTTTTATTTGTTTTAGTATTTGTTTTTTTAGACCTATAAAGTTAGTGATTAAAAAATTATATAATGCAGGGGATAAGCAATGCAAATATATGGCCCGAAGCTGATGCGAAGGATGAAGCAGACAGCACGGAGGTCCGGGAAGATTAAATACCATTAATTCTTGCATTCTTCGGAATTGTATTATTTTTATACATCGATTATACTGTTCATCATTTAAGAAAAACCGTCACATCATAAAGCATGGAACAGTCTTCGCGCGGCAATCATTTCGGCACCATGCCGGTTTTCTTCACCGCCATATCCACCATCCTGGGCGCCATTCTTTTTTTGCGGTTCGGATATGCCGTCGGAACCCTCGGATTCTGGGGCACGCTGCTGATCATCATGCTGGGACATATGATGACCATCCCCACTGCATTTGCCATCTCTGAACTGGCAACCAACAAGCGGGTGGAGGGCGGAGGTGAATATTTCCTCATCTCACGCTCGTTCGGGCTGAATATCGGGGCCACAATCGGCATTGCCCTCTATCTTTCACAGGCAATCAGCGTGGCCTTTTACATCATTGCCTTTACGGAATCCTTTGAATTCGTTTTTAACTTCTTTGCCAATTCCTTTAACATCATGCTGCCGCGACAGGTGATCAGCATTCCGGTAATGATCCTGCTGGGGATCATGATCCTTCGCAAGGGAGCCAACATGGGTGTTAAAGCGCTTTATGTTGTGGTGGCAATCCTTTTCCTTTCACTCCTGATGTTTTTCCTGGGGAAAACCGATTACCAGTATGTTACGGGAGGCAGGATCCCGAAGGAGGAACTGAGAAACATGCAGGATTTTTTTAAAGTCATTGCCATTGTCTTTCCTGCTTTCACAGGGATGACCGCCGGTGTCGGCCTGTCGGGGGATCTGAAGAATCCGGCGAAATCCATTCCTTTTGGCACTATAGCGGCCACTCTTACCGGTTTTGTTGTGTACATATTGGTAATATACAAGCTTTCCATTTCTGCCAGCGTGGAAGACATGCTGGGGGACCAGCTGATCATGAGTAAAATTGCACTCGGGGGAGCTGTTATCGTGCCGCTGGGCCTGGCTGCCTCAACGCTTTCATCTGCCCTGGGGTCGGTTATGGTAGCACCCCGGACATTGCAGGCGCTTGCTATGGATGTTTCCTTCCCCCTTGCGAAGATCAACTGGTGGTTATCGCGTGGCAGAAGTTCGGATAACGAACCGATCAATGCATCGCTGGTGACCATCATCATCGCTATGATTTTCGTGGCCCTGGGAAATGTAAATGCGGTAGCTGAAATTATTTCCATGTTTTTTCTGGTCACCTATGGTTCACTTTGCCTCATCTCTTTCCTGAACCATTTCGGATCTTCGCCTTCTTACAGGCCGTCTTTCCGGTCGAGGTGGTTTTTGTCCCTGGCCGGTTTTATTATTGCCGTCTGGGTGATGTTTAAAATCAACTTTCCTTATGCCATAGGCTCGATCATTATCATGATTGGTTTATATTCCTATATCAATTACTACCACCGCGACCGTCACGGTCTTGAATCGTTGTTTGCCAACGCTTTATTCCAGGTGAACCGGAACCTGCAGATCTACCTGCAGAAATCGGGCAGCAAGAAAAAGGAAAAGGAATGGAGACCCAGCGCGATCTGCATATCGAAAGACTCTTTTACCCGGGCCAGGGCTTTCCAGTTGCTGAACTGGATCTCTTACCGTTACGGCTTTGCCACTTACCTTCACCGCATCGACGGGTATTATTCCAGGACGACCAGCAAGCAGGCCGCCGAAGAACTGGCGCACCTCATCGAGATATACGATACCACCCATAACCATGTGTTTGTGGATACCATCATTTCTCCATCCTATACTTCTGCACTGGCACAGGCAATACAGGTACCGGGCATTTCAGGAATGGAGAACAACATGGTGATCTTCGAATACGACAGGGAAGATCCGCAAAACCTGGGCGAGATCCTTGAGAATATCGGCCTCATCAGGGCAGGTAATTTTGATATATGCCTGCTGGCGAGCAGCAGAAAAGACATGATCCATAAAAACGGGATCCATGTATGGATCAATTCCCACGACGTGGAAAATTCCAGCCTTCTGATCCTGCTCAGCTTTATCATTTCGGAGCATCCCGACTGGAAGAAGTCATTCATCAAGGTATTTGACATCTGCAAGCCTGATCATTATGATGAAACCAGGCAGGCACTGTCGCAACTGGTCATCTCAGGCCGCCTGCCCATTACCGAGAAAAATGTCGAAATTATTATTGCACGGCCGGGCATGACAGCCAAGACCCTGATCAACGAGAAATCCGCCAAAGCGGCGCTGGTGATGACCGGTTTCAGAACTGAGGCCTTGAAACATAACGGGGAACTGATGATGAACGGATACGACGGAATAGGAACCATCCTCTTTGTGCACTCCCATAACCAGAAGGAGATTCTCTGAGGATGCCTGATGCCAAAAATGATTGGCAGAATCGAAATGTAAGTGTATATTTATTGCCGTATATTCACCTTTAAAGAAAAACGCTTATGGCAGAACAGAATCTTGTATATCGCGGAAAATCAAAAGATGTTTTTTCCATCACCGAAGGACCCCATGCCGGAAAATACCGTTTTGTGTTCACCGACAGGGCTACAGGCTATTTTGAGAACGGAAAACCGGTTTTTGACCCGGGTTATGACGTTGTGGTCGGTGATATACCCGGGAAAGGTGCCATTGCCTGCCGGTTTGCCGCGCATTTCTTTGAGCTGCTCAAAGAGAAAGGCATCCCTTCGCATTATATTGAAATGGTAAGTGACAATGAAATGATCGTTGAACCCGCCATACCGCTGAACATGGTGCCGGAATCGCCGGAATTTGCCGGATCGGCTCCGCTGCTGAACCTGGAATTCACCTGGCGGAATAATGCAACCGGGAGCTTCTGGAGGAGATATCCCTTTGTAAGGCCCTGCAAGAATCTGCATAAAGTGGTTGAGGCATGGACAAAAGGAGACAGCGATATTCTCATCACGCTGGAAGCCCTGGAAGCTGCCGGTGCAATGACCCGGGAGGAGATAGATCAAAGTATTGAACTGGTTCAGAAAATTGCCGCGATCGTCACCGAAGAATTTGATTCAAAAGGGCTTCATGTGGTGGACGGCAAGTTTGAACTGGGCCGGCTGAAATACGGAGACGGAAAGATCGTCCTCATCGACGAAATATCCCCGGACGTATTGCGGGTCTGCAACGGATATGATCCTGACAACCAAGGTAATTGTACCGCATATAAACAATGTACGGTAACGAACTACGATGGAGGAAAGCGAACCATCAGGAACCGGAATCAGGTATCGGCTGCAGACCTCATAAAGATCTTCCTGGGATAGCATCCGGGAACTATTTTGTTGGTTTGTGGGTTGCTGTCATTTTCCTGTTAGGGTTTTTTACCTGTCAGCTGTCTTATTATATTAAATGAAGATGGCATCGGATGCCGGTACCCTGGTATGCTGCACCAACGTTCGAAAAATATAAGCGGCGTCTTGCGGGTCTTTTAATTTCAGTCTCTGCCATGAAAGTTATAATACCTTTTGTGCTTATTTCTTTTCTTACCTTCACTGGCAGGCCGCCTGCTTATTCACAGATCTCCTATTGCTCCAATTTGGGTTTTGAACTGGGTGATTTCACCAACTGGGTTGGCCATACCTGGCTGTACAGCATAGAAAGGCCTGATGTAAACACGGCCCAAACAGAAGGATTTGTCCAGAGAAGACATACCATTATTACTGACCTTACAGCCTATGATGCCAATACCGGCTATGCTCTTAAGAAGGTGCCGCCGGGATACCATTTTTCAGCAAGGCTTGGCGATCAGATCGTCCGCTCCCTCGATGCCATTCCCCGTTGCTGGAGGCAAAGCCTCAGGTATACGATGGATGTGGATGCCAACAATGCCTTCCTGTTGATTAAATTTGCCCTGGTGCTGGAATATGCCGATGATCATACCGAAGAGAATGAACCCTGTTTTCATTTTACGCTGTTCGATCAGAACGGTGATACCATACCCGACTGCTCCAATTACCGGGTATTTGCCTCGAATAAAGCGGTGAAAGGCTGGCAAACGTTTATTCGCGATAACGATGATGATCCGGTCTGGTGGAGAGACTGGACCACCGTGGGGGCAAACCTTATGAATTACATCGGACAGACCGTCACCATCGAGTTTATGGCAGCCGACTGTGCCGAACAGTACCATTTCGGCTATGCCTACTTTGTGGCTGAATGTCATTCCCTCTATATCACCGAGAATTACTGCACCGGTGATTCCGTAGCGAGCCTGACAGCCCCGGAAGGCTTTGAAAAATACAGCTGGAGGGATGACAGGCATAACCTGGTGGATACGGTTCAAACACTGGTTATGAAGAGTCCTGCCGAAGGCATGATCTATACCTGTGATATGGTTTCTGCAACCGGTTGTGCCATTGCGCTGCAGGCGGAGGTGGCCCGGTATAACCCGAAGGCCGATTTCAGTTCAACCATGATTGATTGCCATTCCAACACGGTTCAGCATAACAGCCTGTCGACAACCAACCGCGGAAGCCTTTTTCATATATGGGATTTCGGTGAGATCTCCGTATTCTCTGAGCCCGATCCTCGGTATACCTATAAAACTTCGGGCATGCACAGGGTTCGCCTGATCGTTGCCAATCCGCCTTCTTCCTGCGTCGACACCATAGTGAAGGATGTGGAATCGTTTTCGCCGCCCCTGGTGGGCATTGACGGCTACAGCACCTATTGTCCGGGCCTTGGTGTTTACCTGAAAGCATTCGGGGCCTACGATTACACCTGGAGCAATGGTTCAAAAGCCGATTCCATCGAGATTACCGCTCCGGGAGGGGATTTCTGGCTGCTGGGCCGCTCAAGCACCGGATGCGTCTCCGATACCATTGTCAGGTCGGTGAGCGAAGAACCCGACTGGCCTTTCTTCATCAGCGGTGATACAACATTTTGCGAGGGTGAAGGCATATTCCTTCAAGCTGATGAAGCAGTCCGCTACCTGTGGAATACAGGGGATACGCAACAGTCAGTTTATGCCACCGGCACGGGAACCTACCGGGTTACGGGCGCAAACAACAGAGGCTGTGAAAAGTCTGCATCCCTTTCCGTCAGGGAAGTGCCTGTGCCGGGCGTGACATTCACATTATCGGAAACCACCCTCGATAACAAGCATAATACACTCACCGGCAGCAGCCGGGATCAGTCCGGGGTGCATTACAGCTGGGATATGGGTGACGGACAGACTGAAACAGGTTCAACGATCCGGCATACCTACGATATTTCGGGGAACGAGCTGGCCTATCGTATCGTGCTTACGGCATCGGACCCATACGGTTGCTCCGACAGCGCATCGGTCATTGTCGATGTTGTGCCTTTTGTTCCCAATGTCTTTACCCCCAATGGCGACGGGATCAATGATGTTTTTATGGAAGGCATTGAACTGGAGATCTTCGACCGCATCGGATTGTCTTTCTATGAGGGAAGAGACGGATGGGACGGAACGGTTAAGGGCAGGGAGGCAGACCCCGATACCTATTTTTATTTCATCCGGTATCCCGACAGGCACGGGCAGATACATTTACGAAAGGGCTATGTGACATTGGTGAGATGAACTTATTACCATGCGGCACAAATTGAAAACCATATTGTTGTTATGCTGCGTAATGCCGGGATTCAGGGCCACGGCTCAGTCGGATATAAACCTTACCACCCACTGGTTTAACCGGGGCGGGTACAACCCCGCTTTTATAACCCGGACAGAATACCTGTATGCCTTTGCAAGTGCCCGGCGTCAATGGACAGGTATCGAGGGCTCACCTTCGGTGCTGAATGTGCAGTTGTCAGGATATGTCCATGACCTTCGATCGGCTTTCGGGCTGTCTTTTGTGAGCGATAAAATTGGACTGACGCAGGCTCTTAATCCCATGCTTACCTATGCCTTCCGCATAGCGAAAAACGATGACTGGTCTGTCTCCCTGGGCCTTTCAGGAGGCATGTTCGTGCATTCCGTCGATGGTACACGTTATGACGCAGAGATCGTCAACGATCCCTCCCTTCATTACGCCAGGGAAATCATTTCCCGTCCCGATGCAAATGCCGGCATTGAATTGCTGAGCGAGTATTTCATTTTCGGCCTGTCATCCACCCACCTGCTCTCGATCGGCAAACCCGAAAATCTCTTCCTGAATACCAACCACCGCTATGGTTACCTGATCTATAAGAACAATAACCTGAAATTGTTTTTTTACAAGGTGGGACTGCAGATTGTAAACCGGAAGAACCTCACCGTCGCCGAAGGCAATGTTTCCATTCGTCTCAAAAATCCTACCGGCCTTATTCGCGGGCCCCGCGAAATATTCGAATTCGGGCTTACCCTGCGCTCATCGAAACAGATGGCTTGTATGGCAGGCCTGATGCTCACCCCCGATCTGAGGGTGGGTTATGCTTACGACCAGAGCTTCATACCCGGTTATAGCCGGAACGGCACCCATGAGATCATGATCGAATACCGCCTGTTCAGCCGGTACGCTTCAACACGCACACGCTGCGGCAATGAATTATTCTGGTATCATTGAGGCAGCAGATCATAACAGCGGACGCCGGGTTGATTTTTATCATAATTTTCCGATCTTTGCACCCTTTATGCATCCAACTTCACTGTTTTTCGTATAATATAATGAACACCATTTTCACTGCATCCGGCAGTATTAAAAATCAATAATGATAATGAATCTCAGAAAAAGAAGAATTTGCCCGGGAATGTTGGTTTGGGTAGGTTGTTTACTTTCCTTTCCGGTATCGCTTACAGCACAAACGGAAACCATACGTATCAATGAATTCATGGCGCTCAACCAGACCACCCTGGCGGATGAGGACAACGAGTATTCCGACTGGATTGAAATATACAATCCCACTTCCGAAGCCCTTAATCTTTATGGGTGGGCATTAACCAACGATATCACCCTTTTCAGGCAATGGATATTCCCCCCGGTCACCATAAATGCCGGAGAATACCTGGTTGTATTCGCATCGGGGAAGGACAGGTCTTCCTCCGGCGGCGAACTACATACGGATTTCAAGTTGAGCGGTGACGGGGAATACCTGGCCATGCTGAACACCAGGGGCGATATCGTTTCTGAATTCAGGCCTGCCTTCCCTCCACAGCAAACCGATATTTCCTATGGACTCTATGAAAATATCTATGCCTGGCTCAACGATCCAACTCCCGGTGCGGCCAACGTGCAATCGATGGCCGCCATCCTTCCGCCTCCGGTCTTTCATAAGCCGCATGGATTCTATGACGCCCCTTTCGATCTTACGCTCTCATGCGGTGTGGCTGAAGCAGACATATATTATACAACCGACGGCAGCTTGCCGAAAGCGGGGAACGGAACATTGTATACGGCACCCCTTCCTATTGAAACTACTTCCATTATCAGGGCTGTTGCCACCATGGATGATAAGGCTGCCAGTGCGGTAATCACACAGACATATCTTTTTGCGGATGACGTAATCCGACAGCCCAATAATCCTCCCGGCTATCCGGCAGAATGGGGTCCTTATACTGCCATAGCAGGCAATGCCATCGCCGATTATGAAATGGATCCCGAACTTATCGCTGATCCTGCCTTTGCCTTAAAGGTCAAAGAAGCATTGCTGGACATACCGACTGTATCGCTGGTTTCCGATAAGGACAATTTCTTTTCCCATACTGTCGATCCTTTGACCGGAGGGATCTATATTTATACCGGGGCTCCCGGTGACGAGACGGGACTGGGCTGGGAAAGGCCTGGTTCGGTGGAATTCTTCAACTCCAGGGATTCAATCGATTTCCAAATGAATTGCGGTATCCGGCTGCACGGCGGGCATAGCCGCAGGCCGGAGAAAAACCCGAAACATTCTTTCCGTTTGGTGTTCAGGTCGCAATACGGTCCCTCACGGTTGAATTATCCCTTGTTTGGCGAAGGATTTGCGCAGAGCTTCAACAGCATTGTTCTGAGGGCCGGATTTGGCCTTTCCTGGTTGCACTGGACTTCGGGTGAAAGGGCCATGGGCCAGCTGCAGCGGGATATCTGGACCAAGGATACGCAACGTGCCATGGGACATCCTGCCAGCAATTCCATCTTTGTGCATTTATATATCAACGGGATTTACTGGGGTGTTTACATGCCTTCGGAAAGGATGGATGCGGACTATGCCGTCTCCTATTTCGGCGGTGATGAATCGGAATATGACGTGATCAAGGATTACATGGAGTCGGAACAGGACGAGCCGGCTGTTGACGGTAACACCCAGGCCTGGGACTCCCTGATCGGAACAGTCAATAGGGGCATGACGGGCAACGAAATCTACCAGGCCATCCAGGGCAACAATGCCGATGGCACACCCCGCGCAAACTATAAGGCCCTGATCGATATGGTGAACTTTGCCGACTATATGCTGCTGAATTTTTATGGCAGCAATACCGACTGGGACCACCACAACTGGGCCGCCATCAGGAGCCGGGAAAATCCCGGAAAGGGATTCAAATTTCTCAGCTGGGATGCGGAACATATGATAAAGGAGGTGAACCGGAACATTCTCAGCCTGAATAACGATTACTGCCCGAGCCGTATCTTTCAGCAGGTGAAGGAAAATGACGACTTTCTCCGGCTCTTTGCCAATCGTGTTGTCAAACACTGCTATAACGGGGGCGTTCTGACACCGGAAGGCACTGCGAAATTGTGGAATGCCAGGAGGGCTCAGGTTGAGAAAGCCATGGATGCTGAAGCTGCCCGGTGGGGCGATTACCGGCGTGATGTACATCCATATTCCTCAGGACCTTTCGAACTGTATACCAAAGAAACGCATTGGCTGGCTGTAAATGACTTTCTGACGGATACCTATTTCCCTTCGCGGACGTCCGTCTTCATCGGGCATTTGAGGAGCGCAGGACTGTTTCCGCAGATCGATCCGCCGGATTTTCGGATCAACGGCAGCTCTTACAGGCAGCAAACCGTCAAAGCCGGCGATGTGCTTACCATGACGGCCGCCCAGGGCACCATTTATTATACCACCGACGGTAACGATCCTGTTACCTGGCAAAGCGCACAGGGAAGTAACGAAACCATATTGGTGGCGGAAAACGCAGCCAAGAAGGTGCTGGTGCCCAGGGAAGACATCAGCGGTGAATGGATGTCGGAACCCGGTTTCGATGACAGTGCATGGAAAGTATGCTCCGGTTCCCCCGGTGGCGTAGGATATGAAATCAATTCCGGATACGAAAATCTTATCACGCTTGATGTCAGAAGCGACATGTACACAGGCGGCACCAATCCGAATACCAGCTGTTTCATCCGCATCCCTTTCGGGGTGAACGCGGATGATCTTCAGCAGATCGGATCCCTGATTCTTTCGGTTCGGTATGATGACGGCTTTATAGCCTGGCTCAACGGGAAAAAGGTAGCTTCGGTCCTCGCCCCGACCCTCCCGGTGTGGAATTCAGCAGCAACGGGAAGCCATGAGGCTGCATCACCGCAAGCTTTTAATATCTCCGATTTTATCAGCGATCTGAAAGCAGGTGATAACCTGCTGGCCATTCAGGGACTGAACCAGAATACAACAGGATCAGACTTCATCATTACGGCAGCTCTTGCAGCCAGTGACCAGCCGCCGGACGGTGCTATATCAGCCAGCGCTGTTCCTTATACCGGATCAATCACCCTGAATGAATCTGCCGGCATCAAAGCCCGCACATTTTACAACAATGAGTGGAGTGCTTTAAATGACAGGCTTTTTCTTATACCTGAAGATCTTTATGATCTCAGGATAACGGAGATCCATTATCATCCACTGCCTGAAGGCCTCATAGATGAAAGTGATTTCGAATTTGTCGAGCTCAAGAATACCGGAACCTCAACGCTGGACCTGGGCGGCCTTGGTTTTATCGACGGCATCAGGTATCAATTTGCCCCCGAAACGGCATTGGGCCCGGGTGAATTCATTGTACTGGCCGCACATAACGGCAATTTCTTCAGGCGCTATGGCTTTGTGCCTTTTGATGAATTCAGCGGGCAGCTTGCCAATAATGGCGAATGGCTCGTTCTGGCAAATTCCGCCGGTGATACCCTTTGCTCACTGCGCTTTAACGACGGAACGGACTGGCCCCAGGCTCCGGATGGAATTGGCAATTCCCTGGTGCCGACGGAAATCAATCCCGGCGCTGACCAGCGCAGTGCAGATCACTGGCGTGCCTCTTATTTTACAGGAGGTTCCCCCGGTCGTGATGATCTTTTCACGGAATCCATAACCGTTCAGTTCCCGGTTCGTCAGAAGGCCATATTGAGTCAGAATTATCCTAATCCCTTTAGCGATGTCACTTATATTGACTATCAGCTATATGACCATGCTCAGGTGAAGCTGTCTGTATATAATATGCTGGGCCAGGAAATCACCACGCTGGTAAACCAGGCGCAAACGGAAGGTCTGTACCAGGTCGAATGGAACGCTTCTGACCGGAAAGGCAACAGTGTGGCAAACGGAATCTATTTCTGCAGGATAGAAATTGTAACGGCCGGTCAGGTTGAAGTGATCACCCGGAAGATGCTGCTGATGAGGTAAAACATTCACTCCCAGCCCCTCTCTAAAAAGGAGAGGGGCGATACCTTTCGTCTTCCGTTTAGCCGATTGGAATGGAAACACCTGCCGGGAATAATACTGTTTCGTATTTTTCATTTAATGGTTATATTTGGGCCTGATTCACCCTCATATGGATTTCAGGATCAAGACCAGGCAAGAACTCATTCGGTTAATTGAAGAACTGCAGCATGAGAATCATTCCCTGAAAGCGGCGTATGACAAAGACAGGGCTGCAAATAGGCATGCATCGGATGTGCTGAAGCAAACCCGCCGTAATTATATTTCCTTTTTTAATTCCGTCAGCGAATTACTGGCCATCCTGGATGAAAGTCTGCATATTATTCATGTCAACTCCAGTGTCATTAACCGTCTTGGTTTTTTGAAAAATGACCTTCGGGGTATATCGGTCCTGAAATTGTATTCCCCCGAAAGCCAGTCGGCGATCGCTGAATTCATTGATGCAGCACTCAAAGGAAAGACCGGTCATGGTCTGGTCACCTTGATGACAAAAGAGGGTTCTCTTGTCCCTGCCGAAACAAAGGTCACCGCCGGATACTGGGATAACAAGCCTTCCATTTTCGTTGTATCCAAGGATATTTCAACCATTGTGGCATCGGAAGAAAAGTTCTCCAAGCTTTTTTACCTGAATCCGTCGGCCTGCGAACTTATTAATTCAGAAGATCTTACCATAGTTGATATCAATGACGCATTTTCCAGGTTATTGGGTTATACAAAACAGGAAATCGTTGGCAAAACATCAGTATCTATAGGAATATTGTCACCCGAAGCCTGGGAGGACATGTTACATAAAACCAACCCTGACGGGAAAATGGTGAATGCAGAAGTTGTTTTAAAGGCAAAAAACGGGGAATTGAAACATGTACTGCGGTCAGCTGAAGAAATCTATATCCAGGGAAAAAAATACCGGTATGCCGTTTCCTACGATATTACCGAGCTTATGCTGGCCAAGGAAAAGGCCGAGGAAAACCAACGGATATTCAAAGCTATAGCCGATCATTCGCCGCTGGCTATCTGTATTTCTGCCGGTTCCGAGTTGAAGACACAATATGTCAATCCTGCTTTTGTGAAAATGTTTGGTTATACCGTGCAGGATCTGCCTTATGGCTCTTACTGGTGGCCGTTGGTATACCCCGATACCAATTACAGGATATTGATACAGAATGAATGGCTCAGGAGAGCTGAAAAAGCGATAAAAACCCGTTCCGAGATTGAACCGATGGAAACCATTGTGACCTGCAAAGACGGAACCACCCGGAATATTCTCTGGGAATTTATTTCCACCGGACCTGAGAACCTGGGTTTCGGGA
>CAYMJH010000015.1:8041-15647 GCA_964390385.1 uncultured Bacteroidales bacterium | reverse complement strand
GGGAGGTCTCATCGGGCTTCTGGTGGATATCACCGATCGCAAGAACCTTGAGGAGGAACTTCAGATTGCCAAGCAAAAGGCGGAAGAGGCTACGAAAGCCAAGTCCGATTTCCTGGCCAATATGAGCCACGAGATCCGCACACCCATGAATGCCATCATGGGTTTCTCAACCCTTATGGCAAAGAATTTCAGTAACCAGTCAAAGCATGAGAAGTATTCAGAGATCATTAACCAGCGGTGCAGGGATTTGCTGGAGATTATCGACGAGATTCTGGATATTGCCAAAATTGAGTCGGGGCAGTTGAGGGTCAATAAGGGACAGTGCAAACTCGACGAATTGTTTTCCGAATTGATCTCTTTTTTTACCGAATATCAGAGAAAAGTAGGCAAGCAGCATATCAGCTTCGTGATGCAACACCCGGATGATCCGGCTCCTACGATAGTCACCGACAAGGTGAAGCTGAAACAGATCCTGATCAATCTGATCAGCAACGCCTTTAAGTTCACCGAGAAAGGCAGCATTGCCGTGACTTATTCAATTCATGAAAGGCGTGAGATAATATTTAATGTATCCGATACGGGCATCGGGATCCCCCGGGACAAATTCGGTGTTATATTTGAGCGCTTTACCCAGCTGAATCCGACTTACAGCTATGAATACGGAGGGACAGGCTTGGGCCTTTCCATTGTCGAGGGCCTGGTAAGCCTGCTGAGCGGCCGAATCTGGCTGGAATCAGAACCTGACAAGGGTACTGCATTTTACTTTTCCATTCCTTATGAAAAGCCACGGGTGGTATTGGAGGAATCCAGCCAGTCAGGGGATCGTCAGTCTTATCATTTTGCCGATAAAACGGTTCTCGTGGTTGAAGATGACATGTATAACGCAGAATACCTGAAGGAGGTGCTTTCGGAAACAGGACTGAGGGTCATCCACTGCAAATCGGGTGAACTTGCAGTTCAGACTGCGATATCCGAACCCCTGGATCTGGTATTGATGGATATCCGCCTGCCTGATATTGACGGGTATGAAGCGGCCCACCGGATTAGGAGTACCAATCCCGAGCTGAAGATAATTGCACAAACGGCCTATGCCACGCAGGACGACAGGCAGAAAGCCCTGGACTCGGGTTTTGTTGATTATATCGCCAAACCTACCCATGATGCATTGTTATTGTCTATGATAAACCGGTATCTGTGAATCCGCTAAACCATAACATTCCGTGTCGTACCGGAGGCACTGGTGACCTTGTCGATAAAAAGGGCTTGCCCGGATTGACAACATGGAAAATTTTGGTTAATTTAACGTTACCGATGGTTTTTCCTTTGACCAACCAGCATAATTCAAATAGTTTTCAACCAATCATAGCATGCAATGGAAAAGAAACCAAACCGTGACAGGCAGCCGGCAGAAATCGAAAAGATAAAGGAGATTTTATTTGGCAGCAACATCGAAGATATTGAAAACCGTTTTTCGATGCTGGAAGGCAGAATATCCGACGAAGCTAACCAGATGCTCAATACTTTTCGCAATGATTTTGCCAGGCTCAGACAGACTTTTGATGATGAAATAGCCGGTTTAAAGAAGATGATAGCCGAAGTCCGGGAAAAAGCAGCGGAGACTGAAAACAGGTTTGAACAGGAAAACCGGGAATCCGGCGAAAAATTCCAGCTGCACCTGAAGAACTGGAAAGAGAAAAAC
This sequence comes from uncultured Bacteroidales bacterium, assembly GCA_964390385.1. Classification (GTDB taxonomy): domain Bacteria; phylum Bacteroidota; class Bacteroidia; order Bacteroidales; family UBA10428; genus UBA5072. The sequence continues at coordinate 13,948 of CAYMJH010000015.1, read as the reverse complement.
GCTGAAATCGACAGGGAATTGAATGCCCATGAAAAAAAGATCCAGCATCTTCAGGAAATCAAGCTCGATACATCAAGATTCGTTACTTTGATAGAATCGGTGCTGAAGAAGATCAAACCTCAATAATACTGCCGGGTTTATTCATAATGCATGACATGACCACACAAAACCCTTTGGATGAGCTGAAGGAATTAATCCTGGGTATTGAGAAAAGACAACTCGAGGAATTGGCAGCCACCGTCAACGATCCGATCCGGTTTGCCAAAGCCATCAGGAAAATATTGCCTTCGGTCTATAACATCGGGTCTGAGAATGACGATGCGTTATCTTCATCGCTAATGCCTTATGTCGAAAAGGCACTGCATTACAGTATTAAAAACAATCCGGAACCTGTATCCGAGGCCTTGTTCCCTGTTATGGGTCCCGCCATAAGGAAGGCGGTAGCCGACGCTATTAACAAACTGCTGGAAACCGTAAACCATGCGTTGGAAAGCAGTTTTTCGCTGAAACGACTGAAATGGCGTCTTGAGGCTCTTTTTACCAGAAAAACCTATGCCGAGATTTTCCTTTATCATAACCCGGTGTTCAGGGTAAACCGGCTGTTCCTGATCCATCGGAAGACGGGACTGCTGTTAAGGGATGCGGCAAGCACCGGGGTGCCGGAACAGGATTCAGATCTCATCTCCTCGATGCTCAAGGCCATACAGGATTTTGTGCACGATTCGCTGGATGTGGAAAAAGAGCAACAACTGGAAGCCGTGCGCATAGGCACCAGGAATATCTATATCGAACAGGGGCCGTTTGCCATCCTGGCGGCCGTCGTGGAAGGCAATCCAACGGAGCATTACAGGAATATACTGAGAAGGGTTATTGAAAAAATTCATGCTGATTATCATCCTTTTCTGAGTGATTTCTCTGGCAATACCGACGTGTTTAGAAGTGCTTCCGCTTTGCTGGGACAGTGCCTCGAATATTCACCCCAAAGACCAAAAAAGAAACCGGTGAAATCCATGCTCCTGTTTTTACTGGTTTTGCTTGCCCTGCTGTTACTGGCCGGCTTCAGGATCCGTGAATCTTCCCGTTATCACAGGTTTTTCAGATCCATTTCCGGCATACCGGGAATGGAGGTCACACGTGTTTCGAGGGATAAAGGCGTTTATCAGATCGGCGGCCTGATGGACAGGGATGCGTCTGATCCATATCTGCTGATGGATTCGCTGGGACTTAACCCCGGGAAGGTAAACTTCAGGATGGATCCCTACCAGTCACTCGAACCTGAAATTGTTTTGAAAAGAGTCCGCCGGATCACCAGACCACAACCCGGGGTAAGGATGGATCTTTCAGGCGATACCCTTATAATCTCGGGAGATCTGGATGAGACCTGGGCCTCAGGAGTAAAAAAAACCGCTTTGCTGATACCCGGCATCTCCTTTCTTCAATTCAGGCAAGACAGCGCGTCTTTAAAAATAATGAGGCAGCTGATGCATACCATTGAATCTGTGGAGATCAGGTTCATTATAGGACAGAGCTCTTTATCGGGGAGCAACAGAAAATTGCTGGATACGCTTTATAGCCATTGCTATGAGCTGAACCGGTTAGCCGGCCTATACGACAGGAAGTTAAAATTCATGTTGCTGGGCTTTGCCGATGCGCTGGGCGTCAGTAAAACCAACCAGGCATTAAGCCTGGCGAGGGCATCCAATGTGGCCGGATATCTCATTGAAAAAGGCATACCGCGGGAACAGGTTTTCCCGGTTGCGATGGGTTCGGAAAAATTTCCTTATTTTGATGTTTCTCACAGTAACAGAATGGTCTTGGTAAGGATCAATACGAAACCACTATGATTAAAAAGAAGATTTTGCTGCTGGGTTCCTTTGCCGTTGGCAAAACGAGTCTCGTTAAGCGATATGTTTATTCTATCTTTTCCGAGAAATATCATACCACCATCGGCGTTAAGGTAGACCAGAAAGATATCAGGATTGGGGGAGAGGACATCAGGCTTATCATATGGGATATCCATGGAGACGACGATTACCAGAAAATCCATCCGTCTTACTTTACCGGCACTTCCGGTTACCTGTTGGTATTTGACTGCACGCGGAAGGATACCCTGACCAAGGCCCTTGAACTCATAGCATTTGTTCGCAGGTCGATAGGACCTGTCCCTTATGTGTACGTGATGAATAAGATTGACCTGACCGGAGAATATGATATCACTGAAGAAGACCTGAAGACAAATATCCCCTCAGGTATGGACCTGGTAAGGACCTCCGCAAAGACCGGCGAAGGTGTTGAGGAGGCTTTTCAGGTACTGGCCAGGAAATTGGCCGTCTGACGGCTCACCCGCCCATAAAAAGACTTTTGCTGGAATATTCAGGATCACAGGTGAGGTTTACCTTAAGTTTTCGCCATCCGGCCTCGTCACCCGGAGTAGGGATATGAGTAGTATGTACCTCGCAGTCGCGCAATTGCTTAAGGCTTTCCAGTGCCATCTTTGCAGCCGGATTTGACAGCGCGCTGATGCCAAGCACGATCAGTGTCTCATCCACATCAAGACTTACCATCTTGCCATCCAGTATGCTTTTCTTCAGGTAAGTCACCGATGAAATAATATTTTCGGGCAGGAGGAACATGGCATCGGGAATCCCGGCCAAATGTTTGGTGGCATTCAGGATCAGGCTTGAAGAGGCATGCATCAGGGGCGAGTTTTTACCGGTTATGATGGTCCCGTCATGCAGTTCGATCGCGGCACCGCAAAAAATCCCTTCATTGCCTTTTCCTGTCTTTTCAGCACTTTTTGCTGCATCCCTGGCCGGCAATACCACATTCCGGTCTTCAACCCTGGCGCCGATCTTTTCCATGATCCTTACGACATGGTCAAGGGTGTCTTTATCGATCAGGCCCATGGCGTATTCCACGGCACACCTGAAATACCGGCGGATGATCTCCTGGTGTGAGGCAGCCGAAATGATAGGGTCGTTCACAATACCGGAACGGGCACGGTTAACTCCCATGTCAGTCGGCGACCGGTACATGCACTCCCCGCCGGTTATCTTCTCGAGGATCCTTTTCAGCAAATGAAAGGCTTCAATGTCCCGGTTATAATTGACGACCTTTACATTATAGGCTTTAAGGTGATGTTCGTCGATCAGGACCTCATCTTTCAGATCAACCGTTGCGGCTTCATAGGCAATATTCACCTTATGATCGATGGGCAGATCCCATATGGGAAAAGTTTCGAATTTCGCATATCCGGCTTTCACCCCCCTTTTATATTCATGATATAGATTGCACAGGCATGTGGCCAGCTTACCGCTTCCCGGCCCCGGCCCGGTAACAATGACAATGGGATTGGCGGTTTCTATGTATTCATTCGCCCCGTATCCCTGATCGCTTACGATCAGGTCAACATCGGTGGGATATCCTTTCGTGGGATAATGCAGGTAAACCCTGACTCCCCTTAGCTCCAACTTGTTTTTAAAGGCCTTTGCAGGTGACTGATTCTCATACCGGGTAATCACTACGGCGGTAACATCGATCCCCCATTCCCTCAGATCATCGATGGTTTTCAATGCATCGACATCGTAAGTGATGCCAAAATCAGCCCTCATCTTTTTCCTTTCAATATCACCTGCATGGATACAAAGAATGACATCTATCTTGTCTTTCAGCATCTGAAGCAGCCTCATCTTAACATTGGGATCAAATCCCGGCAGCACCCTGGCAGCATGATAATCATACAGGATTTTTCCCCCGAATTCAAGGTACAGCTTATCATTAAACCTGTTCACTCTTTCAAGAATAGCCGATGTCTGTTCCCGAAGGTATTTTTCGTTGTCAAAACCTATGTGATCCGCACCCTTCATTTTGTTTCATAATAATCGGATGGCTTGCATCCGAATAAGAACATCAATATTACTAAATTTTTCATTTCAGGAAATTTCATATAGGATAAAAATGAATGAAAGGCTGTCAATACTTTGTTTTCCGCCTGATGGCAGCCTGGTCCTTTGATTCGTTTTTTTAAAAAGAAACTATTCGCTAATTTTAACGGGGGATCGGACCTGATAAAGACACCAATGGCATGAATCTTACAACCGACAATGTATTGCTTATCGGAGCGATACTTCTCTTCATTTCGCTGCTGGCGGGAAAAACATCCTTTCGGTTTGGGATACCCGTATTGGTGTTGTTCCTGGTGATCGGTATGCTGGCGGGTTCCGAAGGACCGGGCGGAATTTTCTTTGATAATCCCAAGATCGCTCAATTTATAGGCGTTATAGCTCTTTGCTTCATCCTTTTCTCAGGCGGTTTTGATACGCGATGGGAGGCCGTTAAACCTGTTCTTTGGCAGGGTGTTACCCTGTCAACCCTGGGTGTGCTGATCACAGCCTTCACACTTGGAGTTTTCGTGTGGGCCGTTACGGACTTCACCCTGGTTGAAGGTTTGTTGCTGGGATCCATTGTCTCATCAACTGATTCTGCCGCAGTTTTTTCAATTCTGCGCTCTAAAAAGCTTGCGCTGAAGGGACAGATGAGACCGTTGCTGGAACTTGAAAGCGGCAGCAATGACCCGATGGCCTATGTGCTGACCATTGCCTTTACCGGTCTTGTGGTGAACCAGGATGCTGCCATGGTGGACGTTATTCCCGAGTTTTTTGTACAACTGCTGCTGGGAGGTTTGCTCGGCCTTATCTGCGGGAAACTGGGAAAGATCATGATCAACAGGATCAATCTTGATTACGAGGGATTGTATATCGTCCTGGTCATCGCCATTATGTTCTTTTCTTTCTCCGCTACCAGTTTTGTCGGAGGGAACGGTTTTCTCGCCGTGTACCTTTGTGGCATGTTCCTGGGGAATCAGGACCTGATCCACAAAAAGAAGATCCTGAAATCATTCGACAGCTTTGCCTGGCTGATGCAGATAGTGCTTTTCCTGACACTGGGACTGCTGGTTTTTCCCAGTGAGGTGGTCCCGGTGATAGGGATCGGGCTGCTGATTTCGGCTTTTCTCATCATCGTAGCCAGGCCGGTGAGCGTTTTTATCTGTCTTTTTTTCTTCAGGGTGCAGAACCGCAGTCGTTGGCTGATTTCATGGGTGGGCCTGCGGGGTGCCGTCCCCATCGTCTTTGCTACCTATCCCTTACTGGCAGGTGCAGCGAAGGCCGACATGATCTTCAATATCGTATTTTTTATTTCGCTCACCTCGGTGCTGATCCAGGGAACCACTTTGCCTGTGGTGGCAAAATGGCTGCACCTTACCCTGCCGCTGAAAGCCAAGCTGAGGACTTTGCAGGACCTCGAGCTGTCTGACAGCGTCAAATCCATGCTGACCCAGGTGATTGTTCCTGCCGGTTGTGCTGCTGTCGGTAAATCAATTGTGGAACTGGGCCTTCCCAGCACGGTATTGATCTCCATCATCCAGCGGGCCGACAAATTTCTTACACCTAACGGGGCAACGGTTCTTGAGGCCAATGATAAACTCTTTATCATATCAGAAAACAAGGAGTCTTTAACCAAAGCGCTGGACCGCCTTGAAATTAAAGGGACGGAGTCATAAATCCGGATTTCCGTTCAAAATTGCTCAATATTTATCCAGGATTGCATCTTAATATTGCAAAAAGATCGCTGATGAAACTACTGGTCGTTGAGGATAACCTGCAACGGATACTTTTTCTCAGGTACCGTTGAACCGATTTCTTGATGAATAATGAAAACAATCATTAGTTTTGTGGTTTAGGGTTGCTTTGAGTCTTTTTGTTCGGGCATAAACAACAGCGACTTTTTTTGTTTATTCAGTTCGGTTTCATCCATTAGACCATGTATATCAGATTATATACCGTTTGGCCGCTGATTCTTTTTTTTCTCCTTATGCCCTGGCAAACACTGGCAGGTATGAAATACCGG